>CAZRRU010000161.1:0-49878 GCA_964602635.1 uncultured Gemmatimonadota bacterium | reverse complement strand
GCTTCCTATCCGGCGGTTGTCTCCGTCCGAAGTGACGGAGGTCGAGCACGGGCGGCGTATTCCGGGGGGGGGTCTCGCCGGGGACACCGATCTTCCGGTGGCCATGGTGGCCGGAGACCGACTCGTCGGCGTAGCCCGTCGCGACTCCGATCTGCTACAGCCCGAGAAGGTGTTTCATGGCTGAGGTCAGATCGGAGTGGGAAAGCGGCCTGTCACCTGATGTCGAAGGTACGGTGGTCACGGTCGGAAGTTTCGACGGAGTGCACCGTGGGCACGTGGCGGTTCTCGAGGAAATCTCGCGGCGCGCGGGGGAGCGCGGCTTGCACAGCGTTCTGGTGACGTTCGATAGGCATCCGCTGACGGTCGTGCGCCCGGAAGCCGCACCGGGCCTGCTGACGACGCCGGACGAAAAGAAGGAGATTCTCACGCAGTCGGGGCTGGACTACGTCGCCTTCCTTCCTTTCACCCGCGCCCTGTCGCAATACGGGCCGGAGGAATTCGTGGATCGAGTGCTACGCAAACGCTTCCGGGTCGCCGAGCTGGTCATCGGATACGATCACGGTTTCGGCCGGGGGAGGAAAGGCGACATCGATCTCCTGCGGCGTCTGGGCACCGACCTCGGCTTCGCCGTGGACGTCGTGCCTGCCGTCGTCTCCGGTGGCTCGCCGGTATCCTCGACCCGGATCCGGACCGCCTTGACTGAAGGAGCGGTGGAGCGGGCGGAGCTCGATCTCGGACGCCCGTATTCGTTCAGGGGCCCGGTCGTCACCGGGCTCGGGCGCGGTCGGGACCTGGGGTTTCCTACCGCGAATATCAAGGCCCCGGAAGGTGGAAAGCTACTTCCCCGGCAGGGCATCTACGCGGTTCGGGCTTCATTCAGGACTGAGATCCGCTCCGGACTCCTGCATCTGGGACCTCGACCCACGTTCGCGGGCTCTCCACCGTCGATCGAGCTGTACATCCTGGATTTCGATGAGGACATCTACGGCGAACGTGTCCGGGTGGATTTCCTGAAGCGTCTCCGGGACGTTGAGCCGTTCGCGACGGCGGGCGAACTGGTTGAGCAGATGAAGAAGGACAGAGACATGGCACGAGACTACTTCGGCGCGGTGGCCGGGGACTGATGCCCGTCACGATCTCTCAGAGTCAACGGCATTGCTTTACAATTGAGTAGTCGGAGGCTATTTTTTAATGCTTGATATCTGGTGAATACACGAACTTGAAGGAACTCACACTGATGACGCTGGGCACGGAAGAAAAGAAGGTCATAGCCGGGAAGTTCGGCGCTCACGAGGGCGACGTTGGCTCGCCCGCGGTTCAGGTCGCGCAGTTGACGGCTCGGATCGAGCACCTCACCGAGCACTTTCGAACGCACCCGAAGGATCACCACAGCCGCAGGGGACTCCTCAAGATGGTGGGTCGCCGACGCCGGCTGCTCGAGTATCTGAAGAAGAACGAGTTCGACAGGTACAGGACGGTCATCAAGGAATTGGGTCTGCGCAGATAGTGGAGTTGCAGGCCTCGTAACGCGGCGGTTCGATGGCGCAAGGCGCCTCGGGCTGCCGTTTTTGTTGTCCCGCCCGTGCCCGCTACGAGAACGCGGGAGATTCGCGGCCGGGATGCGTAAGACAAAGACGTTGTATGCTTGAGAAGAGCGGAAAGAGAAGAGAAAGAAGAGATGGCACACAGGATTGAGAAGGAATTCGCGGGCCGGAAGCTGATCCTGGAGACGGGTCGCATGGCTCGGCAGGCGGATGGGGCGATTCTCGCCCAGTACGGTGACACGGTTGTGCTGGTGACGGCGATGGCGGAGCGCAAGCAGTCCCGCATGCCGTTCTTCCCCCTGACGGTCGAATACCGGGCCAAGACCTATGCTGCCGGGAAGTTCCCGGGCGGGTTCATCAAGCGTGAGGGCCGACCCAGCGACAAGGAAACGGTGTCGGCGCGTCAGATCGATCGGCCGCTGAGGCCCCTGTTTCCCGACGACTACCAGAACGAGACGCAGGTCGCCTGCTTCATCATTTCGGCGGACCAGGAAAACGACGCGGACGTGCTCGGTATGCTCGGCGCCTCGGCGGCCCTGACGATCTCGCCGATTCCATGGGGCGGCCCGATCGCGGGTGTTCGCGTCGGCCGTGTTTCAGATGAGTGGGTGATCAACCCCACGTTCGAGCAGCTCGAGTACTCCGACATGGACATCGTGGTTGCCGGCACCGACGAGTCGATCGTCATGGTCGAGGGAGCCGCGGTCGAGATCAGCGAGGACGAGCTGGTCTCCGCCCTCGAGGTGTCGCACAAGGCAATTCGTGAGCTGATCGCGATCCAGCACGAGCTTGTGCAGATGGTCGGCGGGCCGCCACAGAAGTTCGAGTACCCGCCCAAGAGCGTGTCGCCCGATTTCGAGGCAGCGGTTCGGGACAGAGCGGCGAGCAAGGTCGAGGAGGCGCTCGCCCTGCCGAACAAGGAAGAGCGCAACCAGGCGCTGTCGGCGCTCAGGGAGTCGGTGACAGCCGACCTGCAGGACGAGGAAGACTTCGCCGAGCACCTCGACGACCTGTCGAGCGTGATGAAGAGGCTCGAGAAGGAGACGATGCGCCGTCAGATCCTGGAGCGCGGCGAGCGGGTCGACGGCCGCAGCCTGGAGGACATTCGGCCCATCTCGGCCGACGTAGGAATCCTGCCGCGCACACATGGCTCAGCCCTGTTTACGCGAGGTCAGACGCAGGCGCTGTGTGTAGCGACGCTCGGAACCATCCGGGACGAGCAGCGCATCGACTCGATCGACGTCCGTGAGGAAACGTCGAAGTCGTTCATGCTTCACTACAACTTCCCGTCGTTCTCCGTCGGCGAGGGGCGCCCGTTCAGGGGCCCCGGCCGGAGGGAGATCGGGCATGGGATGCTGGCAGAGAGGGCTCTTCAGTCGCTGCTGCCTGCTTATGACGAATTCCCGTACACCATCCGGATCGTTTCGGACATCTTGGAGTCGAACGGTTCCAGCTCGATGGCGACCGTGTGCGGAGGATCCCTGTCGCTGATGGACGCAGGCGTTCCGCTTCGGGGCCCGTGCGCCGGCGTGGCCATGGGTCTCGTCAAGGAGGGCGACTCGGTCGCCATTCTCACGGATATCCTGGGCATCGAGGACGCACTGGGCGACATGGACTTCAAGGTCGCCGGCACATCAGATGGCATCACCGCGATCCAGATGGACATCAAGATCGACGGGTTGAGCCTGGACACGATGCGTGAGGCGTTGGGGAGAGCCCGAGATGGGCGGCTGCACATCCTCGACGTCATGCAGCAGACGCTCGGTACGGCGCGCTCGGAGATGTCTCAGTACGCTCCGCGGATCATGTCGATCCAGATCAATCCCGAGAAGATAGGAGAGGTCATCGGCCCCAAGGGCAAGACGATTCGGAGCATCCAGGAGCAGACCGGAGCCCAGATCAATGTCGAGGATACGGGCGTCGTCACCGTCTCTTCCGTGTCTGGCGAAGCCGCGGAGAATGCGCGGGCGATGATCGAGGCGATCGTCGAGGAGCCTGAGGTCGGGCGGATCTACGAGGGTGTCGTAAAGAACACGACGACGTTCGGGGCCTTCGTGGAGATCATTCCGGGCACCGAAGGGTTGTGCCATATCTCGGAGCTCGAGGACGGGCGTACCGAGAAGACGGAGGACGTGGTGCAGCCTGGAGACGTGGTGCAGGTCAAACTGCTGGCGGTCGACGAACGGGGACGGCTCAAGCTGTCGCGCCGGGCGGCGATGTCAGCGGGCTGAGCCCGATGCCCGTCCGTATCGACGGCCGACCCCGTCACCTGACGGTGCCGTGAGGTCGACGGGCGACCACGGAGAGAGGACGGAGCGTCTGGACCGCGAGGTCCGGCGCTCCGTTCTGCCATCCGGCACCGTCGTGCTGTCCGAGCGTATGGAATCGGTACGGTCGATTGCCGCGGGAGTCTGGGTGCGGCGCGGGACGGCCCACGAGCAACCCGTACACAGGGGAATCGCTCACCTCCTCGAACACATGGTCTTCAAGGGCACGGGGCGGCGATCAGCTCAGCAGATAGCCGCGGCGGTCGAGATCACGGGCGGGTCGCTCGACGCCTACACGACGCACGAGCACACCTCGTTCCAGGTGCGTGTCCCCTCCGACCACATGGCGACGGGCCTTGACGTGTTGTCGGACCTCGTGTTTTCGCCTTCGCTTCGCGAGGAGGATTTGCGACTCGAGAGGGAGGTGGTCCTCGAGGAGATCGCCCGGACTGAGGATACACCGGACGACCTGGTCTTCGAGCTCCACTCCGAGTTCTTGTACGACGGCCACCCGTACGGCGCTCCGATTCTCGGCACCGCCGAGACGGTCGAGGCCGTAGACCTCGGTGATCTGCTCCGACTGCACGAGCAAGCGTATCGCCCGGCGAACGCGGTCGTGGCCGTGGCGGGGCAGGTCGATCACGACGATCTGCTGGATCGGGTACGTGACCTGTGGCCGGTTTCGACCGGTGAGGAGAGCCTGGCTGACGTTCCTCTTCTTGACTCCACCGTCGCCGGCGCGAAAACGGTGCGACGCCCCGGCGGGCGGCAGGTGCACCTGGTGGCAGGAGGGCGGGGACTCGACCATAAGAGTTCGCTCCGGCACGCGGCCATCGTGGTCGGACAGGCGCTGGGAGGCGGGATGACGTCGCGGCTGTTCCAGCGGGTGCGCGAGCAGCTGGGGCTGGCATACTCCGTGTTCTCGTTCCAGTCGTTCTACGCTCGCGGAGGCCACGTCGGTGCCTACCTCGGCACCCGGCCCGATACTGCTGCCGACGCGCGCGAGGCTCTGCTCGAAGAGCTTCAGCAGCTCAGTGACCTGGGGCTTTCCGGCACCGAGCTCGCAGAGATGAAGGAGCAGATCAAGGGGCAGATCCTCCTGTCGCTCGAGTCGCCCGCTGCACGCATGCACCGACTCGCGGCCATGGATTTATACGACGAGCCGTACAGGAATCTGGATGGACTCGTCGAGCTGATCGATGGAATTGGACTCGACGAAGCGGCGGAGGCCTCGAGGCTGTATGATCCGGAGGGGGTAGCGGTATTGGAACTTTGGCCCGCGTAATCTCCTCGGGCGGGTCCAACCGCTCATTTTCGGCGTCTTCCCGGGCGCCGCTTCGGCCAGGCGGGCCTCCCGGTCCGGACGGCTTTCGAAAGAACTGAAAAAGGAGCTGCACCATGATCGTGGGGGTCCCGATGGAGATCAAATCGCACGAGAACCGCATAGCGGTGGTTCCGGGCGGAGTAGAGACATTAGTGACCCAGGGGCACCAGGTTCTGGTCGAGAAGGGCGGCGGTCTGGGGAGCGGATTCGACGACGCCGCGTACGCTGCCGTCGGCGGCGAGATCGTGGCCGACGTGGACGACCTGTGGGCGCGCGCGGACATGATCGTCAAGGTCAAGGAACCGATTGCGCCGGAGTACGACAGGATTCGGGAGGGACAGGTCCTGTTCACGTATTTCCATTTCGCGGCGGATGAGACTCTCACCCGCACGATCCTCGAGCGGAAGTGCGTGGCCATAGCATACGAGACCGTTCAGCTCGAAACCGGGGAGTTGCCTCTCCTGACGCCGATGTCGGAGGTCGCGGGTCGCATGGCGGTCCAGGAGGGCGCCAAGTACCTGGAGAAAAACCAGGGTGGCTGCGGAGTCCTCCTGGGCGGCGTGCCGGGCGTCCTGCCTGCCGAGGTCGTCATCCTCGGAGGGGGCGTCGTCGGTACGAACGCGGCGTGGATCGCTGCCGGGTTCGGGGCGCACGTGACGATTCTCGACCTCGACCTAGACCGTTTGCGCTACCTCGCCGACGTCATGCCTGCGAACGTGGACACGTTGTTTTCCAATCGGCGCAATATCCTGGAGCAAATTGCACGAGCGGACCTCCTCATAGGCGCCGTTCTCCTGCCGGGGGCGAAGGCGCCGAGCCTGGTCCTGAGGGACGACCTCAAGCTGATGAAGGATGGCTCAGTCATCGCCGACGTGGCGGTCGACCAGGGCGGCTGCGTGGAAACGGTCAAGCCCACCACGCACGATGACCCGATCTACGTGGTCGAGGGCGTGATCCACTACTGCGTCGCCAATATGCCGGGGGCCGTGCCGAGGACCTCCACTCTGGCCCTGACGAATGCCACTTCGCCCTACATGATCGCGCTGGCGAACAAGGGCTGGGTCCGGGCGTGCCAGGACGATCCGTCCCTGGCCCTCGGTGTGAACGCCGTGGATGGGAAGCTCACCTACGCTGCGGTCGGTGAGGCGTTCGGCATCCCGAGCGTTGACGTTTCGCAGGTGCTGTAACCTCGGAGTGGGTCCCGCCGGACTCCGCCTTTCATCCGTTAAAGGCGGAGTCTACATTCCCGGATCGGTGGCCCGACCTTTGCACGTCTGCTCACCGAAACGAGGCGGTGTGCGCTCTAGTGTCTCGATGATCCTGAACGGAACAGGCGATGTGGAAACGTCTTCTCAAAGGTAGCTTCCTACCGATCAACGACGTGGGCGTCGATCTCGGCACTGCCAATACGCTGGTTTACGTTGCAGGCGAAGGAATCGTCCTGAATGAGCCCTCTGTCGTGGCGGTCGAGAAGAGTACCGGCCGCATCATGGGGATCGGCCTCGAGGCGAAGCGCATGTTGGGTCGCACTCCGCACGGCGTAGAGGCAGTTCGCCCGCTGAAGGACGGCGTGATCGCGGACGTGGACATCACCGAGATCATGCTTCGCTATTTCTTGAAGACCGTCACGGCGGACCGGGTGTTCAAGGTGCGGCCCCGCGTTGTGGTCGGGGTACCGTCCGGGATTACGGAGCTGGAGCGCCGGGCAGTCCGGTCCAGCGCGCATGCGGCGGGCGCCAAAGAAGTCTACATGGTGTCCGAACCGATGGCCGCGGCGATCGGTGTGGGGCTCCCCGTGGAGACCCCAACCGGCAACATGGTGATCGACGTGGGTGGCGGCACGACGGAGATCGCGGTCATCGCCCTCTCCGGCCTCGTTGCAGAGACGTCGATCCGGGTCGGCGGCGACGAGTTGGACGAGGCCATCGTGTCTTTCCTGCGCAAGAACTACAACCTGCTCATCGGCGAACCCACGGCGGAGGCGATCAAGATCCAGATCGGCTCGGCCTATCCGACCGAGGAAGAGCGGGACATGAGCGTGAAGGGAAGAGACCTGGTCTCGGGCATTCCCAAGACCGTGCGCGTCAACTCGGCCGAGGTCCGCGAGTGCATGCTGGAGCCGATCCAGCAGATCGTGGGTGCGGTGCGCCGGGCCCTGGAGATCACCCCACCCGAGCTGGCGGCCGACATCGTGGATCGCGGTATCGTCATGACGGGCGGCGGCTCTCTCATCCGTGGCCTCGACAAGCTCCTCCGTGAGGAGACGGGCCTTCCGATTCATGTCGACGAAGAGCCTCTGACCTGCGTGGTGAGAGGAACGGGCCGAGTCCTGGACGACATCCCGCGCTATCGGAGCGTGCTTACCACCTGAGGAGGCGTTGCGGCATATCAACGTCGGCCGGCCTGAGAATCAGCGACGTGACCTGGTCATCGTCGCCGTTCTCCTGATTCTTTCCTGGTCCCTCGCGGGCCTGGATTCCTCACAGGCCCTGGGTCTCACCCGGCTGCTTCGAAGCACGGTTCTGGCGCCTTTCCTGGCGGCTGACGCCGCGTACGAAAGGCGTGCCGCGTTGGTCATTCGGGCGGCCCGGCTCGAGGCCGAGCGAGATGTCCTGTACGTCAGACTGCTGGTGGCGGCGGATCTCGAGAGGGAGAATCGCGAGCTCCGGACTCAGCTGTCACTTCCGGATCGGGGACCGGGATCGTTCATCGTCGCGGAACTCGTGCCCGGCCGCCCGTTGATCGGAGACTCGCATACCTTCCTCCTGCGCAGCGAATCCCTGAGTGGAATCCAGGTGCCGACCGGAGTCAGCGTTCCCCTGGGGATCGTGGGTGTCCTGCGCTCGACATCCGGAGGCACCGGGTTGGGTGAGTTCTGGACGCATCCGGACTTCAGGGTAAGTGTCCGGTCCGTTACGGGAGGCGCGACCGGGATCGTGAGGTCCGTTGTGGGAGAGGGTGGCGAAGCGCTGATGCTGGTGGAAGGGGTTCCCTACCAGGCACGAATGGCGGAGGGAGCCATCCTGGAGACGGCGGGCCTGGGAGGTGTTTTTCCGCCCGGGATTACGGTCGGCACGGTGATCACCGAAGAAGATTCTCGGTCCGGGTGGTCCCACAGCTACCTGGTGGAGCCGGCCGTGCAACCGGGGGCAGTACGGGCCGCGACGGCGTGGGACCGGTCGCAGATCGAGCCGGTGCCTGCGTTACCCGACACATCAGCTCCGAACCTGGACGGAGCTGAGCAGGAGGAGGCCCCGGTTGGCGGGCTCTAGACGTGGTTGGAGCCCGGACGCCTTCGTCATCGTGGCGCTCATCGTCCTGCACTTCACGCTATACCGGTTCTTCGTCCGGTGGCCGGCGCTGCCGAATCTCATGATCGGAGGCCTGCTTCTCGCGGCTCTTCGCCTGCGCGCCGGATACGCCGCCTTCCTCGGCTTCAGCCTGGGCGTGCTCGAAGCGGCCACGGCGCTGGCGGGTTTGGGGACGATATCGATCATCCTCACGGTCCTGGCCTACCTGGCCGCGCGGTCGCGCGACCTCTTGTTTGCCGATGCACGGTACTACGTCTTCATCTACCTGTTCGTCGGGACGTGGACCGCCGAGATGCTGCTGATGCTAGCCATGCCCGGGGGGCCGGGAATCCTGGGCGGCTTCGTGCTTGCACCGATCAGCGCCCTGGGCACGGCCGTCGTGTGCGGCGCTGCGGAACGCGCGGCCGCGGCCTTGCGCCGAACGTGATCGACCGGTGACCGGGGGGGAAGCCGTTCGGCTGAGTCGAGTGCGACGAGCCCGTGCCGCCGCAGCGCTTCTGATCGTCGTGATTTTGATCCTGGCCGCCGCCTTCTTCCGTCTGCAGGTCCTCGGAGGAGGCTCCTACGAGCTTCAGTCCCGCAACAACCGACTGCGACCGATTCCCATACCGGCAGCGAGGGGAGCGATTTACGACCGGCACGGCGAGCTCCTCGCGGAGAGCATCCCGGGATACTCGCTGTCCCTTCTGTCTTCGCCGCCCGATTCCGCCCGGGCCACCCTGGAGCGCCTGGCTCCGTATCTGAGCCTCGATTCGATCGGTATCGACAGGATCCTCGATCGGCGTCGCCGCAACCCGCAGCTCCCGGTGCTGGTGCGGGACGACCTGAGCTTCGATCAGGTGGCGGCCGTGGAGGAGCGGCGCCCCGAGTTTCGCCTCGTGGTGATCGAGACACATCCGCGGCGCCGGTACCCGGCGGGATCCGTGGCGGCCCATGTGATCGGCTATGTGGGCGAGATAAGCGAGTCGGAGCTCGACAGCGATGAGTTCGTCGAATACGAGGCCGCCCGCATCGTCGGCAAGGAAGGAATCGAGCGGTCGTATGAGTCCGTGCTGGCAGGAGCCGCCGGGACCCGATACGTAGAGGTGAACGCGCGCGGGTCCATCGTGCGTGACTTTCCCTCGGAGCTCGCACGCTCCGCCCAGCCCGGGACCGACCTGACGCTCACGCTGGATCTGGCCCTGCAGCAATTCGCCGATTCGGTCTTCCCGGAGGGTGATCGAGGCGCAGTCGTGGCGCTGGACCCCCGCAACGGAGCGGTCCTCGTCCTTTCCAGCCAGCCGAGCTTCGATCCGAACCTGTTCGTTGGAGGGATCAGCGAGCCCGACTGGGCGGCGATCCGGGACGACCCGGGGCAACCGATCCTCAATCGGGCCGCGGCCGCTCTGTATCCACCGGGCTCCACATGGAAGCTCGTGCTCGCGACGCTGGCGATGCGTGGGGGATCGGTGGACATCGATACGTACATGCCCACGTCGTGTCGGGGCGCCCTGCAGTACGGCAACAGGGCTTTCCGGTGCTGGAGGCCGGAGGGTCACGGGCCTCTCAACCTGTCCGAAGCGATCAAGGAGAGCTGCAACGTATTCTTCTACCAGGTCGGCCTTCGCCTGGGCCTCGATCCGCTCCTCGAAGGAGTGAACGGACTCGGCTTCAACCAGTCCGCCGGGCTGGATATTCCGGGCGAGATCTCCAGCCGATTCCCTCCGTCCCGGGACTGGTACGATCAGAGATTCGGGAGAAGGGGATGGACGGAGTCGGTGGTCTTGAATCTGTCGATCGGACAGGGCGAGACCGAGCAGTCGCTCCTGCGGATGGCCCAGTTCTACTCAGCGCTCGCCACCGGCCGATCGCCGGTCGTGCCACACCTTCTGCAATCCGAAGTCCTGGAGCGTGTACTCGAGAGCTGGACGCTGAACCTTCCGGAGGCGCGGAGACTGGAGCTCGTAGAGGCACTCACGCGGGTGGTCAACGAGCCTGGAGGGACCGCGTACTGGCACAGACCGCGCGAGTGGACCATGGCGGGCAAGACGGGTACGGCCCAGAACCCACACGGCGAGCCGCACTCGTGGTTCGTCGGATTCGCCCCGGTGAAGGATCCCCGCATCGTGATTGCGGCCATCGTGGAGAACGGGCATCCCGACGACCGGACATCGCGCGCCGTGCCGCTGGCCTCGGAGATCGTATCCCGGTATCTGAGGAGTGAAGGGGTCCCGCCCGACCGGCCGCTGGAGAGGCCGGCCCAGAGGCCGCCTGCCGGTGTCGCAGGCACCGCGGGGGGCACCCGATGAGGCGGGATCAGGGATCCACTCTGGTCGGACTGGGCGATCCGGTGTTGCTCGGTTCGGGCCTGATCCTCGCCGTTCTCGGCATCGGGATGATCTGGTCGGCGGGCCAGGTGGACCTGCCGTCACTGGTGACCGGGGCGTGGGCCCGTCAGCTCGTGTGGCTGTGCCTTTCGCTCCTGGCTTTCGCCATCGTGATCAGGGTGCCGATGCGCTGGCTGGAGTGGGCCACTCCCTGGGTATATGCGTTTTCGATCATCCTCCTGCTGGCCGTCCTGGTCGTGGGCAGCGGACCGAACACCCGCAGCTGGCTTCGCATTGCGGGCTTCTCTTTCCAGCCGGCCGAGCTGGCGAAGTTGGCCACGATTCTGCTACTCGCGAGGTTGCTGGGGTCGCGCAAGGAGCCGCAGACGAGACTGTTCGATCTCTGGAAGCCGGTTCTCGCGGTCGTCGCGCCGTTCCTCCTGGTCATGGCACAGCCGGACCTGGGGAGCGCCCTGATCTTCGTGGTGATTCTGGTAGCCGCCCTGTTCTGGGCGGGTATCCCGCTGTTCACGATCTTCATGCTGGTCAGTCCTGGTGTGAGCCTCGTCCTCGGCTTTTCGGCCGCCGTGTGGGGCGTCTGGTTCGTGATCGTGATGGTAGGGCTCTACCTGCGTGGCCCATTCATGGCTGAAGCCGTTGCCGTGGCACTGGCGAACCTCGTCGCCGGGGCGCTTGCCACTCCGCTGTGGAATCGGCTCGCCTCGTATCAGCAGCGTCGACTGCTGGTATTTCTCGATCCGGAGATCGACCCGCGAGGCGCGGGCTGGCACCTCATCCAGTCGAAGGTCGCGATCGGCTCGGGTGGGGTGACGGGACAGGGATTCGGGCAGGGACCGCAGAAGCGGCTGGCATTCCTTCCCGAGCAGCACACGGACTTCATCTTTTCGGTGGTCGGCGAAGAGCTGGGCCTGATCGGTGTGTTCGTATTCCTGGCTCTTCTGGCCTGGTTCCTCCGGCGAGTACTGAGAGTAGCCGCAGAGTCGACCCAGGGATTTGGAAGCCTGGTCGTGTTCTGCTTGTTTGCCGTCTGGTTCGCCCACCTCGTGATCAACGTGGGAATGACCGTGGGCCTGATGCCCGTGACGGGCCTGCCGCTTCCTTTCATCAGCTACGGTGGATCGTTCCTTCTGACGACCTTCGTGGGCCTCGGACTCGTGTGCCGCGTGGCCTATGAGACCTGACGAACTGGAGAACCGACGGGCCAGGGGTCGCCGTGGCTGCGGCTCCGGTTATATTCCTGCTCGCCTTTGTAACGGGTAGAGCGAGGACGAATGGCCTGGTTCCGGAAAGAAAAACAGAAGCTCGTCGCCCAGAAGCGGGAGCTCGCAGCCGACGTATGGGAGAAATGCGACGGCTGCGGAGAGGCGCTGTACACGCGCCGCCTCGAGGAGAACCATCGCGTGTGCCCGGAATGTGGTCACCACTTCCGTATCTCGGCGCCCCAGTACGCCGACCTCCTGTTCGACGACGGACTTGCGGAGGAGTTCGACGCGGACCTCAGGTCAGCCGATCCCCTGGGGTTCGTCGACTCCAAGCCTTACGGTGCCCGGATCGCACAGGCTGAACAGAAGGTTGGGAGCTACGATGCGGTCCTGACCGGGGCCGGACGCATCGAGGGCCGAGACGTGTGCGCGGGGATCATGGACTTCGGGTTCATCGGGGGCTCGATGGGATCCGTGGTCGGAGAGAAGATCGCGCGCATGGTCGAGCGGGGGGTCGAGCGGTCGAGTCCCGTGCTCATCGTGTCGGCATCGGGTGGGGCGAGGATGCAGGAGGGCATCTTCTCGCTCATGCAGCTCGCCAAGACGTCCGCGGCACTCCAGCGTCTCGCTGCGGCCGGCCTCCCATACATCAGCATTCTCACGCACCCGACGACCGGGGGAGTCACCGCGAGCTTCGCCATGCTGGGCGACGTGAACCTGGCGGAGCCGGATGCCTTGATCGGTTTCGCCGGGCCTAGAGTGATCAAGGAAACGATCCGGCAGGATCTTCCGGATGGATTCCAGAGGTCCGAGTTCCTGCGCGACCACGGAATGGTGGATCGGATCGTGCCGCGCGGAGAGATGCGCGACACCGTCGCGCTGCTCCTCCACCACATGAGCTGAGCGGGCCGGAATCCTCACCGGCCGCGCCTCCCGGGACCCTCCGTTGTCGGCCCTGAGCCGTCTTCTGCATCGCCGTCCGGTCCACCGGATCCGCTGGGGCCTGGAGCGGACAAGGGCGATGCTCGACACTCTCGGCGATCCTCATCTGGGTCCGGAATACGTTCATATCGGTGGTACGAACGGCAAAGGGTCCACGGCCATGCTCGCCGAGGCGGCCCTGCGTCGGAGCGGCAGAATCACCGGCCTGTATACATCCCCACACCTGTGTGATTTCTCCGAGCGCATCCGCATTCGCGGGGTTCCTGCCGATGCGAGTCTCCTGGAGGATTGCGCGCAGGCCGTTCTCTCCGCAGCCGAGCGCGAGGACGCCACGTTCTTCGAGTCGGCTACGGTGCTCGCCTTCGAGACGTTCCGACGCGCCGGGTGCGAGATCGTGGTCGCGGAAGTGGGTCTCGGCGGCCGGCTGGACGCCACGAACGTGGTGCAACCGCGAGTGGCAGTGATCACGTCGGTGGATATGGATCACTCGGACTATCTGGGACACACGCTCGAGCAGATCGCGCTGGAGAAGGCCGGCATACTGAAGGCGGGAGTGCCCGGCGTCGTCGGGCCACTGGAACCGGAGCCGGCCGCGGTCGTCAGTGCGCGAGCCGCGGATTTGGGAGCACCGCTCGACGTGTTCGGGCGCGACCTCGCCGTTGAGCACGTCTCGATCGGCGTTGACGGGACGCGCTTCCGATACCTGTCTGACGGGTGGGCGAACGGACTGCAGGTACGCACCCGCCTGGTCGGTCACCATCAGGCCCGTAACGCAGCCCTCTCCATCCGATCGCTCGAGAGGTTCGACTCCGGCGTGTCGCGAGACGACGTTGCGTCGGGAATGAGCGACGCCCCGTTGCCCGGCCGTTTTGAGACCTTGACCCGGCGGGGCCGGTTCTGGGTACTGGACATCGCGCATAACCCTGCCGCGATCAAGGTTCTTGCCGATCTGGTAAATGACTTGCCCCTGCCCAGCCCCGTGGTCTTTCTGGTGGGAATATTGGGAGACAAGCCGTGGGCCGCGATGCTCGATCCCCTGCTGGCCGCAGCGTCCGGCGTCGTTCTCACCGTCGCGCCATCGTCTCCCGAGGAGCGGCGCTGGAAGTTGGAGGAGGTCGTGAAGTTGACGGCCGGGAGGCCTGCGGAGGGCGACCCCGATTTCGGACGCGCCATGACCCGAGCAAGGGAACTCGCAGGTGAGGGGACGGTAATCGTGACGGGGTCCGCGCACACCGTCGGAGACGCTCGGAGCCTGATACTGATGGATGCTGACGAATCCTGAACTGGAGTGAGTCCATGAGATACGATCCGGAGGCCGTGCGGCCGATGCGGGACGAGCTGGTCCGCCTGGGAGCCGAAGAGCTCGGCACGGCCGCTGAAGTCGATCGGGTGCTGAGCGCAGGGGATGGCACGACTCTTCTGGTAATCAACTCGATCTGCGGCTGTGCGGCGGCCAACGCGAGACCCGCGGTGGCCATCGCCACCGGGCACGATGTGCAGCCGGACCGGATCGTCACCGTGTTCGCCGGCCAGGACGTGGATGCGACGGAGCAGGCCAGGGAGTATATGGACGGATTCCGCCCTTCAAGTCCTTCGCTCGCCCTGTTTCAGAACGGGAAGCACGTGTTCATGCTCGAGCGCCATCAGATAGAGGGGCGCGACGCGAGCGACATCGCAGGAGAGCTCAGGGAAGCCTACGACCGGTTCTGCCAGGTCGACTGAGACTCCCCGGTTTCGCACGATGAGACGAAAAGCGCCGACCACGGAGGCCGGCGCTTTCTGTTGCCGCTCGCCAGAGGCGCCTCATACATTGGCGACGTTATGATCACGTCCAGCTTGCCCGGTTTTCGGGACTTCTATCCGGCCGATCTGGCCCTCCGCTCGCACATCTTCCGCACGTGGCGGGAGGTGGCGCGTCGGTACGGCTTCGTGGAGTACGACGGTCCTCCGCTCGAGAGTCTCGAGCTCTACACCCGCAAGTCCGGTGAGGAGATCGTCGGACAGCTGTACCGCTTCACGGACCAAGGGGGGCGAGAGATTGCCCTGCGGCCCGAGATGACCCCCACGTTCGCCCGTATGGTCGGCGCCCGCGCCGGGGGACTTCCCAAGCCGATCAAGTGGTTCTCGATTCCGCAGCTCTTCCGGTATGAGAGACCACAAAAAGGGCGCCTTCGAGAGCATTTTCAGCTGAACGTCGATATCGTCGGTGAGACTTCGGTGGCCTCGGACGTGGAAGTCGTGGCCGCGGCGATCGACGTACTTCGGGAATTCGGGCTGGGACCGGAGGACTTCGTCGTCCGCTACTCAGACCGGGAGCTGATCTCGGCCGTGTTGATCGAACTCGGAATCCCCGCGGGCGGGCTGCCGGCCACTTTCGCGGCCCTCGACAAGTCAGACCGTGAGTCTGCCGAGTGGCTGTCCGATCGCCTGGTGGAGGCCGGTGCCGATGCGACGGCAGCCGCAAGCGTCCTCGGCCTGGCGGGCACGAGCCTCGAAGCCCTCTCGGAGCAGTTCGGCGCCGTCCCGGCGATATCGGGCCCGGTGGAACGGCTCGGTCAGTTTCGGGCTCAGATCGAGGCGTCGGGCCTCGAGGGCTTTGTCGCGCTCGACCTGCGTCTCGTGCGCGGCCTGGCCTACTACACGGGCCTGGTGTTCGAAGTGTGGGATCGCCGGGGCAAGTTTCGGGCGATCTGTGGAGGCGGGAGATACGACGATCTCCTGCAGGCGGTCGGCGGACCGGCCTTGCCGGCCCTCGGTTTCGGCATGGGAGACGTGGTCCTCGCCGAGCTGCTTCGGGACCGCGACCTGGTTCCCGAGGCTGGAGGCGCCCTGGATGACTTCGTGATCCACGTGTCGGAGGAGCAACTGCCGGCAGCGTTGCGTATCGTGCACTCGCTCAGGTCTCGCGGTCGGCGAGTGGGCTTCGACTACCGCAGCCGCGGCGTATCGCGGCAATTCAAGGCTGCAAACCAGTCGGGTGCGGCTCGGGTGATCGTGGTCGGCCCCGAGGAGGTCGAGTCGGGAGAGTGCGTGGTGCGCTCCATGGACACGGGGGAAGAGGCGAGGCTCAGCCTGGCAGTTCTCCTCACCGGTTCGGAGTGAGGCGAGAAACTGAACAGAGGTCGGCCGGACACGCGGTCCGGTCCAGGGAAAGATAGAGCATGGATAACGGCAAGAAGCTGACTCCCCAGAGCCAGGACTTTTCGGCCTGGTACAACGAGATCGTGCACCAGGCCGAACTCGCCAGTCACTCGCCGGTGCGCGGATGCATGGTGATCCGCCCGTATGGCTACCGCATCTGGGAGTTGATGCAGGGTGCGTTGGACCTGATGTTCAAGGCCACGGGCCACCAGAATGCATATTTTCCGTTGTTCCTCCCGCAGTCGGCCCTGGATCGCGAGGCCGAGCACGTGGAGGGATTCGCGCCCGAGACTGCCGTGGTCACGCACGCCGGTGGGGTGGAGCTGGAGGAGCCGCTCGTCGTCCGCCCCACGTCCGAGGCCATCATATGGCCGATCGTGCGCGACTGGATTCACTCCTACCGTGACCTGCCGATCCTCCTGAACCAGTGGGCCAACGTAGTCCGTTGGGAGATGAGAACGCGCCCCTTCCTCAGGACCACCGAGTTCCTGTGGCAGGAGGGTCACACGGCTCACGTCAGCGAGGAAGAGGCCGAGGAGGAGACGCGCCGCATGCTGGGCGTCTATCGAACCTTCATGGAAGACTGGATGGCCATGCCTGTCATCACCGGCAGGCAGACCGACTCCGAACGATTCGCGGGCGGCCTTCGCACGTACGGGTGTGAAGCCTTGATGAGGGACAACAGGGCCCTCCAGGCGGGGACCAGCCACAACCTGGGCCAGAATTTCGCCCAGGCGTTCGACGTCCGCTACCAGACCGAGGCAGGCGAGCACGTCTACGTGTGGAGTACCTCCTGGGGCGTATCGACGCGCCTGGTCGGGGGACTCATCATGACGCACGGTGACGACGACGGGCTCGTCCTGCCGCCGAAACTGGCGCCCTACCAGGCGGTCATCGTTCCGATCTGGCGGAACGACGAGCAGCGCGGACTGGTGCTCGAAGCGGCCGGCCGGGTCCGAGCGGAACTGGAGGCTGCCGGTGTGCGTGTGCACGTCGACTCCCGGGTGGGGGTGAACCCGGGTGCCAAGTACTACGACTGGGAGCGACGCGGGGTGCCGATCCGGCTCGAGGTCGGGCCGCGAGACGTGGAGGCCGAGAGCGTGATGGCGGTTCGGCGCATCACCCCGGCCGGGGCGGACCGTAAGACGCAGTTGCCCATGACCGGGGCGGCCGAATGGCTGGCGGCCACGCTCGGCTCCATCCAGGACGAGATGTTTGCCGCGGCGCGAGATCGACGCGACGCTGCTACCGTCCGGGGGATCGAGGACTACTCCGAATTCCGGAACCTGATGCAGGCTCAGGGCGGATTCGCCTTCACCGGCTGGTGCGGAGATGCCGGCTGCGAGCAGAAGGTCAAGGACGATACGAAGTCGACGATTCGGGTCATCCCGGACGAGGAGTTCCGTTCCGAAGACGCACCGGTGAACTGCCTGTGCGGCGCACCTTCCGTCTCTGAGGTCGTGCGGGCACGGGCGTACTGAGAGAGCAGGCGGGCGCTCAGCGGAGGAGGACTGGAGTGGCAGATCTCAGGGAGCTGGTCGAGTTTCTCGACGACTACCTCGACGTGCGAAGGATCCCCGATTATCCAGGCGCATGGAATGGTCTGCAGGTGGACTGCCGCTCACCCATCGAGTCGGTCCGCGTGGCGACCGACGCGTGCCAGGCGACCATCGACGAGTCGGCCCGGGACGGCGCTCAGCTTCTCGTGGTTCATCACGGCCTGTTCTGGGGCGAGCCGCTCCCCGTGATTGGCCGCTCGTACCGTCGCCTGAAATCCCTCCTCGACGCCGACATGGCGTTGTACAGCGCGCATTTGCCCCTCGACATTCACCCGGATATTGGCAACAATGCGCTTCTCGCGCGCGATCTCGGTCTGGTCGCCGAGGGGACGTTCGGGCGTTGGTCGGATCTGGAGGGGCTCGGCGTGTGGGCGGTGACGGACCTGTCTTTGCGGGATTTCGTCGAGAAAGTAGCGGACGTCTGTGGTGATGCTCCGAACGTGATTCAGGGTGGTCCGGAACACGTGAGACGGGTCGGTATCGCGACAGGCTCGGCAGGGTCGCTGATCGAGCAGTCGCACCAGGAGGGGCTGGACACCTTCGTGACGGGCGAGGGGAGCCATCACACGTTTCATGAGGCCACCGAACTGGGGCTCAATCTGATATACGCCGGACACTACGCGACGGAGACGGCCGGCGTCCGTGCGCTGGGCGATATCCTGGCTGAGCGGTACGGCGTCGAATGCCGGTTCATCGATCACCCCACGGGGATGTAAACGTGCCCAAGCTGAGTGAGCGTCTGTCACGCGCGGTCGAAGGCCGCTACGAGATCATGGACGAGTTGGGTCGTGGGGGCATGTCCATGGTCTTCCAGGCCCGGGACGTCCGGCACGATCGCACCGTTGCTGTCAAAGTGCTGCTTCCGGAGCTGGCGGCGTCGGTCGGAGCGCAGCGCTTTCTCCGTGAAATCGAGATCGCGGCCGGACTGGTACATCCCCACATCCTTCCGCTGTACGACTCGGGGGAGGCTGAAGGACTGTTGTACCACGTCACTCCCCTCATCGACGGGGAAACGCTTCGCGATCGCTTGAAGAGGGACCGGTACCTGTCGATCGAAGAGGCCTGCCGGATCACGGCAGAGGTCTCGGACGCTCTCGACTTCGCGCATTCGCAGGGTGTCATTCATAGGGACATAAAGCCCGAGAATATACTCTTGACCCGCCGCCATGCGGTGATCACGGACTTCGGAATCGCTCGCGCGATCACTCTGGGAGGCGGGGAACGCCTCACCGAGACGGGAATGGCCGTGGGAACGCCCGCATACATGAGTCCGGAGCAGGCGCGCGGCGAAGCCGTGCTCGACGGGAGAAGCGACATCTACTCGCTGGCGTGCGTGACGTACGAGATGATGGCGGGCGAGGCGCCCCTGGCGGGTCGGTCGCCCCAGATCACCATGGCGCGGAGGCAAGCCGAATCGCCGACATCCCTGGTTCTTCTCCGTGAGACCGTTCCGGAGGCACTGGATGGCGTGGTGCTCAAGGCGCTGAGTCGGCTGCCCGCGGATCGCTACCCGGCCGCCGCACAGTATGGGGATGCCGTACAGATGGCGGTGGGGATGGCTTCGGGTGCCCATCCCAGCGTGAGCACGCCGGGCCAGGTGACGCCTGCTAGCGTGACCACTCAGACCACGGCCGTCGGGACGGCTGCGAGCCAGGTTGTGGGGCGCCTGCCGTTTTGGGAGGAACTGAAGCGGCGGAAGGTGTACAATGTGGCCGTCGTCTACCTTGCGGCGAGCATCGGCATCTTCAGTTTTCTAGCTAACATGAAGGAGATATACGGGGAGGCGAGCTGGTACAGCTGGTTGCCTATCCTCCTGCTTGTGGGATTCCCCGTTTCGCTCTTTCTGGCGTGGACGTTCGAGGTCAGTCGGGAGGGAGTCCGGCGCACCGGGACGTTTGAGGTCGCGGCCGAGCGAGGGCGTCGCTGGCCCCTCATCAGTCGGCGAGCGCTGATCACGGTCCTGGGTATCGGCGTGGCCTACGCGGCTTTCGAGATCGTTCGACGGCTGTTCTTCTAGTCGTCTTGCCCGCCTCAGAACACGGAGAACTTCACGCCCCTCAGATACCGGTCCGGATCGGCTCTCACGTCCCGCGTCAGGAGCGCGATCTCCTCGGAGGCGACCTGGATATTCTCGGTCGCTGCCGTAAGCCGGTCGTAAAGCTCGCCATCGTTGACCATCTTCCCCAGGGTGCCGTCGCCTTCGTCCACCTTCTGAAGGATGGACGCCAGGGACTGGCTCCCGGAATCGAGGTCGTCGCCGGCCGACGCGAGTCGCGCGGTGAGGGTGTCTATGTTAGCCAGCGTCCGGTCGATCTCGGGTCCCGACGTCGCAGCCGCCAGTTCCTGCGCGGTCCGGTTCAAGGCCCCGATGAGCTCCTCCAGCGCAGTGGACTCCCGCTCGAGCAGGATCTGGACATCCTCCATGCCCGCGGCGAGCGATCCGGCCGTCGAATGCACGTCGGCAATCAGACTGTCCGATAGGAGCCTTTGCGTCTGCTCGAGGACTCGGCCGGCCCGGTCACCCAGGGTGCCCGCCAGGTCGTTCAGGCCGGGCGCGGGCGTCGCCGTGATCGAGTCGCCCCCGGCCAGGACGTCCGCCGATACGCCGGGGATGAGGGCCATCACGTTGGCGCCGAGAAACCCGGAAGTCTTGATCTCGCCGCGCGTATCCCGGGGCAGTTCGCCATCGAAGGACACGACGACTTCCATCGCCACGTGGTCCTGACGCAGCTCGACCCGCCTCACGGATCCCACTTCCACTCCCAGCAACGTCACCGGTGTTCCTTGAGTGATTGCCGCCGCCTCCGGTGCGATCGCGTAGAACACCAGGCGATCGCCACCGCCCTGACGGCCGCTGATCCACGCGACGCCGAGAATGAGGGCGAAGAAGCTCACGACGAGGAGTATCCCGACCTGGAGCTCCGTCTTGTACTGGTCTCTCAATCCGGGGTCACGCATGGCCGGCACCTATGAAGTGAGTTTGGGGTGGAGGAATGCTCGCACGACAGGATCGGTCGATTCACGAAGCTCGGTCGGGGTACCCGATGCCTGCACCCCTCCATCGGCGAGCAGGACGATCCGATCGCCGAGGTAGAAGGCCGATTCCACGTCATGGGTAACGATCACGCTGGTGGCTCCGATTTCACCCTGAAGACGAGCGATCAGGCGATTGATCACGTTCGCGTTGACCGGATCGAGGCCCGTCGTGGGCTCGTCGTACAGGATGTACCTCTGGCGGCCCACGACGGCTCGCGCGATGGCCACCCTCTTCTGCATGCCGCCGGACAGCTCGGAGGGCAGCAACCGCAGGACCTCCGGACCGAGGTTCACATGCTCGATCGCCTCACGTACCCTCGGATCCCGGTGAGCATCGTACTCCCGGACCCTTGCAGGAGACAGTCCCAGCTGGATGTTCTGGCCCGCGGTCAGCGAGTCGAACAGCGCAGCGTTCTGAAATACGTAGCTGATGCGGGACCGGATTTCGCGTATCTGCTTGCCGTTGGCCCTGGGGACCGACATCCCCTCGACCAGGACCTCTCCTTCGTCCGGGTCGAACAGGCCCACGATGTGCTTGAGAAGTACGCTCTTCCCCGTTCCGGACGGGCCCATGATCACGAGGCTCGTGCCCTCATGGATTTCCAGGTCCACTCCGTCCAGGACCCAATTCCCGTTCAGGTTCTTCCTCAGTCCGCTGATCTCGATCATCCGACCGCCTTGTACAGAGGCGCGAGCACCACGTCCAGGACCATGAGCGCCACGATGATCGCCACGACCGCGTTGCGAGCCGTCCGGCCGACACCCGCCGCACCTCCCTCGGCCTGCAATCCCATGTAACAGCCGATGAACGTGATGGTGATCCCGAAGAACACGCCCTTCATGATCGAGAAGATCAGCGCGGCCGAGTGGTAGTAGCTCCTCACGCCGTACACGTATTCGTGTGTCGTCATGTCGAGCATGGCGATCGCCGTGAGCCAGCCGCTCCAGATCCCGGCGACGTTGGCCAGGATCACGATCGGGATCATCATGACCGCGCCGGCTACCACGCGCGGGGCGATCAGCTCCTCCACGGGGTCGCGTCCCAGGGTGCGCAGCGCATCTATCTGATCCGTCACCTTCATCGTGCCGAGCTCGGCGCCGATGCCCGCGCCGACGCGACCGGCCATGATGATGGCGGACAGCAGAGGCGCGAGCTCCGTGAGCATGCCGGCGGCAACGGCGTTGCCGACGATCCACATCGGCAGGTCGGTGAACTGGTAACCGCTCTGCTGGGCCAGGATCGATCCGCTGAGCGTGGCTACCAGGAGGACCAGCGGCAGGCTGTCCACCCCGACGGCCTTGGCCTGGCGAAAGGTCTCCCGGACGTGATCGCGCGGATGAAGCAGCGCCAGCATCGTGGCGCCCCACAGCACTCCCGCGCGACCGATGTGGCGTGTAACAGAAAGACCCGCGCGACCGACACTGCGGAGCCACAGGACGGGGGGGGAATCTCCGCCCGGTGGTCCTTCACCTGCTGTGAGGCTGGACTCCGCGGCCAAGAGATGCACTGCCTTTCAAGCGACCATCGAGCGGATCGGCTCGATGACGGGAATCGAGTTCAGTTTTGGAGCGACGATCAACCGGTCCCACCGTCGGGCAAGCTACCACGGTTCGGCACTCCAACCAAGACCGCCGGCAACTGTCTTCAGTCCTGCTGGAGGGTGGTATCCCTGGCGACGGGCCGGCCCTTCACCGGTCTCCGTATGCGCGACCGGAAGTCGCGATCCAGGGGCGTCGCGCGCGCGAGCGAATCGGCCGTCGCGGCGACCGAGTCGTTCACGGGCTCCGCTGACGATCCGTCCGCCGCGGCGCGGGCCTCAGAGCCCAGCTTCCCCTCGGGCTCGGAGCGGGCCTCCGTCTTCGCCTCGAGATTCGCGACCCGACTCGAATCGTATCGATGGGTGATCTGCTGCCACAGAACCTCCATCTGGCCTGCCTCGCCACCGAGCCTTTCCGCGAAGTCGAGGATCTCTCGTGCGGTCACCCGCTGGCCGGCGAGGATACTCCTCCTGGCCGAATCCGCCCTCGCCTCCCGCTCCTCTTCCGTGGCGCCCTCCGGCGGATCGGCGTCCAGAAGCATGAGTTCGGTCATGACCTGCACGTAGGCATCGGCGCTGACCGTGTCCGGACCTTCCTTCTCCTCGCCCTGCCCACAGCTGGCGAGGGCGACTGCGAGCAGCAGTGTCAGGCCCCCTCGGCAGGTACCGCTTCGAGTTTCCATTCTTTCAATCTCCCATCCTACGCACGCCGGGGCCAGTTGGGCCGGAGACCCGCCCGGGACCTGATTGATGCAGGTCGTTCCGGCCGATAGCTTCGGTACGAGGCCGGCGGGCCGGCCGGATTCCACCCCCGACCGCTTCCCGGCGGGTCCGGCTTGCCCCGAACCGAGGATCGACTGTGATGCGCTCCACTATCCGAATGGCTCTCATTCTCGTGCTGGCAACCGTGGTGCGAGCCCCGGCGCAGCCCGTTCCGTCACCGGCAGAGAGCCTCGGCCATGCGCTCGGAGAGCGCTTTTCGGATGCATCGGACGTGGCACGCTACGCCGAGACCCTGGCCTCGAGCTCCGATCGGGTCAGCCTGGTGCATTCCGGGGTCACGGCAGAGGGACGTCCACTGCTCCTTCTGGTGATCGCGTCGGTCCACAACGCGGCGCGTCTGGAAGACATACTCCGGGACAACGCCAGGCTCACCGATCCGGACCTGTCCGCGTCTGATGCCTCTCGGATCGCCGGGACGAACCCGGCGGTCGCGTGGTTCACGTACGGGGTGCATGGAGACGAGAGCGCATCGACGGAAGCGGCTCTTTGGACCGCCTGGGACCTCGCGGTGGACGGGGAAGGTACCGCTGGAGTACTGGACTCCCTGATCGTGATTGTGGATCCGATGGCCAACCCGGACGGTCGCGACCGGTACGTGCAGTGGTACAGGGGGGCCCGCGGAGCGCACCCCAATCCGGAAGGGGCGAGCCGCGAGCACCACCCGCCGTGGCCCGGAGGACGGTACAACCACTATCTATTTGATCTGAATCGCGACTGGACGTGGGCGACCCAGGTCGAGACCCGGGCGCGGCTAGGCCAGTGGCAGCGCTGGAACCCACAGGTACACGTCGACTTCCACGAGATGGGCTACTCGAGCAGCTACTTCTTCTTTCCGGCCGCGGAGCCTCTGAATCCGATCTATCCCGACTATACGGTGCGGTGGGCCGAATACTTCGGGCGGGCCAATGCAGCGGAGTTCGATCGGCGACGCTGGCTGTACTTCACGGGAGAGACCTTCGACTTGTTCTACCCGGGATTCGGCGACAGCTGGCCGAGCCTGGTCGGTGCGATCGGAATGACCTATGAGCAGGCCGGCAGCCGCGGGGCCGGTCTCGTCGTGCGGCGCCCGGACGGAACGGAGCTGACTCTCGAAGATCGGGCGACCCGTCACCGCGTGGCGGGCCTCGCCACGCTGCGGGCCGCTTCTGGCCGCAAAACGGAGCTGCTTACGGAGTTCGCGGGTTTCCATCGTACGCAGGGAATCGATCAGGCTGACATCCTTCTCGTTCCCGGTCCGGATCTGTCGGTGGTCCGTGACCTGGCGGGATCATTGCAGACGCAGGGCATTAGAGTGGAGCGGGCCACGCGACCGTTCCGCGCGTCCGCACGGCCGCACCCGGGGTTCGAGGAGCGCGCGGACTTCCCGATCGGAACGATCCGGGTGCCGGCCCGGCAGCCGCGGGGCCGTTTGGCCGTCACTCTTCTTCAGCCGGAGACCCTACTGGGAGAGGACGTGACAGCTACGTACGACATCACTGCCTGGTCCCTGCCGTACGCGTACGGCGTGGAGGCCCACTCTACGGGACCACTGGGTGACGGTGGATTCGAAGACGTTCCGGTGCTGGGGATCCCCGTTGATTCGGAACCACCGGCGCCTGGCTACGGATGGCTGATCCTTCCGTCGTTCCGGGCCGCTGGACCCGTGGTTCGCTACGTGGAGGGAGGCGGTCGGGCCTTCGCCTTGCGTCACGGCTTCGAGCAGGCTGGCGTTTCGTGGCCGCCCGGCACGATCTTTCTTCCCGGTGACGAAGGAGCCACAGAGATACTTGCGGCCGCCGGATTGGCAGGGATGGCGCATGCGGTGAGTAGCGGCACTACCTCACGGGGACGCGATCTTGGAACCGGCTCGTCGATCACTCTTCGGCCAAGTCGAGTAGCGGTTCTGATGGGACCCGGGTTTTCGGCAGCGAGTGCGGGTTCGGTCTGGTATCTGCTCGAGGCGGTGGCAGGCATTCCGTTCGACGCGCTGGACGCGGCTCGGACAGGCCGGGCCGAGCTGGCCGATTACGAGGTGGTCGTCCTTCCCGCTGGCAATCCACAGCGAGCGGGCCCGAACCTCGAGACAGACCTCAAGGAGTGGGTGGAGCAGGGCGGAACCCTCGTCACCCTGGGGTCGTCGGCTCGCTGGGCCGCCAGCTCGCTCGTGGAGATCGCCCTGCGGGCCGACCAGGACCCGGATCTCGCCGGAGAGGAACTGCGCCGGTTGGGTCTGCGGACCACGAGCGAGCGGCGCTCTGACGCCTGGGACGATGCGGTCACCGGAATCGTTCTTCCCCTGGCCTTCGATCCCGATCATCCTCTGGCCTGGGGCGCGGGGCTCGGAAACGAGGATTCGTCGTCCTTCGCCTTGCACCTGAATGACCTCGGGTTCGAGCCCTCCCCGGAGCACGACACGGTCGCGTCGTTCGGAGAATCCGTCGACGCCGTCAGCGGGGCTGTGAGTGCGAGCAAGCTGGAGGAAATCGCTACGTCCTCGTGGCTGTCGGTAGCGCGGAGTGGAGAGGGTAAAGTTATTTTGTTTGCTGATGATCCGCTGTTTCGTCTCATGTGGTCTGCGAGCTTCGTTCTGTTTACGAATGCCGTGATCTACGGCCCTCGCTTGCGGTGATCTCTGCCACATGGGCAGTAGTGTGCCGAGTAGGCTCCCCAGGCCGCCGGAGTGGCGGATCCCGCACCCGTATTCGAAGCTGTTGGGGGCATGTGTCTTGCCTTTGAATGGAACGGGCCGCCGCCGGCCCCACGCGTCAGAAGGCTGGAAAGAGACACACAGAGGAGGCAACCGATAAATGATACCAGCGGATAGACTGACGGTTCGGGCGGGCCAGGCCCTGCAGGGGGCTGCGGAGCTGGCCCGGGTCGAGGGAAATCCAGCAGTCGAGGACGTTCACCTGCTCGCGGCCCTGCTTGACGAGGAGGAGGGCATCGTCGATCCGGTGCTGCGGAAGGTCGGCGCCGAACCATCTCGAGTGCGGGCCGCCGTCGGGGACGCTATTGCCCGTCTCCCGCGCCAGTCAGGAGCGTCGCCGGCTGCGAGCCGCGAACTCGGGCGGGTGCTGGACGATGCAGACGCGGAAGGCCGCAAGATGGGCGATCTCTACGTGTCCACGGAGCACCTGCTGATCGCCCTGGCCGGGAAGCACGCAAGCAGCACGCGGGAGATTCTGGCGGATGCGGGCGCGACGCAGGGGGCGTTGCGTGAGGCGCTCGCGGCGGTTCGGGGGCCGCACCAGGTCACCGACCAGGAGGCGGAAGGAAAGTACCGGGCGCTCGAGCGGTTCGGAGCGGATCTGACCGAGCGTGCCCGAAAGGGGGAGCTCGACCCCGTCATCGGTCGCGACGCCGAGATCCGACGTGTGATGCAGGTTCTGTCGCGTCGTACGAAGAACAACCCGGTCCTGAT
The DNA here is from genome assembly GCA_964602635.1 of uncultured Gemmatimonadota bacterium. Taxonomy (GTDB): domain Bacteria; phylum Gemmatimonadota; class Gemmatimonadetes; order Palauibacterales; family Palauibacteraceae; genus Benthicola. The sequence goes on along the minus strand of CAZRRU010000161.1, from coordinate 23,504 downwards.
CGGGGAACCCGGCGTGGGAAAGACGGCGATCGCTGAGGGGCTGGCCCAGCGAATCGTCGCGGGGGACGTTCCGGAGAGCCTGCGTGACAAGCGCCTGATAGAGCTGGACATTGGCGCTATGCTGGCGGGAGCGAAGTATCGGGGCGAGTTCGAGGAGCGACTCAAATCCGCCCTCAAGGAGATCACGGAGGCGAAAGGCCGGTACATCGTTTTTCTGGACGAGCTGCACACGATCGTCGGCGCCGGGGCGGCAGAGGGCGCGGTGGATGCCGGCAACATGCTGAAGCCGCCCCTGGCCCGCGGCGAGCTGCGGATGGTGGGCGCTACGACACTCGATGAGTACCGGAAGCACATCGAAAAAGACGCGGCGCTCGAACGGCGATTTCAGCCGGTTTTCGTCGGCGAACCAGGGCTGGCAGAGACCGTCGGGATCCTGCGCGGCCTGAAGGAAAAGTACGAGGTCCACCACGGGGTACGCATCACGGATCCTGCCCTGGTGGCTGCGGCAAGGCTGTCGGACCGGTATATCGGTGACCGGTTTCTGCCGGACAAGGCCATCGACCTGATGGACGAGGCTGCTTCTCGCCTGCGTATCGAAATCGACTCGATGCCGGAGGAAATCGATGTGCTGGAACGACGTGCCATGCAGCTCGAGATCGAGCGCGAGGCGCTCCGAGAAGAAAGGGACGCGCGGAGTACTGAGCGGCTTTCGGCACTCGAGACCGAGCTGGCCGAGATACGGGAGCACCTCGCGGCCCTGAAAGCACGCTGGGGCCTCGAGAAAGAAGCGATCGAGAGAGTTCGGGGGCTGAAGAGACAGTTGGAGGAGACCTCCATAGCGGCCGAGCAGGCGACCCGGACCGGCGACCTGCAGAGGGCTGCCGAAATCACCTACGGCGAGATCCCCCGGCTCAGAGAAAGCCTCACCGCCGCCGAGTCGGATCTTACCAGGCTGCAGGCCGAGGGCAGTTTCCTGAAGGAAGAGGTGGACGCTGAAGACATCGCGGAGGTCGTCGCGTCGTGGACCGGTATTCCCGTGACCCGCATGCTCGAGACCGAGCAGGATCGTTTGACTCACCTCGAAGACCACCTGCATGAGAGGGTGGTGAATCAGAACGAGGCGATCAGCGCGGTCTCGAACGCGGTTCGCCGGAGTCGGGCAGGTCTGCAGGATCCCGACCGCCCGGTAGGCAGCTTCATCTTCCTCGGGCCTACGGGGGTCGGAAAGACGGAGACAGCGCGGGCGCTGGCAGAGTTCCTGTTCGACGATGACGACGCCATGGTACGCATCGACATGTCGGAGTACATGGAGCGGCATGCAGTGTCTCGCCTGATCGGGGCACCTCCGGGGTATGTCGGATACGAGGAGGGAGGCCAGCTGACCGAGTCCGTTCGGCGGCGGCCCTACAGCGTCGTTCTGTTCGACGAGATCGAGAAGGCGCACCCGGAGGTATTCAACGTCCTGCTGCAGATCCTGGACGATGGTCGACTCACGGATGGCCAGGGCCGGACTGTCGATTTTCGGAACGCGGTTCTCATCATGACGAGCAATCTGGGCAGCCACTACATCCTCGAGCATCAGGACGATGATTGGGCGGTTACCGAGGAGAAGGTGAAGGATACTCTGGTGAAGAGCTTCCGCCCCGAGTTTCTCAACCGAGTCGACGAAATCCTCGTCTTTCGACCTCTCGGAAGGGAAGAGTTGGAGCAGGTAGTCGGGATGCAGCTGGAGCGCCTCGCCGACCTGGCGAGGGAACGGCAGGTGGAGCTGGTGGTGACGCCTGCCGCTCGAAAGAGGATCACAGTGGCCGGCTACAATCCCGCCTTCGGGGCGCGCCCGATCAAGCGGGCTATCCAGCATCTGGTGTCAGACGCGCTGGCAATGGCGTTTCTCGAGGGCAGGTTCCACGACGGAGACCTGATCGAAGTGGACGCAGGGGACGGAGAGACTCTCGAGTTTCGTCGACTGGACGATCCAGGAGTCTGATCACGGCGCTTTCGGGGAGGGGGGATGTCTTGACGCGCCCTCCCCGAGGCGCACATTAGGCGCGAGTGGAAAAGGACGAACCGGAACGGGAGACGCTGGTGATTCGCTCGCATACGAAGCACGGAACGGTGACCCGACTGGTCGTGGCAACCCTCGCGGCCGCTTCACTATCCGGCTGCTCGGCTCGGACATCGGGCCAGGACGGCTCGCCCGCCGGGGCGTCGACGTCGGAAATGGCCGTGCAGGAGTTTCTGTATGGGGCAAACGCCGACGAGTACCCGCGAATGTTGAACGTGTTTGGAACCGAGAAGGGGCCGGCGGTCGACCGATTCGGCGTCACGGACGTCGAGCAAAGGATGATCTTCCTAGCCAGCATCCTGAAGCACGAGACGTTTACCATGCGGCAGGCGAACCTGGCACAGCTCGGCCCCGACCGTGTGCGCTGGGACGTCAGCCTGACGGGCACGCGCAAGGGCGACGTCGTGGTGCCGATGGTCACGGTGCCGGATGGGGACGGCCGCTGGTACGTCGAGTGGCTGAACCTGGATGCTCTGACCGCATCGCCGGTACCCTAGGCTGCAGGCGCCCGCGACCTGAGTATCAGTCTGCGTTCTCGACCAGTTCTACCAGCACGCCGCCGCAATCGCGCGGATGAAGGAATGCCACCGGGCGATTTCCGGCTCCGGGACGGACTCCAGGCGGTATGGGGAGGACGTCAGATTCGGCGAGCCGTCCGAGTGCCTCCGGGAGATCGGGCACGCGGAAGCACACGTGGTGGAGGCCTGCCCCCCGCCGTTCGAGGAATCGCGCGATCGGTGAGCCGGGACTGCTGGGCTCAAGCAACTCGACTCGTCCCGATCCATGCCCGAAGAACACCACTTCCACTGCTTCGGACGGAACAGTTTCCCGGCCTGCCGGGTTCTCTCCCAGCATGGCCGCGAAAGCGGAGACGGAGGCCGCGAGAGAATTGACCGCGATACCGACGTGATCGATCTTGAACATTCCGCACTCCGGTAGGCCGGTGATGGCCCCGCGGGATCACCCGCCTGGGGTCGGTAGAGGCGAAAACTAGATGCGCAGCGAGCGCATTTCCACTGGAACGAGGTAACATCGTGTCAACTGCAGAGCTCGTTACTTTGACGGACGGAAACTTCGAGCAGGAAATCGAGGCGAGCGAAGGGCTCGCGATCGTGGACTTCTGGGCCGAGTGGTGCGGGCCGTGTCGTCTCGTGGGTCCCGTGGTCGCGGAGCTCGCGACCGAGTATGCCGGCAAGATCAAGGTCGGCAAGATGGATGTGGACTCCAATCGGGCGACGTCCCAGAAATACGGAATCCGTTCGATTCCGAGTATCCTCTACTTCAAGGACGGCGAGTTGGTGGACATCGTGGTGGGAGCCGTTCCGAAATCGCATCTGGAGCAGAAGATCCAGCAGCACGTCTGAGTCAGGACTCGCTCTAGCCGAATGGAGGAACCGCGCCCTCCCCCCGTAGTCCGGGAGGAGGGCGCTCGTATAGGATGACACGAGGCACACTTTTCGTCGTCAGCACGCCGATCGGTAACCTGGCCGATCTTTCGGCCCGCGCGCTCCAGACCCTGGAGGGCGTGCCCGTGGTGTACGCCGAGGATACGCGCCACAGCGCGACTCTGTTGAGGCACTACGGGTTCAAGACTCTGCTTCGCTCGTTGCACGAGCACAACGAGGCACGCCGGATCGAGGAAGTGCTGGAGCGGCTGGACAGGGGGGAGGCATGTGCCCTCATCTCCGATGCAGGCACTCCAACCCTGTCGGATCCGGGCACACGCCTGGTGGCCGCCGCCGCGCGTGCAGGCTACCGGATCGAGCCGATTCCGGGTCCGTCGGCGGTCACGGCTGCCCTCGCCGTGTCAGGACTTCCCGCGGGACGGTTTCTGTTTCTCGGATTCGCTCCGAGGAAGGGACGCGAACGGCAGGCCTGGATGGATCAGGCCCTGCAATCAGCGGACACGGTGGTCGTGTTCGAGGCCCCGGGCAGGCTCGCGAGTCTCCTGGAGGACTGGGTCGGCGGCGGTGCGGCCGACCGGCACTGCGTGGTATGCCGCGAGCTCACGAAGTTGCATGAGGAAGTACGCTACGGAACGGTGACGGCTCTGCGGGACTATTACACCGAGGGAGACGTTCGCGGTGAGATCACCATCGTCCTGGACGGCCGGGTCGCTGGAGAGTCCGGGGATCAGGTCGACGAGGAGCAAGCGTCGGCGGTCGCGCATGAGATGGCGAGTGCGGGGCGAACGACACGGGAGATCGCACGTCGTTTGCGGGGAGAGTTCGAGATGACGCGAAATCGGGCGTACGCGCTGGCACTCCGGGCGGCAGAAAGGAAGTGAGCCCGGGCGAGGCGGGCCGCGAGCTCGCCCGCGCAGTCGCGACCGTCCGGTCCGTGGGGCGGAGCATCGCGCTGTGGAGGGCTGCCATCGTCGGGACGCCCGTGCTGGCCATCCTCTCGCTGGCCGGCTGGTTGCCGGACGTGTGGTTCAGCCGACCCGGCTCCATCTTCCCGATGCTGCTGGCCGTCACCGGGCTGGTAGTGATCGCCGTGACCGGCCTGGCGGTGGGTGCCTCCACCCGGTCTTTCCAGTTGCGACGAAGAACCGCCGAGATCGAGACGGCCCGGGGGCTTGCCCGCGGCGACCTGCTCGGGGCGATCGAGCTGGGCTCGGGCCCGGTTGACTCAGGCGGTCTATCCGACCTTCACCGAGTGCAGGTGGCTGCGGCCCTCGAAGGACAATCGGCGCGGGAGTTGCTGCCCACCTCGCACGGGAGACTGAGGGCTGCGCGCCGGCTCGCGCTACCCGGTGTCGGGGTCGTGCTGGCGGCCCTGGGCCTGGAGTTCATCGAGAAGCCGGTGTCGGCGTCCAGAGCGCTCGGCGTTCTCGCGCGTCCGTGGGCTGCGACGTTCCCGCCCGCTCCTCCTCCTCTTCGCCTCGACCCGCCGGGTGGGGAAGTCTTGCGTGGGGGCGGCTTCGAAATCGTGGTCACCGCCGTCGGCCGTGACCGGGTGAGGTTCGGGCAGGCGGGACCCGGAACGCCGGCCCGGCGCACCATGCTGAATGTGCTGGACGGTACTGCATTAGCACGGATCGAGCCCGTGGACGAGGCGATTCGCTTCTGGGCCGAGGACGACCGCGGTTCCGTCACGGATACCTTCACGGTGGTCCCCGTGGATCCACTCACGATCACGAGTCTGCTGATCGAGCTGGACTATCCGCGCTATCTGAGTCGGCCGCGTGATCTCCTGAGTGGTCCCGTCAGCTCGTTACACGTTCCGGTCGGAACGCGGCTCGGTCTCACCGCGCGAACGAATCATCCGATCGAGCGCCTGGGTCTCACCCGCACCCGGGATGGGGAAACGGCGGCGGATACGCTGGACCTGGAAGTGGCGGCCGACATCGCCAGGGGAGAACTCACTGCCGAGCACAGCGAACTTCTTTCCTGGTTGATGACGGCCTCCCCGAGCGAGCCGGACGTTCGGATTCCGCCGGCGATCGCTCTATCGGTCAGAGAGGACGCCGCCCCGACCGTGGTCCTCGTCTATCCTGGCGAGAATCGAACACTGGGGATCGATCGGGCTCTCACTCTGCTCGTCGAAGCGAAAGACGACTACGGCCTCCGCGAGGTCGGGCTGGTGTGGTGGCGCGAGTCCACGGGTGGCAGGAGGGATCCTCCGACGCGCGAGAGGCTGGCCGTGGGCAGCGGCGCGCGTCGGTTGACCATGAGGCCGGTCATCGATTTCGAATCCGCGGGCTTCCTGCCCGGCGACGAGGTCGTGTATTTCGCGACCGCTACGGACTGGAAACCGGGAGCCCCGGCGTCCGTCTCGGACACCTTCCGAGCTCGCTTGGCGAGTCTCGAAGAACTCACTAACGAGGTCGCTCGCCGCACGCGGGGGCTGGTCGAGGAGGCTCGTTCCTTGAGAGATCAGGTCGGGGCTCTTTCTGACGGGGCTCGGGACGCCGAGCGGCGGAGCCTCGGCGGAGACAGGGAGTCCCGACAGGCGGAGGTGACTGCGGATCGAGCCGACTTCGGAGCCACGCGAGAGGCGAGAGATCTTCTGGGCGAAGCACGCGAGGTCGAGACGCGGTTGACGCGCATGCAGGAAGACCTGGCGGACCTGGGCGCCGGCCTCGATGCCGCTGTCTTCAGCGATCCGGACGTGAAGCAGCGGATTCGGGAGCTGGAGGAGCTGTATCAGGAGATCCTCGATTCGGGGCTGCGCGACAAGATCGAGGCGCTGAAGGAGGCACTCCGCGGTCTCAATCGCGATGACCTGCGCGACGCTCTCTCTGATCTATCCCGCCAGACGGCGGACATCGAAGAGGAACTCGACAGGGCCCTGGGGTTGATGGAGAGGGTGGCCCTCGAGCAGTCCCTGGAGGGTGCGAGGCAGACCGCAGAGAACCTGGCGGATCGGCAACAGCAAGCGTCGGTGAGCGACCGGCTTGACCAGGCGTGGGCGGACCGACAGGAACGACGGGCAGCTGAATCGGAGGCGTTGGCCGGCCAGGTGGACGACCTGTCCGATCGGCTCGAGGCGCAGCAGGCTCCGGAGGCCGCGGAGCGGGCACGGGAGGCCGCGGAGGACGCCCGATCGGCGGCCTCTAGGATGCGGTCTGCGGCACGACAGGTGAGCGAAGACAGCGAGTCGTCCGGCTCGAGGTCCGGGCAGGAGGCGAGATCGGCGGCTTCCGAGCTGGAGCAAGCCGAACAGAATCTCGCTGCGGCAGGCGAATCGCTTGCCGAGGATTGGCGGTCCGAAGCCAAGAAGGTCGTTGAACGAGCGGCAGCGGAGGCGCTGGAACTCGCGCGCGAGCAGGAGCGAATTGTGGAGCGATTGCGATCGGGCGACCGTCCCGAGGACGTGTCCGGCAGTCAGTCTGCCGTTCGCGAGGGCCTCGACAATCTGTCGCAATCCCTGGCGGAGGCGGGCCGACAGACAGCCCTGATGGATCGCCGAACCGGCCCGGCCGCGGCCCGGGCGGGCAGGGAAATGGACGCCCTTGGGCAGAGCATCTCTGGTGGGGCCGCGCGCAGGAACGACGCCGTGCAGGATGGAGAGTCGGCGATACAGGCCCTTGGGGACCTGGCGAGCTCCCTGCTGGCCAGTGGGAGGGCGATGGCGGAGGCCAGCTCAGCGACCGGGATGGAGGAGGCCCTGGACCGATTGGCGGGAATGGGCAAGCGGCAGGCCGGCCTTAATTCGGAGTCCGGTGAGCTGTTCCTGTTCCTGCGGGAAGGACTGTCCGGAGACGATCAGCTACGCGATCTCGCTGCCCGGCAGGCTGGGATCTCCCGAGAACTCCTCGATCTGGCGGCGGATCCAGCGGCGCGGGAGCTTGGAAGCCGGCCGGAGGAGCTGTCCGCGGAGGCAGACGAGATAGCCCGGCGCCTCACGACGGGGACTCTGGATCGTGAGACCCTGGCCCGGCAGGAGAGGTTGTTCCAGCGGCTGCTCGATGCGGGGCGTTCGCTGGAGAAAGACGAGGAGGACGCCAGGCGACGCCAGGCGACGACTGCCAGGCCTCGCGCAGCCCTTGTACCCGACGAGAATGGAGGGATCGTTGCGGGCCCACGGTACCCCTACCCTGACGCGGAGGACATGGAGGGGCTCACGGCGTCGCAGCGGCGGATGGTCTACGAGTACTTCGATCGCTTGAACGAGGGTGACCCGGAGGACCGACCGTGAGCGCCAAGCGGTGGCTGACGGTTGCGAGTCTCGTCGTCGGGGCGGCGGCAGCCGGTGCGAAATCGTCAGCCGCGCAGGGCTCCGTGGGTGCCGCCGCACTCGAGAGGAGGGCTCTGGAGCACGCCACCCGTCTGGAGCAGGCCGGTCGGGACGAGGAAGCCATGCGCGTCCTGGAACACCTGCTCGAGGAGCGGCCCGTGTCCGTTTCCGCTCTCGCTCTCCTGGCACACATGGCCGAGCGCTCGGGTGATCCGGGAAGGGTCCTGCCGGCGGCGGAAGCGGCGGTTCTGCTGGACGAGTCGGGTCTTGCCGCCGTCAGGCAACATTGGATTCGGGCCCTTCAGGCGGCGGGTCTACGGGACAGTGCTCTGGCCGCAGCGCGTCGCTGGACAGAAGAGGCACCCACCGAGGCGTCGCCGTATGCCGAGCTGTCGGGTCTGTGGGCTCGATCTGGCGATACGGAAGCCGCGATTCGGACGCTGGAGGTGGGGCGCGCGGCGATCGGCTCGGAATATGTGTTTGCCCAGGAACTCGCGGCCCTGCAGGCCGAACGGGGTGCCTATCCTGCCGCCGCGACGGAGTGGCGCCTGATGCTGGCCTGGGGGGATGCCGGGATAGAGGCGGTAGAGGGGCGCATCAGCGATTCGGGAATACGCCGCGCGGAGGCGCTGTCCGCGCTCCGCGCGGAGGTCTCGGGGTCAGAGGCGACCTTCCTGGAGAGAAAGGGTGGTCTCGGGCTGGCGCTGCAACTCGGGGAAGCCGCCTGGGCGAAGGAGATCGTGCAGGGTCTGATTGCGGATCTTCCGGGACCGGCGGGTAACGAGGTCCTGCGGGACTACGTTGCGCGCGCGCGGTCGTCGGGAGACCTGGCCGGCGCGGTGTGGGCGGCGCGCTCGCTGGCGGATCGGAGCCGATCGGCCGCCGAGGTCACGTACTGGATGGCCGTGGCGGCCGATATCGCCTACGAGGCAGGAGACCTCGAGGACGCTCGCCAGGCGTTTCGCCGTTTGGCGTCCGACGTTCCGCCCGGATCCGACCTGTACGGACTGTCGCTGAGGCGGTTGCATGCGTTGACGGTGGACGATGATACGGACGGGGCCGAGGCGATGCTTCGCGAGCACAAGGACCTCTATCCGGAGGAGGATCTGGCCTCGGCGGAGATGTCCGTGCGGACGGCTCGGGCCTGGATGGCCGAAGGAAATCTCGGGCGGGCACGCGCGGTGGTGGAGGCCGTGCCTCCCGGGGACGCCGAGCAGGCGACCCTGCAGGCCGGCGCTCTGGGTTGGCTGGAGATTCTGGCGGGGCGTCCGGAGGCTGCCCGGGACCACCTGGAGCTCGCGGCGGCCGTCACCACCGCTCGACCGGAGGCACGGATCGAGGCCCTGGAGCTTCTGTCCCTGATCGAGGGAGCGGATTCGGCGAGCGTGGCTTCCCTCGGCCGCGGTGTGGTGGCGGCTGCGGCGTCAGACGATGCCATGCCGCTGGTGGAGTCGGTCATGCGGTGGGCCGGGGAGACCCGTTCGGGGGGCGACCGCATGGCGGCTCTTGCCGCGAGGGAGCTCGAGGATGCCGGTCACGCCGATGCGGCGCGCACGGTTCGACTCGCGATCGTCCGGGCTTGGCCTGAATCGGCTGCAGCTCCGCGTGCGCTGCTGGAATTGGCTCGCGGGGGCCGAATCGAGGATCCTTTGCAGGCGACCGCGTGGCTCGAGCGACTCATCGTGGACTATCCCGAAAGCGCTCTGGCCCCGGTTGCCAGAAGGCTCCTGTCCGAATGGCAGGCCGGGGTTCCGGGCGTATGATCAGGCGACCGGTACTTCTTTGCGTGGCGCTTGCAACGGTCTTGCCGTCCGCAGCGGTAGGCCAGACGCTGCTCGTCCCGATGGATCGCCAGCAATCCAATCACCTGCGAGCGTACGGCCTGGTATACCAATCCATCGCGGCGGGGGAGCGCGCCGAGTGGCTTCTGAACTACCGGGGCGGATCTTTTCTTCTCCCCGGCGTGGAGCATGTTCGACGAAACTCGGCACTGCTCGGCGTGACGGTAGAGACCCTGTCCGGCAGCGACCTCGCCGCCCTTCGGGAGCGGATCGAGGACGGGAACATGGAAGCCGTTCCACTCGAGAAGGCGCCCGAGGTGGCCGTGTACACCCCACCCAACTCATCGCCGTGGGACGACGCGGTGACCATCGCTCTCGAATACGCTCGAATCCCATATGCCCGGATCTGGGATCCCGAAGTACTGTCGGACGGGCTCAAACGCTACGACTGGCTACACCTGCATCACGAAGACTTCACCGGGCAGTACTCCAAGTTCTACCTGGGCTATGCGGGGTCCGAGTGGCTGCGGGACGAGGTGGAACGCAACGAAGCGATCGCGGCGCAGTACGGCTTTGCCACGGTTCCGGACCTCAAGAAGGCGGTGGCAGGAGAGATTCGGAATTACGTGCAGAACGGGGGGCTGTTGTTCGCGATGTGCACGGCTACGGAGACCCTGGATCTAGCGCTCGCCGGCCTGGACGTTGATCTGGCTGCGGCGTTCGCGGATGGAACTCCGCCTGATCCCGACGCCGAGAGTGGCATGATATGGGATCGTGCGTTGGCGTTCACACATGCGCGCCTGGTCCTCGACGGATCGGTGAGCGCGTTCAGCGACATCGATGGCCACCAGGTCAATACGCCATGGCGGCGCGCCCTCGGCAGTTTCGAGTTGTTCGATTTCAGTGCGAAGATCGATCCGGTACCGGCGATGCTGACGCAGTCCCACGAGCGGGTCTTGCCGGACTTCTACGGCCTGACCACGAGCTTCAATCCGGATCGCCTGAAGGCCGGGGTGGTCGTATTGGGGAGTGAGGAGTCCCTTGGCGTGGTCAAGTACTTGCACGGGCAAGTGGGGCAGGGGAGTTTCACGTTCCTCGGGGGCCATGACCCGGAAGATCCACAGCATCTGGTGGGCGATCCACCAACGGACCTGGATCTGAACCGGCACTCGGCCGGCTACCGCCTGATCCTGAACAACGTTCTGTATCCAGCAGCGCGCAAGAAGGCGTTGAAGACTTGAGTGAGGCAGTCGAGCGATATGGATGAAGCGAGATTGGCGGTTACTGCGGGCGCACGAGGGTGGGTGCCGCCGGCCCGTCTGGAGGGGCTTCCCCCCTATCCGTTGGCAGACGTGCCCGACATCAAGGCCCGCCTGCGCGCAGAGGGACGATCGGTCGTGGATCTCGGCGTCGGAGACCCGGGACTGCCCGTGCCGGAGGTGGCGCTTGAAGCGCTTCGAGCATCTGCGGGGGACCCGGCTCTCAGCAAGTACGGCTTCCAGAGAGGCTTGCCTGGGTATCAGCTGGCAATCGCAGGATGGCTTTCCAGGCGTTTCGGGGCCGATGTCGATCCCGATCTCCTGCTCCCGGGATCCGCGATGGGTCCGGGTGGTGATGGTTTCGCGCGCGCGTCGCTCGCGACAGAGGAAGACGGCTGGGCGGACGCTGGCCTGAGGATACGGGAGGCTCTTTGAGCGAGCGGCCCGGCCCGGGGCCCGGCCACGACGGTGGCGGGGAGAGCCGCGAGACGCACGCCGCGTACCGTGCCCGGGGCTACCGCCGTGCGGTCCAGACGGGATTGGTCGTTTCCGCCCTCTTGCACGCCCTCGTCGCGATCTTCCTGTCCGGTCAGTTCTACATCGGCTCACGGTCCTTCCGGCCGGTGGAACTCCCGCCGCGACCGACCGTGGGCATGGAGGTGATCGACATCCGGGAGATCGATGCAGAGTCCGCCGCTGAGGACGTCATCGAGATGCCGCCGGAAGAGCGCGACGAGATTCTCAGGCCCGAACCGCCGACCCCAGGGGATGGCGCGCGACTGGCTCAGCCCGGGACAGACGATGGACGGGGGCTCACCAACGCCGAGCGCCTGACGCCGCGCGAGGGAGATCCTCGGCTGTGGGAGGACTTCACCGACCGGCCCATGCCCGAGTACCTGGAAGACCGTCTCGCGCTGGCGGAGGGAACGATAAGGGCGCGCCTCGGGGCCATGCTCGACAGCCTCCAGCTGTCGGAGGAGCAGCGCCGGCGAGCGGTCGAGTGGCTGTTCGGGGAGGGGGACCAGCAGTGGGGTGTCACCCCGGACGGCCTGATTCTGGGCGGCATGGTGATCCCGATGAACGTGGGAGCCCTCTTCGAGGCCGAAGGGCCGCTCGGAAGGGAGCTGCGACTGGAACAGCGCGACCTGGAGGACATCCAGCGCCAGGACTTTCGAACCGATGTGGAGCGTGCGCAGCAGGAGCGACTCGACGAGATGAGGCGACGCAGCGAGGAGGAGGCCGAGCGCCGGCGTCAAGATTCGCTTGCGGCCGAAGCCGATACCACCGAATCAGGGAGCTCTCCTCCTCGCGACTGAGTCGTCGTTCCGCTAGACTACGTCGCTTACGAAGGCCCGCAGGGGCATTCCGCATCCGCGATCCCACGACGACATGGCCGACGAGACTACACGACACGAGTTGAGCGCCCGCTTCGATCCGACTGGAACCGAGGCCCCTATCTACGCCCGGTGGATAGGGCGCGGGGGGTTTCACGTCGACGCCGCGCAGGCAGCTGATCCGTACGTCATAGCCATTCCCCCGCCGAACGTGACGGCGGCGCTGCATATGGGGCACGGACTGAACAACACGATCCAGGATGTGCTGATCCGATTCCAGCGCATGCGGGGGCGTGACGCCATGTGGATTCCAGGTACGGACCACGCGGGCATCGCCACGCAGAACGTCGTCGAACGGGATCTGGCGAAGCAGGGTCTCACCCGGCACGACCTGGGCCGGGAGCGCTTCGTCGAACGGGTGTGGGAGTGGGTGGACCAGTACGGCTCCACGATCATCGACCAGCTCAAGGTCATGGGTTGCTCGTGCGATTGGGAGAGGACGCGCTTCACCCTGGACGAGGGTCTGTCCCGGGCGGTGCGCGAGGTGTTCGTCCGGCTCTACGAGAAGGGGCTTATCTACCGCGGCAACTACATCATCAACTGGTGTCCCCGGTGCCTGACGGCGCTTTCCAACGAGGAAGCGGAGCACCAGGAGAGCCGGGGCCGGCTCTACCACATTCGCTATCCCCTGGCCGATGCGGAGGGCGAGTATGTGGTCGTCGCGACGACCCGGCCGGAGACGATGCTCGGGGATACGGCCGTCGCCGTGCATCCGGAGGACGAGAGGAACCGGCACCTGGTGGGACGGACCGTGGAGCTGCCTCTCGTCGGCCGACGCATTCCGGTGATCGCGGATGAGTTCGTGGATCCGGAGTTCGGTTCGGGTTTCGTGAAGGTGACACCGGCCCACGACCCGAACGACTTCGAGATCGGATTACGCCACGATCTGCCGCGCGTGGACATTATGAACGGCGATGCCACGATCAGCGACGAGGCGCCCGAGGCCTATCGAGGGCTCGACCGCTTCGAGGCGCGGAAGCGGACCCTGGAGGATCTCGAGGCACTCGGACTCGTCCTCGAGGTGGAGGAACACGAGCACTCGGTCGGCCAATGCTATCGATGCGGCACCGTCGTGGAACCGCGCCTCAGCCTGCAATGGTTCGTGCGCATGAAGCCGCTCGCGGAGCCCGCGCTGGCGGCCTATCGAGACGGACGGCTGCGATTTCATCCGGAGCGCTTCGGCAACACGTACGAGCACTGGATGACCAACGTCCGGGACTGGTGCATCAGCCGGCAGCTCTGGTGGGGGCACCGGATACCGGTGTGGTACTGCAGGGAGTGCGGCGAGATTATCGTGGCGCGCGATGATCCGGACGAATGCCGGGCCTGCGGTGGTACGGTAGAGCAGGATCCGGACGTCCTGGACACGTGGTTCAGTTCATGGCTGTGGCCGTTCAGCACGCTCGGTTGGCCGGAGGATACGTCGGACCTGAAGAGCTTCTATCCGACCAGCACTCTGAGTACTGCACCGGAGATCCTGTTCTTCTGGGTAGCCCGCATGGTGATGGCGGGACTGGAATTTGCCGGCGGTATCCCTTTCACCGATGTGCTGCTGCACGGAACCGTTCGGGACGCTCAGGGCAGACGGATGTCGAAGTCCCTCGGCAACGGGATTGACCCGCTCGAGGTGGTGGACCGGTTCGGGGCGGATGCCATGCGCTTCACCCTGGTGAACTCTGCCGCCCTGGGCACGGACCTGCAGCTGGATCACGAAGACCTGGACGCATCGTTCCGGGTGGGGCGTAACTTCGCCAACAAGATGTGGAACGCGGTCCGGTTCGGGCTCGGGTATCTGACGGAGGACGACGTGCGGGCGGTCCCGACGGACACCCGTCTGGAACTCACGGATCGGTGGATCCTGGCCCGCTACTCGGCGACAGCCGCCGCGGTGACTGACGCACTGGAGCGATTTCGGCTGCACGATGCTGCGGAGCTGACCTATCAGTTCGTGTGGGGCGAGTTCTGCGACTGGTACCTGGAGCTCGTGAAGAACCGTCTCAGGGGCGATCGGGGGGAAGAGAGCCGGGCGGCGGCGGGCGCGACACTCGCGTTCGTGCTGGACGGCTGGCTGCGGCTGCTGCACCCGATCATGCCGTTCCTTACGGAAGAGATGTACTGCCACCTTCCCGGCCGCACTGATGAGGACTCCCTTCTCCACGGGCCGTGGGCTGGCGCTGATATGGAGCAGCTGTCTGCCGCGGACGCCGAGTCGGCCGTCACCGGTCTGCAGGAGATCGTGGTTGCCGTTCGCAACCTGCGCTCGGACTACGGAATAGACCCTTCGAGACGGGTCGGCGTGATGGTCGCCCGGGCTCCAGGAGCGGTCGTGGCCGTGGTCGGCGACGAGCTGGATGGTTTGCTTCGTCTGGGGGGCATGTCCTCGCTCGAGATGGTTGACAGCATCCCGACCGGAGAGCCTGGCGCTCACGCGGTCCTCCGTTCCGGGGCCGAGGTGTTTCTCCCGCTGGCCGGGATCGTGGATATTGAGAAGGAACGCGACCGGGTCCAGTCGGAGATCGAACGGCTGGAAGGCCTGCTGGAGGGCTCCCGTCGGCGCCTCGAGGATTCTCGGTTCGTAGATCAGGCGCCGCCGGAGGTCGTGGAGCGGGAGCGGGAGAAGAGCAGGTCGTTCGATGAGCGCCTCTCTCTCCTGGTCGAGAAACGTGCGACCTTCGGTTCCGGATGAGATGAAGCGCCACGGACACCGCGTCGGTCGGTTGCTTCCGGTACTGACGATCGTGCTCGTGTCCTGCGCCCGCGAGGAGATGCCGCCCGGCACGGGCCCCGACTTCGAAGCCCCGGCGGTCGTAGAGATGTTCCCACTTCACGGTTCGGCCGTCCCTGGAATGGATGAGGACGCGTACGTCCGATTTGATGAACCGCTCGGCGACCCGCGCTCCGTGGCACGAATCATCGAGACGTCGCCTGCCTGGCTCTACGAGATCAACGCGGGGCGGAGCAACGTACGGATCCGGCCGCGCGATGGCTGGCGGCCCGATGTCGTGTACATGTTCCGGATCCCCCCGGGACTCAGAGACCTGGTCAGAAACCAGACGCGGGAGCCGATCGAGCTCCTGTTTACCACCGGACAGGAGATCTCCGGTACGCGCACGATGGGAGCCGTGTGGGACCGCGAGACCGTGCGAACCGTTCGTGGGGCTGCGCTACGGGTGATAGGGGGCGACTCAGTGCCCTACGCAGCGGTAGCCGACACCGGTGGCAATTTCGTGCTGCCGGCTCTCCCTGTTGGTGATTATTGGGCCTACGCCTTCCGGGACCAGAATCAGAATACGTTGCTCGACCGGGACTTCGAGCCGCACGATAGCGGACAGGTCCTTCTCCCCGATCCGACATCCGTCGTGAGGCTGGACCTGTGGCTGACGTCCCCGGACTCGACCCCGCCCCAACTCGTCTCGGCAACGGCCACCGACAGTCTACGTCTCCGACTCGAATTCGATGACCTCCTGGAGCCGGAGGCATCGCTCGCGGCGGCTTCGGTCAGCGTGGCCCATTCCACTACCGGTGAGGAATGGCCCGTCGCGGAATTCGTCGTCGGTGACCTGCCGGTCGTCGATTCCGCCGCTGTCGATTCCGCAGGCGTCGCTGCCGACGGCGATTCGATCGCCGCTGCTTCAGACTCGGCCGCGGCCCGGACGGACTCGCTCCAGGGCGGAGCGGATGTCCCGAGCGATTCCTCGATTCTCGAGCCAGGCGTGTCGGAGGTCGGCTCTCCCGGGGAAGCGCCGACAGCCGGAAACGCTCCGATCGAGAGGGCCCTTCCGGAGCGCTTCGTGGGAGTACGGCTGGAGAGAGCTCTGACCGAGGGGATGTTCGAGGTACGCGCACAGGGATTCAGCAACCTTCGACTGTTGTCGGGCGGAGGGGACACCACCATGGTCTACGAGGTCCCTCCGCCGGTGCCCGATCCGGAAGCGGTGGAGGTCGATGGTGAGGTCGATGGTGAGGGCGATGGTGAGGTCGACGGCGAGGTCGACGGCGAGGAGACCGGAGAGGATGCTGCGGTACTGGAGGAGGGCCCGTGACGACTGCCGGGGCCGGAGGTGATCCGCGTCGGGATCTACCTTCGGTGGACGAGTTGTTGCGGCGCGAGGAATCGGGCGATTGGATGGCGCGGTGGGGCAGGGAGCCCGTCACGCGGGCCCTGCGCGATACGCTGACCGAGTTCCGGGGCCGCATGGAGTCCGGCCAGCCTGGGCCGGACGTCGAGGAGTTGCTGGCGGCGACGCTGCGTCACCTGCAGGCGGACCGACCTGCCCTTCGCCGAGTGATCAACGCGACCGGAGTGATCCTGCACACCAACCTGGGTCGGGCGCCACTCGCGGATGACGCCGTGCGGGCGGCAGCCAGCATCGCGGAGGGATATTCGACCCTGGAATACGATCTGGACGAGGGCGTGCGGGGTGATCGCTACGCGCACTGCGCCGAACTGGTGTCGCGCCTGACCGGCTCGGAGGCATCGCTGGTCGTCAACAACAATGCCGCTGCGGTAGCTCTGGCGATCAACGGCCTGGCACGGGGTCGGGACGTCATCGTCTCCCGAGGTGAGCTCGTAGAGATCGGCGGCGGCTTTCGGATCCCGGAGGTCATAGAAAGATCGGGGGCGTTTCTCAGAGCAGTCGGGACCACCAATCGGACCCGAATCGACGACTATCGGCGGGCCATCACGCCTTCCACCGGCATGCTGCTCAAGATTCATCCCTCGAACTACCGGGTTCAGGGATTCGCGGAGGAGACGTCTCTCGAAGACCTGGTGGCCCTGGGGCGTACGGCCGGGCTTCCCGTCATGCACGATCTCGGGTCGGGTTTCCTGCAGACACACGAGTCGCTGCCTCCTGTTCCCGAGCCGTCCGTGCGGACTTCCGTCGCGGCCGGATGCGATGTCGTCACCTGGAGTGGCGACAAGCTCCTGGGTGGGCCCCAGGCGGGCATCATCCACGGGAGGGCGGCGATCGTGGAGCAGCTCCGGTCCAACCCGCTCGCCCGGGCTTTTCGGGTGGACAAGATGACGTTGGCCGCCCTGGAAGCCACGCTGCGCCTGTACCTGGCGCCGGAGACGGCGGCGCTCCGCATTCCGGTGCTGCGGATGCTCTCCGAGACGGCGGAGAGCGTCGAGGGCAGAGCCCGCGTGGCCCTGCGCGGCCTCGGAAGCGACGCGGCTCAGCGTGTCTCTATCGCGCCTATGAAGTCGGTACTGGGCGGTGGCTCGGCCCCGGGATTCGAGATTGCCTCCGCCGGTTGGTCCGTGTCGGGGTCTGGACGGGAAATGGATTCGAGGCTGAGAGGCGAGGACCCTCCCATCGTGGGCCGGATCGAGGCGGACAAGCTCCTGCTCGACTTTCGGACGGTTCTCGAAGGTCAGGAGCCTTTCCTGTCCCATGCGCTGGACAGGTTGGTCGAGAGCGAGCGCTCGGGGCCGTGAAGCACCCGGGCCGCCGGCCGACAACCGCGTTTCTCGACAGGGACGGTACGCTGATTCGCGACACGGGCTACGTCGGGACGCCCGATGAGGTGGAACTGCTGACCGGTGCTGCGGAGGCGGTTCGTCTCTTGAACGAAGCCGGGGTGCCAGTCGTCGTCGTGACCAACCAATCGGGTATCGGACGCGGCTTCTTTGATGAGGCGGCATTTCAGTCCGTTCAGATCCGGCTCGAGTCGTTGCTCGCCGCGTCCGGGGCCCGGATCGAGGCCACCTACTTCTGTCCACACGCTCCGGTGGATCGCTGTGGATGCCGGAAGCCGGGCCTGGACCTGTATCGGGCGGCCGCCGACAGCGGCTTCGAGACGGCGGGGGCGCTGTACGCGGGCGACCGGGCGCGTGACGTTCTTCCGGCCCTCGCGCTCGGCGGGTTGGGAATGCTGGTCGCGGGAGAGGACGGGACGTATGATGGCCACGTGCCTTCGCAGGTCATCCTGGTCCCCGATCTTCTGAGCGGGATCCGTGGGCTTCTGGGCATCCCGGAGGATGATCCATAGCGGTGCGCGAGACAGAGGCTCGGCATGTCTGAATCACTCGCGGTAGCGGTCCTGGCCTCGGGGTCGGGAACGAATCTGCAGGCCATCATCGACCGCCTTCATCTGCGTTCCGAGGTCGGGGTGCATGTCGCAGGCGTGATCGGCAGCCGACCGGGCATCGGTGCGCTCGAGCGCGCTTCCAGCTACGACATCCCCACGTACGTGCATCCACCGGAGGATGGTGGGGAAGAGTGGCTCCTGCACGTGCTCGAGGCCTCCGGGGCACGGCTGGTCGTTCTCGCGGGCTGGCTCAAGCTTATTCCCAGTAGTGTGGTGAGGGCGTATCGGGGACGAATGATCAACATTCACCCGGCCCTGCTTCCGTCGTTCGGGGGGCCTGGCATGTACGGTCGCCGCGTTCACGAAGCCGTAGTGGCGAGGGGCGTGCGGGTTTCTGGCGCCACCGTCCACTTCGTGGATGAGATCTACGACCACGGCGCGATCATAGCCCAGTGGCCGGTGCCCGTGCTCGAGGGAGATGACGCCGAGACCCTCGCGGCGAGAGTCCTGACGGTCGAACACCGTCTGCTGCCGGAGGTGGTGCAGGCGTTTGCGGAGGGAAGATTCGAATTGACATCGTCGGGGAGGGCGGTGTGGGCCGACCCGTGGTTCCCGGCCGAGACGTTCACGATGCCATCCCAGGCCACAGCCGAGTGAGAGAGGCGAGGAATGCCGTACGCCATATTGAGTGTTTCGGACAAGACGGGCATTTCGGAGTTGGCAGAGGCGCTGCACGACAGGGGGTGGACGCTCCTCTCCACCGGTGGTACCGGGCAGGCGATCCGCGCTGCTGATGTCCCGGTGACCGGCATATCGGAGTTCACAGGGTTCCCAGAGATCCTGGGTGGGAGAGTGAAGACGCTGCATCCCGCCGTCCATGCGGGGCTGCTTGCCAGGCTCTCGGTTGAGAGTGACGTGCGCGACCTCGATCTGCACGAGCTCGAGCCGGTGGGGCTTGTAGCGGTCAACCTGTATCCGTTTCGGGAGACGGTGGCTCGTCCGGAGACGACCCTTTCGGAAGCGCTGGAGCAGATCGACATCGGCGGCCCGACGATGCTTCGAGCGGCGGCCAAGAACCACCCCTTCGTGTGGCCCGTGTGCGATCCGGAAGACTATGGGCGCTTGATCGAGGCGATCGACGCCGGGCGGGACCAGGACGAGTTCCGCCGAGCCCTGGCGGCCAAGGTGTTCTCCCATACGGCGGCGTACGATTCGGCCGTTGCCGGCTACCTGCGTGGGTCCAGGGAAGAGTCGGATGACACGGGGTCGTTTCCTGAGGAATTGATGGTTTCGCTCAGCCGCGTCCAATCGCTGCGCTACGGAGAGAACCCCGACCAGCCTGCGGCTTTCTATCGCCCTTCGTCGAGCCCACCGGCCGGAATCCCCGGACTCAGCCAGTTGCATGGCAAAGAACTGTCGTACAACAACATTCTCGACCTCGACGGCGCACTGCTGGCCATCGCGCCGTTCCTCGGCGGTGAGTTGTCGGCTTGTGCGATCCTGAAGCACACCACCCCGTGCGGGATTGCGGTCGGCAGATCTCCCGCCGAGGCGTACGAGAAGGCGCTGGCGTGCGACCCGGTCTCTGCATTCGGGTCGACCGTGGTGTTCAGCGAGCCCGTGACGGAGGCGGTAGCGGAAGAGCTGTCGAAGTTGTTCGTCGAGTGCCTGGTGGCGCCGGGCTACGCGCCGCCGGCGCTCCGAATCCTGCAACAGAAGCAGAACATCCGGATCCTCGAACCGGGTATGGAAGGCCGCCTCGGGTCGCACCTCGGTCACCTCGAGCCGGGCCTGGATCTGCGCGGTGTGGTCGGGGGCGCTCTGGTTCAGGGCTCCCCAGCGCCGGCCCGACCGTCGGAGCTCCGAGCGAAGGGTGCGACCGTGGCCACCGTTCGCCACCCAACGGACCGTGAGTGGGACGATCTGGCCTTCGCCTGGGCGGCCGTGCAGACCGTGAAGTCCAACGCGATCCTGCTGGCCCGCGAAGGTGCTGCAGTGGGGATCGGCGCTGGTCAGATGAGTAGGGTGGACGCGGCCCATCTGGCTGCGCACAAGGCGAAGGCGGCAGGATTCAAATTGGCGGAACTGGTCCTGGCATCGGACGCCTTCTTCCCATTCCGAGACGGCGTGGATGCGGCGGCCGCTGCCGGAGCGACGGCCATCATTCAGCCGGGCGGGTCGAAGAGGGACGGCGAGGCGATCGAGGCTGCCGACGAGCACGACATCGCGATGGTATTCACGGGCCGGCGGACTTTCCGTCACTGACGTCATTCCGAGGTTTGAGCGGAGGCCGCGTCGCGGCTTCCGCGGCTCCCGGCCGTCATCGACTGGCCACGCGCAGCCTTGACTGGCGCGTAGCGCGCGTCTATAAAGGGTCGCGTGCCCCGCCCGGGGCACGGGTGTTTTCGAGGCCAACTCTAGAGAGATACGAACAACGTGAGACGCGGCAGACGACGAACTACGTCCGGGGTGCGGCGCTGGATCGGATCGCTCCTGGCCCTGACGGCGCTGGCGCTGGGAGCGTGCGGCGGACCGTTTCCTCAGTCCGCGCTCGATCCGGCGTCCGACTTCGCGTGGAAGCTTCAGCACCTGTTCGAGGGGATCTTCCTGTGGGCAGTGGTAGTGTTCGTACTCGTCGAAGGTGCCTTGATCGTCGCGATCCTGCGTTTCCGGGAGCGCCCTGGCGGACCGGCGCCGAAGGCCACGCACGGCAATATTGTTCTCGAGATCGCGTGGACGCTGGCCCCGGCGATCGTGCTCGTACTGATCGCGATTCCTACCGTAAAGACGATCTGGGATGTCGATCGTCCGGCGCGTGGAGAGTCCCTGGTCGTGGAGGCGATAGGCCATCAATGGTGGTGGGAGTTCCGATATCCGGAGCTGGGGATCGTCACGGCGAACGAGCTGCATATCCCGGTGGGCCAGCAGATCGATGTTCGGCTTACGTCGGCCGATGTGATTCACAGCTTCTGGTTCCCGAGGCTCGGTGGGAAGCGGGACGTAATTCCCGGGCATGAGACCCAGATCTGGTTCACCGCCGACTCGGCCGGCCTGTATCTCGGGCAATGCGCCGAGTTCTGTGGCCTATCCCACGCCCTAATGAAGATGGAGCTCGTAGCCGAATCACCGGCAGACTTCGAGGCCTGGGCGAACGCGCAGCGGGCCGATGCAGTGGTCGCCGACTCGGCCGCCTTCGCCGATGGGAGCCAGGCGTTCATGCAGGGCGGCTGCATAGCGTGCCACGCCGTTCGCGGTACCATCGCGCAGGGAGTGATCGGGCCCGACCTGACGCACGTCGGAAGTCGCCGTCGTATCGCGGCCGGCATTCTCGAGAACACTCCGGCAAACATGGAGCGCTGGATCAAGAACTCACGGGGCGTGAAGCCGGGGTCGCTGATGGTCGTGCCGGAGTTGGACGATGAGGTGGTGCAACGCATCGTCTCGTATCTGCGGGACTTGAAGTAGGGCCGCGACAGCCGTCGGGTCCGAACGGAACCACCAGGAGCACAGGGGAATACATGGCAGTCACGGCAGCCAGTCCAGCCGAGGGCGCGGGCCACGCGCACGAGGGCACTTACTCGGGTGGACTCCTCAGCTGGATCACCACAGTCGATCACAAGCGGATCGGCGTCATGTATGGTGTGAGCGCCTTCTTTTTCTTCCTGGTCGGAGGGATCGAGGCTCTCCTCATCCGGCTCCAGCTCGGTTCTCCAGAAAACACGCTGATCGATCCGGACCTGTACAACCAGTTGTTCACGATGCACGGCACGACGATGGTGTTTCTGGCCATCATGCCTCTCAGTGCCGCTTTCTTCAACTTCATCGTTCCCCTGCAGATCGGTGCCCGGGACGTAGCCTTTCCCCGGCTGAACGCGTTCAGCTTCTGGGTCTTCTTCCTGGGTGCCCTGTTCATGAACGCCAGCTTCCTCTTCGGGGGGGCGCCTGACGCGGGCTGGTTCGGCTACGCGAACCTCACGTCCACCCAGTATTCGCCGGGCATGCGAGTCGACTTCTGGGTTATCGGCCTGCTGGTGCTCGGCGTCTCATCCATCGCGGCAGCACTGAACTTCATCGTGACTATCATCAACCTGCGTTGCGAGGGCATGACGCTCATGCGCATGCCGCTGTTTACCTGGATGACTTTGATCACCTCGTTCCTCCTGGTGATGGCTTTTCCGGCGATCACGGTGGGCCTCGTGCTCCTCATGTTCGATCGCATGTTCGGCACCCTCTTCTTCAATCCGATGGCGGGTGGCGACGTTCTTCTGTGGCAACACCTGTTCTGGATTTTCGGGCATCCGGAGGTATATATCCTGCTGCTTCCAGGGCTCGGAATGGTCTCGGAGATCATCCCGGTGTTCTCGAGAAAGCCGCTTTTCGGCTACGCCTTCGTCGTCTACTCGGGCATCCTCATCGCCTTTCTGGGCTTCGGTGTGTGGGCGCACCACATGTTTTCCGTCGGTCTCGGCCCGGTAGCCAACACCGTGTTCTCCGCGGCCACCATGCTCATAGCGATCCCTACGGGAGTAAAGATCTTCAACTGGATCGCGACGTTGTGGGGCGGCTCGCTGCGGATGCGAACGCCGCTGTACTTCTCGCTCGGGTTCATCGCGATGTTCATCATCGGGGGGCTGAGCGGAGTGATGCACGCGTCGGCAGCCGCCGACCTGCAGCAGACGGACACGTACTTCATCGTCGCGCACATTCATTACGTCCTGTTTGGCGGAGTGATGTTTGCCCTGTTCGCTGGCATGTACTACTGGATTCCGAAGGTCACGGGTCGCATGCTGAGCGACCGACTCGGCAAGCTTCACTTCTGGATCATGCTGATCTCGTTCAACCTGACCTTCTTCCCGCAGCACTTCCTCGGCCTCCATGGGATGCCCCGACGCACGTTCACCTACGAGTCCGGTCTCGGCTTCGAGGCCATGAATCTGATGTCTACGGTCGGCTCCATGCTCCTGGGCGCATCGATGCTGATCTTCATCTGGAACGTGCTCCACATGCTGAGGAAGGGCCCGCCGGCCGGAGACGATCCGTGGGATGGGGCCACACTCGAATGGTCCATGGCATCCCCGCCACCACACTACAACTTCCGGACCCTGCCGGTGGTGCACAGCCGGGACCCCCTCTGGGCCGCGGACACGAGCGAGGCGGTACCTGGTGACGATCCGAGCGTACCCGAGCCTCACATGCCCGGACCCTCGTACTTCCCGTTCGTCACCGCGGTGGGGATCCTGGTCATGGCAGCAGGGGGGCTGACCATGGCACTTCCGGTGGTCGCGGTGGG
>CAZRRU010000160.1:0-8234 GCA_964602635.1 uncultured Gemmatimonadota bacterium | reverse complement strand
CTACAATTCCTGCTTTGCCCATAAGGCATTCAAGAACCTGGGAGTCACTCCGCCTGTCGTCGCCGAGGAACCTGGTACCTGGACCGAGAGTTTTGAATAGGGAAAAGGCCCGATTTACGGGCCTTTGCTGAGTGGAGCCGATCGGAATCGAACCGACGACCTCCTGGTTGCAAACCAGGCGCTCTCCCGACTGAGCTACGGCCCCGTGACGCCCCTGAGATCCTGCAAGAGGGCGGCCAGAAGATAGTCAGGGAGACGGGTTACAGGAAGTGGGCAGGCTGTGCTTTCGCCCCTTTCGATCTCACCGGGCACCGCTGGCTATCCCATCCAGAAGCCCTTGCGGTGCGAGATGCCAAGCACCTTTCGGCATGTACCGCAGAAGTACACGTACCGCCTCCCCATGACGCCCGCGAGCTGCTGATACCACACGGTGCGAAGTGGCGCCGAGCAGTGGGGGCAAAGGGGTTGAACCGAGTCTCTCTTCTCGCACTCGATCATGATGGCCTTCCTGGAATCGCATCAACCGTGGCAGACTCATACATCATGATCTACCCACCGGGAGCGATACTCATCAGTTCCAGTGCAAACTGTCCGTCTTAGAAGTACCGGCTCACCGTGACGGCCACCCGGGTCTGCTGGCGGCGGCCCAGGGGCGGCTCGAGGGAGGAATCGCCGAGGAAAGCACCGGCCTCCAACCCGACCGTGATCGCGGAGCCCAATCTCCAGTCCGCGGCCACCGACAGCGCCGTGTTCCACGTACGCCGGTCGAAGTAGGCGCCGGCGCTGAGCTGGCCATCCGGCAGGAACAGGCGCCCGCCGACGAAGAAGTCATCTCCGAACGACGTGGTGGCCTCCCGGCCCCGGCTGTCCCAGGCGTATTCCAGGAACGCGGCCAGGTAGTCTCCGACCCCGTACTCGATCCCTCCCGCGGCTGCGGCGTATCGTCCCGGCTGCGGATCGGCGGTCAGGGCCTCGAGCTTCCAGATCAGGCCTCCCGCCGCCACCTGCAGGTCCAGACCGGTCTGGCCGCCAACGTCGTACCGTGGCGCCAGAGCGGCCCGGCCCCGGGAGTCGGTGATCTCGACGAACCCGGGTTCGCGGAGGTTGCCCTGCAGGTGTGAGATCCCGAAGTCGATGGGCCCAAGCGTATGAGCCCAGCGGACCGCCCAATCCAGTCGCCAGGTACCCGCGCCGGGTCCGTACACGGAGCGGTCGGCGTCCACGGGCAGGGGAGACCACAGGAGTCCCGAGTGCCCGTCGAACGTGCGCTCGCGAAACCAGGGCAGCACGAGCACGTCGATCGTGCCCCACGACCGGATCGCCGTCAGGTCGGCCATCAACTGGCCCATCCGCAGGTAAGCGTCGCCTCCGCCCATGAGGTCTCGCTGGTTGACCAGGTCTACCAGGCGGCGGGACTCGGCGGCCCCCCAGACCACCTCCTTCATGCCGATCGCGATCTCCCAGCGCTCACCGATCGCGGAGATGCCCAGCTCCCGGAAGTCCGCCCGGGTGCGCTCTCCACTCGGGTCCCATCGCAGGAACGGCGCCGCCCGAGCCACGTACCGGCCCTCCCCCCACTCCAGGAAGAGCGAGGCGTCGAGGGCCACCGTGGCTTCGGTGGGTGCCTGCCCGGTATGGTCAGCGGAGTCGATGGGGCCGAACGCGCTGCCCCGGGCGGCGATCGTCGCTTGCCACTGAGCTTCCAGTACCGCGAACGGAGCGAGGCCCGATCCACAGAGCAGCGCGGCCAGGCCGAGCCCGGCCCGGATCGTCGCCCGGCCCATGGGTCAGCGTCCTCTGCGACCCAGCGCGTCCGCCGTGAAGGACCTCTCGGACAAACCGATATCGAACCGGAAGTCGCTCCACTCGAGGCGCGTGACGGCCGAGCTCCGGAGATTCTCCATCGTCATGATGCCGGCGCGCCAGCAAGGGCCGTGCTGCTGATAGTCTCCCAGGGTCAGGGTCTTCAGGTGCTCTCCGCGCCGATCGAAGTACTCGATGCGCAGGGGCAGCACCGTGGCCCGGTCGAGGTAGACCCGCTGGCGGGAGTAGCCGGAGCCCTCGGCGGCCGGAAACCGCTCGACGACCTCGACAGCGGTGCCGTCGATCCGATCCTCGCCCGCGTAGCGATAGGTGAAGTTGTCCACCTCCTGGGAGCTGATGTCCTCGTACGCGAATTCGCTCCCCATGAAAGACCCGGATTGCTTCGCGCCGGCGATTCGTTTCACTCGCTTCATCGACGGGAGGTACAGCCACTGGTCGTCGCTGCCATCGCCGCGGGAGTGGCTGAGGAGGGCCGTGCCGGCGAGGTCCCGCGGGCTCCGGAACACGAGCAGCGTGCGCTCGCCGTCACCGGACGCCAGCGCGCTCACTTCCATCTCCCGCATCCGCTCCTTTCCGTCCCGGCTCACGAGGACCATCGTCAGGCGGGCCTCGTAGTCGTGGTAGCCGCCGGTCCGCTCGTCAGCCTGCCGGGCGATCGCCAGGCCCCGCTGCTCCGGACTCGGCGCCTCCGGGCCGGCCTCCTGGGCTGCGGCTTCGGCCGGACCTCCGCCGATGTACGCCAGGGTCGACGCCACCAGCGCCGCAGCGGACGGCGCGCTACGCCGTTTCCGGTGCCTGCCAGTCGATTCGGTCATGAGTTTCCACCTTCCGGACATTCGTACGCGCCTTGCGGGCTGCGCTCCCCGCTCCGGCCCTGCGGATCAGGGTAGGGAATACGAAGAGGTCGATCATCACGGCCGTCACGGCGCTCACCATGGTCATGAGGCCGACCATGTACAGCACCTCGAACCGGGACAGCATCAGCACCGCGAAACCGACGCTCACGACGACGCTGGTCATTAGGATCGCCGGACCGGTATCACGGACCGCCCGCGGCAGAGCTATGTCCAGGTCCACGCCGCTCCGGGTCAGATCCCGGAACCGGCCGAGCACGTGGATCGTGTCGTCCACCGCCAGCCCGAAGGCGATCGAGAACACCAGGATCGTCGCCGGCTTCAGCGGGAAACCGGCGGCGCCCATCACGGCCAGAAGCACGAGCAGCGGGAACAGGTTCGGCACGAGGGCCAGGAGGCCCTGGCGGAACGACCGGAACATCCACGTCATCACCCCGAGAATCAGGACGACTGCGAGCGCGAGGCTGGGGAGGAAGTTCCTCAGCACCTGCACCGTGTAGTTTTGGATCAGCTTCGTGGTGCCCGTGGAAACGGCCGTTCCGTACGGGGGAGGCCGGCTCTCGAGGTAGCTGTCCACCGCCGCCAGGAACGGGAGCATGAGCCGGCTTCCGGCGTCCCGGACGACGACCACGATCTGGGCCTCGCCCTCGGCCTGCCGGTACAGGTCCGTCACGAGCCCGCCTTCCTGCATTTCGGCCAGCAGCAGGAGCTGGCTCCCTTCCTCGAGGCTCGTCGGGAGGGATCCCTGGTCCGCCTCGCCGTCCAGCGTCGCGCGCCTGAGCGGCCGGAGGAGGTCCGGAAGCGCTGCCGTGCCGATCACGACGGGGTCCTCCCGCACGAAGCGCTGGAAGTCCTCCATCCAGGCCAGGGACGCCGGGTGGTGCAGCGGCGTCTCGCCTTCCTGCCGCATGTGGATGTTGACCTGGAACACGCTGAACCCGGCGTCCTCGATCCAGCGCAGATCGCGCAGGAGCTGGCTTCGCTCGTTCAGATCGTCCACCAGGTGAGAGTCGACACGCACCCTGGAGCCTAGCATCAGGGCCAGCACGGCCGCCCCGGCGAACAGGACGAGGACCTTACGGGGCTGGCGGGAAGCGAGTCCCGCCGCGGCTTCGACGGTGCGAAAGATCCAGGCCGCGCCGAGAGCGCGGTCGTTGAGCCTTCGCCTGCGATAGAACGACAGAAGGACCGGGAGTAGCGTCATGCTGAACAGGTAGGTCAGGAAGATGCCGGCGGCCGTGAACAGGCCGAAGTCCACGAGCAGTTGGATGCGGGTCCCTGCCAGGCTGGCGAACCCGATTCCGGTCGTGAGCGACGTATAGAAGCAAGGTCCGGACAGCTCCGTGAACGACCTGACGATCGCTTCGGCGTTGCCCGACACCGCCCGCCTGCGGCGATATCGGGACAGCACGTGCACGATGTCGCTGCCGCCTACCACGAGCACGATGATAGGGATGAAACCCGTCATCACCGTCACGGGCTTCCCGGCGAATCCTATGAGACACACGGTGCACAGGTAGGCCGGCACGACGGAGACCAGGCAGAGCACGACCTGTCCGAGGTGGCGGAAGAACAGAAACAGCACCACCAGGAATACCACGAGGCCCGCCGTCACGAGGCGCCGCTGGTCCTCGTCCAGGAGCTTGGGAACCCGGGCGCGGATGATCGGGATGCCATTGAGGACGAGAGTCCGTCCGTCACCCCGGAGAGCATCGATTGCGCTCTCCAGTCGCTCCTCCACCTCCCGCCGCGCCGCGTCGTCTGCCATGACTTCGGGCGCCAGGGTTCCGTGCACGGCGAACGTCTTCTGGTCCTGGCTCCACAGGTATCCACGGAGCAGCGGGTCATCACGGCGGCGCTCGATCGCCTGCCGAACGCTCAAGTCCGTGGCGGACGAGGGCTCGACCAGGGGATGGACATCCAGAACGCTTTCGCCATCCAGCTCGGCGGACTCCGCGACCTCCACGCTTCCGAGCCACCGGACATCCCGGAGCCCCGCGGCCTCGAAGATCGCCGCCACCTGCTCCAGTCCGCGGTACAACTGGAGCCCTGCGGGCCGGGTGTCCTGCCAGAACAGGGTAATCCGCGTGTCTTCCTTCGGGAACGTGAGCTTGTAGCGATCGAAGCGCTCGCGCTCCGGGCCCCAACCAGGGAAGAACTGCTCCATGGTGTAGTCGGTCGGGACACGGCTGGCCCCGTAGCCGGCCGCGGCGATGAGTAGGACGTTGAGCGCCAGTACGGCGTATCGACGGCGGAGAAGCCAGACGAAGATCCTGCTTCGCGAACGTGCCATCGTGCTTGATCCCGGGTCGGTGGATCGTCGTCGGACTCGCGCGCTGTCGGTGCGAGCCCGATACCCGGTTCAAGCGTAGGGATTTGTCATCAAGCAGCGGTCAAGCGGGGAACGCTGCCCGTTTCCTGCATCGTTCGCCCTCCCCGGCCTTACTCGACCACGCGCGCCGTATGCGCCACGCCGTCGGGACCACTGCCGGCCGGCAGGTAGCCGATCACGGCACCGGATTCGAGCTCGATGACGGCCACCCGGCCTTCCTGACTCAGCGATTGGAACGCGTACTTGCCGTCAGCCGAAAAGATCACGCTCTGGGGACCGCCGTCCGGGAACGAAACGCGTGCCGTCTCGGTTCGCGACTCTACATCCACTATGCGAAGCTCGTTTCCCCGCAGGTCCGGGAGCAGAACCGTCTTCCCGTCGTCGCTGAACACCACGCGGTACGGCCACCCGAAGCCCTCGAGAGCCTGCGTGACTTCGCCGCTCTCGGTGTCGATCACCGACACGACTCCCAGCTCGTTGCTCCCCACCCACACTTCGGATCCATCGGGCGTCACGCCGACCGCCTCCGGAGTCACGGGCACCTTGAATTTCCGCACCGAGGCGCCACGGGCCACCTCGATCTCGGTAACCGTGGCGTCCCTGATATCGCTCGTGTAGATGAGGTCGGCACTTCCCGGCATCGCCAGCATGTGAGACAGGTCGCCTTCGGTCGGCAGCTCGGACACGATCTCGCCCGTGGCCACGTCCACCAGCACCACGTGCCGGCTCTGCTCGGTGGTAACGGCCACCACCTCGTCGCCCGGCATGAAGTCGATCCCGTGCGGTCGGCGGTGCTCCCCGAGGTCGATGGTGCGCTCCACGGCCAGGCCCGGAACGTCGATCACCGTGAGCGTATTCCCGCCGCTGCGCCCGCCATAGTCCGTTACCACGGCCACGCTTCCGTCGCCCGAGACCACCACCTCGTGCGGGCCATCGCCGGTGGGGAGCGTCTTAAGGACCTGGCCGGTGCTGACGTCCACGATGCTCGCCGATGCGGCGCCCTTGTTGACCACGATCAGCGTGCCGCCGGCCTCGGGGGCTTGAGCGGCAGCTATTGTCGTGACGCCAACCAGTGAAAAGGCCGCGACCAGGCCACTCCGGAAGTAGATGGGAACAGACACGCGCCGCATCGATCACCTCGGGTTCGGGTTCGCAGATCGATGCCGCATACACGGGCGGACCCGAAAGGAGCCGTCCTGATCTTCCGCGATCTCGATTTCCTGGCTCTCAGGATGAAGGTTGCGTCCTCAGTAGGTCGCCCACGTCATCTGGAGGCCAAGGGAGAGATACCGGTAGTCCGAGGCGCCGGAGGCGAAGGAAGCCAGACCCGTGGTGGAATACAGCAACCCGAAGCTTACCTCCCGACCCGGCCCCAGGGAGTAGGCGAGTCTTCCCCCCGCGCGGATCGTAGCGGATGTCGGGCCGCCGCCGCCGACCTGTTGCACACCGGGCGCCGCGTCCAGGCTGAAGCGCCAGTTCCCCGTACCCGAACTCCAGGTGGCCGTCATTTCCGTGATCCAGTACAGGTCGGGATCGAAGTAGCCATCGCTCAGCTGCTTCTCGAACCCGAACACCCGGGCGAACAATCCCACATCCCACGCGTTCGATAGTCTCCTGCCGAAGAACAGGCTTCCTGCGAGGCGTCGGTTTGGCTCGCTGCCGTCGAAGCGGGCGACCGAGGCGGATCCGTCGAGTCTCCATCCAGGCCCCAGACGTGTACTTGCGCCTATCTGCAGCAGGTCGACCGTGACCCCGTTCTCTATCAGGACCGCTGATTCATCCAGCGGACCCGTCGAGAGATCCAGTGAGCCGGTCACCCGGTTGCGTCGCGGACTTCGGACCCGGGCCTCGAACCGACCCTTGGTACCCGCGCTTCCTTCCATGCCACTCAGGCCGATTGCCCCTGTGAGGTCCCAGCCCGGTTCGAGCTCGGTGGTCCCGCCGAGCAGGACGCCACCGGACGAGCGTTGCAGGGAGCCTGTCCCACCGAATCGGGCTTCCCTGTAGTACGCCTCTGCCCTCATCTCGATCGAGCGAGTGGGGTGCCACGTGGCGTCGCCTTCGACGGTGAAGATGTCGTTCTGGTCGGAGTCGCTGGTGAACAGTATCCCGGGTGTGCCTTTCGGGCTCTGGTCGAGCCGCAGGGCACTTAACTCTTCAGAGGCTTCGCGGTTACCGGGCGCCAGCTCAGTGGCCCGCATCAGCTCCCGGTACGAAGCTGCGTCGCGTCCCTGCCATCGCAAGGTCTGTCCGAGTCCGGCGTGAATGGACGGCTGATCGGGGGCGAGAGTCACGGCACGCCGCCATCTGTCTTCCGCGTCGATGAGCCGGCCGTCCCACGCTGCGACCCGGGCATAGCCTGCCCACGCGTCCACGTCGGTCGAGTCGGCTTCCAGCATCTCGGCGTACAGTGACGAGGCCTCTTCGAGTCTATTCGACCATGAGAGCGCCGTGGCTTTGCCGAGTCTGCTCGATCGATCTGTCGGATCGCTCTGAAGCAGGCTGTCGTAGATGACGATCGCGTCGGCGACTCTGTCGTCCCAGACGAGATAGGTGGCCTGCGAGCGCCAGACGTCGCGGTCTTCCGGCGCGACGCCGAGGAGCTCGTTCTGAATCGCGATGGCTGACGTCAGGTCACCGCGCCAGGCTTCATACCTGGCCCGGGCCGCAAGCGCCGGCACATAGGAAGGGTCGGCTTCCAGCACACGATCTATTTCCTTTATGGCGCCGCTGAGATCGCCGCTCCACGCCATGACCTTCGCGCGGTCCACTCTCGCCTCCATATTCGCGGGCGAGATTCGAAGCAGATGTCCGAAGAGCTCCAGGCTCTCCTCGTACCGGGCGTCCCACGCCCACATCAGGGCAAGGCGGTGCAACGCCAGTTCGTCCGTCGAGTCCTTAGCCAGGCGCTCGTGGTACAGTTCACCAGCCAGCCGTGTGTCGCCCGCGAGCCAGGCCGAGTCTGCTGGAGACTGCGCGTGCGAGGCTTCCCGGGACACGAGAAGCGCGACCGCCATCACGACGGCCGCCCGAGCGCTCCTACCGGCGATCGTCCGAGTCGTAATCATCATTCGTCCGCCTCCTGCCTCAACACCGCCGGCGCGAGATCCTCGAAGACCGCTCGCATCCGGCCAAACACCGGTCTTCGCCTGGCCTTCCAGGTCGGCTCCTCCCACGCCGGCCAGCTGAACCGGGCCACCTCGCTGGCCTGCCCGGATGACGGA
>CAZRRU010000159.1:0-8038 GCA_964602635.1 uncultured Gemmatimonadota bacterium | reverse complement strand
AAGGACTCCTCATGGGGCCGGCGCTGGCGATCCCGCGCCTCCTGGCACGTCACGGCCTCGGTTACGACGGCATTGACCTGTGGGAGGTTCACGAGGCGTTCGCGGCCCAGGTCCTGAGCACGATCGCGGCCCTCGAGGACGGTGACTGGGTGCGCGAGCGGGCTGGAGTGGAGGTCGATCTCGGGCCGTTTCCAAGTGACCGTGTCAACCCGAACGGCGGCAGTATCGCCCTCGGCCACCCGTTCGGGGCTACCGGCGCCCGCATCCTGTCGCAGGCCGCCGTCGAGCTCGCCGGCATGCCATCGGCAAGCAAGGGGATCGTGAGCATCTGTGCGGCGGGAGGCCTGGGGCACATAGCCCTTCTCGAAGCCCTTTGAACGACCCGCGGTCAGGCTTTCAGGACCGTGCCCTCGGTTGGCCGCGCGACCGTCCAGGCCAGCCAGACCAGCGATCCGAAGACGGCGGCCCCCAGCGCCACGTGCGCCGCGCGCATCCAAGCGGGCAGAGCCATCGACACCATGCCCGCAGCCAGCACCAGCTGCGACACCACCAGGATTGAAGCCATGGTCGATGCCCGCATCGCGCCCCGGTCCCCGACCCTGCGTCTCTTCACGTACGCCGGAAGGAACAGGGCCCAGACGAAGAGGGCGTAGGCGAGCAGGCGATGACCCCAGTGGATGCTCATCAACGGATTGTCGGCGGGCATCCAGCTCCCGTTGCACGCCGGAAAACCCTGGCACGCGTGCCCCGCCTCGAGATTGGCCACCAGCCCGCCAGCCAGCACGACGCCGAACCCGAACGCGGCCGTCCACCACGCAGCCCCGGAAGCGCCGTCCGAGTGCTTCACCGACCGCCCGGCCCTGTGCGCTCCGGCCGCCAGGGCAGTAGAGATCAGGAGGGCCAGCAGGAGCATCGCTGTACCCAGGTGAACGATCACCGATGCCGGAGGCAACTCGAGCCACACGGTGATTGCGCCGAGCAAGATCTGGACGACGACCAGTGCGACGGCCAGGCCCGCCGCCCGCCTCAGCGGCACCCACAGCGGATCTCCCGAGCTGCTCCACTTCCGGGCGGTGAAGGCCAGCGTGAGAACCAGCACTGCGACCACGGCCGCTATGATTCGGTGCCCGAATTCGATGGAAGTAGCGAACGACAGGTCGGGAATCAGCTTTCCGTTGCACAGCGGCCAGTCGTCTCCACACCCCATCCCGCTCTCGCTGATTCGGACGAACCCTCCGAACGCGATGAGCAGAAACGTGGCCGCCACGGCCGTCCACGCCAGCCGCCTCCATGTCCGCAAGTGCTTCGAACCAGCCACGATTCGCCTCTCTCCCGCAGAACTTCGATCGAGCCGGGCGCGGGGGCGGGATCGCTATGAATAGTGCCCTGACCCGTATGGTGCGCTCGGCGGGCGAGCGGTAGGTTCCGCTCGTCGATGGACGGGAAGATAGACGTCACGGACCAACGACGAAACCGGGAATCAAGTCGCTAGATGATCACGCCCCGAGAGGGTCAGTCCAACTTTTCGATCTTCGCGGCCCGGCAGTTGCTTCCGCGGCTCCGGCCGCACCGCACAGCACTGTCCGTAGCCGCCGTATCCCTGGTGGTCAGCGCCGCGATCGGACTCGCCTTTCCACTGATCGTGCGCCACCTCATGGACGCGGCCTTCGAGAACCGTGACCCCTCGGCGCTCAACTCCATCGCCGTCCTCCTCCTCGTGGTATTCGCCGCACAGGCCGTGTTCAATTTCGTGCAGGTGTTCCTCTTGAGCGCCACCGCGGAGAGGGTCGTGGCCGGCCTCCGCACGGAGCTGTTCGCGCACCTGCTCACGCTGTCTCCCGGCTTCTACGCCGAGCGCAGCTCCGGCGAGCTCACCAGTCGGCTCGCTTCGGACTGTTCCACGCTCCAGGTCGTGCTCAGCCATCAGCTCGCTGAGTTCCTGCGTCCGATCCTGTACCTGGTCGGTGCCCTCACTCTTCTGGCAATCCTGCACACCGACCTGATGGTGACCACGATCACCGTGGCTCCCATCGTGGTGCTCAGCGCTTATGCCTTCGGGAGCGTCCTGCGAGCGAAGAGCACTCGGGTGCAGGACGAGCTGGCGGAGTCGAACGCGGTGGCCGAGGAGGCGTTCACGCAGATTCCCATCGTCCAGAGCTTCACGCGCGAGGGCTGGGAAGAAGAACGCTACGCGAGCCGGATCGCCCGGGCCCTGAAGACGGCCATCCAGAGAGCTCTGGTCCGCGGAATCTTCTTCGGCATGATCACGTTCATCGCGTTCGGCGGGATCGTGGTGGTGCTGTGGAAGGGCGGCCTGCTGGTTCTCGAGGGCCAGATCACCGCCGGCGAGCTCGTGTCGTTTCTTCTCTACGCCGTCTCCGTGGCCGCCGCGATCACAGCGCTGGCCTCTCTGTACAGCGGATACCAGGAGGCGATGGGCGCGGCCAAACGGGTGTTCGACCTTCTCCGGAGAGAGCCGGCCATCAAGGAGCCGCGCCACTCCGAGGCCCTACCCCCCGCGAGCAATCCGGGCGGACTGGTGTTCAGCGACGTCTGGTTCCGCTACGGGCCGGACGAGCCGTGGGTGCTCCGCAGCCTGGACCTCGAGATAAGGCCGGGTGAGATCGTGGCGCTGGTCGGGCCGAGCGGCGCCGGCAAGTCCACGCTGGCTGCCCTGGTCCCGCGCTTCTGGGATCCGACGCAGGGTGTGATCTCTCTGCGAGGCACGGACCTGCGGCGCATCCCTCTCATCGAGTTGCGGACGGCGGTGGGGATCGTGCCCCAGGAGCCCCTGCTGTTCGCGGACACGATCTACGAGAACATCGCGTACGGCAGGCCCGAAGCGGCATCCGAGGAAGTCATCAAGGCCGCCCGCTTCGCGCACGCACACGAGTTCATCCAGGGTCTCGCGGCCGGATACGAAACCATGGTCGGTGAGCGGGGCATCCGGCTGTCGGGCGGACAGCGCCAGCGTATAGCCATCGCCCGCATTTTCCTCAAGGAGCCCGAGATACTCATCCTGGACGAGGCCACCAGCAGCCTCGACGCGGAGAGCGAGGGGCTCGTCGAGCAGGCCCTGGAGACGGTGATGGAAGGCCGGACGACCATTATAATCGCGCACCGGCTCAATACGGTGCAGCGCGCCGATCGGGTGCTGGTGATCGACGACGGCCGGATCCTGGAGGAGGGCACGCACGCCGACCTGGTCGCGGAGGGTGGGCTGTACGCCCGGTTGTATCGAGGTCAGCTTCTGGAACTGGAGGTCGCAGCGACCGTCAGCTCGACGGACTGACCCTTCCCGGATCGCTCTCGTTTTCGGATTCGGACCGGCTGGCCACGAGCGCTTCGATGTCGTGAAGCAGCGTCCGCGCGGTCTGCGGCCCCAGGTACTGCTTCCGAATGATCCCTTTCCGATCGATCAGGAGCGTAAAGGGATAGCCCGCGGCCCCGAACCGGCCCACCGCCGTCTCGTAGTCGGACAGCCACAGCGGGTAGTTGATCCCGTGCTCGCCGGCAAATTGCAGCACGTCTTCGGGGCTCCCGGAGCCCACGGCGGGCCCGACTATCGTCCCGCCGAGGTCCGCCAGAACCTCCTGGACTTCGATCAGGTGCGGTATCTCGGCGAGGCAGGGCGGACACCAGGTTCCCCAGAAGTTGAGCAGCACGATCTGGCCGGCGTAGTCGGTCAGGCGGGCGACTCCGCCCGCCGCGTCACGGAATTCCACGTCGGGGGCCTGGATCTCGAGCCACACCGGCGCCGCGTCCCATCCCGCCGTCCACGCCCTCGGGCCGTCGTGACCTCCATCACCGAGGTCGGAGCCGACCCGGTATCCGAGCACCACCGCCACGACTACGACGGCGGCCCCTCCGCCAACGAACGCCATCCGCCTGCTCATCTTATGCGGGAGAAAGGATAGTAGCGCGAGGCGAACATGCAGCCGGCGAGATGGTGAATCCGGGCCGCAGCGCACGCCTCGCCCGGGCTCCGCGGGGGGACCCGGTACTCGAGGTCTGCCTGGCGGATATGTCCGACGGCCCTGCCAAACGGCACGGCCGGAACCGCGAGCAGACCCTGGTCGTCCATCGCCTTCTCGAGATGTCGGCGATTGCCGGTCACGAAAGTCAGGAACGCGCCGGGCGTCAGGCTGTCGATTCTCGAGGTCGTGAGGCCCGGATTTCGGTGGCGCAGCTCGACGATGAACTCCGCATAGCGCCACAGCATCTCCAGGCAGGCATCCATCTCCTCATCGCTCTGCACGTCGTCGAGGTCAAGCTCCCTGTTCAGCGGCTCGGCGTACACGGAATCCGGCGGAGGGATCCGCCCTTCCAGCGCTCGAAGAACCCGCTTCATCTCCTTCGAACCATGCGCGAACTCGACGCGCAGCCCGTCCCGCGCCGTCCCCCCGACCGCGGGGACCCAGCGGTGGTGCCAGCGCGTACCATCCATCGTTCTCCTGATCGATGCGATGCAGCTGAGGAAGCCGGCCCCATCAAGCTCCGGGAGTCCCCGGTGCCCTCGCACGCGAATTACCGTCCAGTCACCCTGCATGATCTCTCGGGACGCAATGCCGGACCGTGAGTCCGGGTGGAAGGTACGTCGAGTAACGCCGGCAAGATCGCGAGGCAGTGCGCACGCGGCAACCGTTCGGGTCCTTGTGCCCCCGCCGGCTCTCACGCCATACTGCGGTGACTCCATGGGCGGGTACCTGGATCGGAACACGATTCCCGCCCAACCCCGGACCGGCTTCTCGATGATCGACCTCGAGCCACATGCGATTGAAACGGAAACCAGGGTACCGCCACGTGCCCTGGCCCTGAGCCTGTTGGCGCTGGCCGTGGCTGGCGTTGCGGCGATCGTCTGGCCCACATCCCTCAATGATCTTGCGGACCTGATGTGGCTCCTCGCCCTGGTCCCGGCCTTCCTGTTCGCCTACTACCGGGGCTGGGAAGGCGCGGCCACCGGTCTCCTCATCGCCATGATCCTCATGATCGCGATCGAGATCGTGCCGCCGCTGCTCCTCGGAACCCAGGTGGACTGGCGCATCGCCGGAGGTGTCGCTGTCGCGTTCATCGCCGGCAGCCTCGGGCTTGGAGCGCTCGCCGAGGCCTTGCGCCGCCAGAAGTCCACGGCGTTGCGGCTCGCGTTTCACGACGTCCTCACCGGCCTTCCGAATCGGCGCATGCTGGACCTGTTCATCAAGCCGCACTTCGCGGCGGCGCAGCGGGGAACAGGTATGGCGGTCGTGATGTTCGACCTCGATCGATTCAAGGAGTACAACGACGAGCACGGCCACGCCGAGGGGGACGAGGCGCTACGCGCTTTCGGCACGATCCTCAAGCGCCAGACCCGGGACTCGGACGTGACCGGTAGATACGGGGGGGAGGAGTTCCTCGCCATCCTGCCGACCGAGCAGATGGAAGGGGCCGTACGGTACGCGGACCGGGTGCGAGAGGCCCTGGCCCATCACGACCTCCCCACCGGGACCCGGATCACGGTCAGCGCCGGCGTCGCGGTATCCGGGCCCACGATGAAGGAGCCGGCCGAGCTGGTGAGAGCCGCCGACGCGACGCTGTATCAGGCGAAGGCTGCGGGGGGCAATCGAGTGGAGCCTGGATTGGACGGGCTCGAAGGGCCACGCACCGAGGTCAGCGGGTAGCAGCCATCCCATGACAGCCCTCATCCAGGAGCCGATGGCGGTATTCGGCTATCTGGCCGCCGTCTTCGCCGCCATTTTCTGG
Organism: uncultured Gemmatimonadota bacterium; assembly: GCA_964602635.1. Lineage (GTDB taxonomy): Bacteria > Gemmatimonadota > Gemmatimonadetes > Palauibacterales > Palauibacteraceae > Benthicola. The sequence continues at coordinate 2,299 of CAZRRU010000159.1, read as the reverse complement.
ATCAGCGATCTGCCGGCCCTCCAGAGGGTGTTCCGCATCACCCCGGCCGTGATCTACTGCTACTTCATCCCCACACTCTCGACCACGCTGGGCATCATCCCCATGGCCTCGCCGGTCTACGACTGGATGACGCGATACCTGCTCCCCGTGGCTCTGCTCCTCCTCATGATCACGGTGGACATCAAGAGCATCCTCAAGCTCGGCCGCACCGCCCTGATCATGGTCACGGCCGGCTCGATCGGAATCATGATCGGCGCGCAGGTGGCGTACCTGGCGTTCGCCCGCTGGCTCCCATTCGAGGGCTGGAAGGGCCTGGCGGCACTGACCGGAAGCTGGATCGGCGGCACGGCCAACATGGTCGCGATCGCCGAGAGCGTGGGTACACCGGATGCCATCATGGGTACGATCATCGTGGTGGACACCGTGGTCGGGTACGGCTGGATGGGCGTGCTCCTGTTCCTCAGCGCCTGGCAGGCACTGTTCGACAAGCGTCTGCGGGCCGACACGTCGGCCGTGGCCGAGACCAACCGGCTGCTCGCCGAGCTCGACACGCACCGGCGCCCGACGCAGCTCAGGGATATAGCCATCATCGTCGGTCTAGGGTTCGCCGGGGCCGTACTCGCGGTGCAGCTCGGAGCCGCCCTTCCGGCGCTCGGAGACCCCACGATCATCAGTCACACCACGTGGGCCGTGCTGATCGTCGTCACGGGCGGCCTGCTCCTCAGCTTCACTCCGGTACGCAACCTGGAGGAAGCGGGCGCGTCCAAGATCGGGTACGCGGCGCTCTACCTACTGCTCACGGCGATCGGCGCGCAGGGCAATCTCATGGAGGTGCTCTCGGCCCCGGCCTTCTTCTTCGCCGGCGTCCTCGTGATCGCGATCCATGTGGCCGTGATGCTGGCGGTAGCCCATCTCATCAAGGCCCCGTTCTTCTTCGTGGCCACCGGGAGCGTGGCCAACATCGGCGGCGCGGGAACGGCACCGATCGTGGCCAGCGTGTACCACCCGGCCATGGCGCCCGTGGGTCTGTTGATGGCCGTGGTCGGCTACATCCTCGGGATCTACGGCGGGCTCGGCGCCGCGTGGATGCTGGGAGCCCTCGCGGGCTAGAACGCGCCGGCCATCTCCCTCTCGTCCCCGGTGACGGTGGCCGACTCCGCCTCGTCATCCGCGCGCAGGGCCGCCTGTCCGTTCTCCCGGAAGTGTCGGCGCAGGAAATTCACGGTGTCGTCGAGCAGCGAGTGCATCACGGGCAGCAGGATCAGGGTCAGGAACGTGGCGAACGTGAGTCCCGCGATCACCGCAATCGCCATCGGACCCCACCACGCCGCCTGCGCTCCGCCCCAGAAGATGTTCGGATTCAGGGTCCGATAGAACCGGTTGAAGTCGATATTGAGACCTATTGCCAGCGGGATGAGCCCCATGACCGTGGTGACCGCGGTCAGGGTGACCGGACGGAATCGGGTGACCCCACCCATCACCAGCGACTCGTGCTCCGACAGACCGTCGCGGTCGCGAAGCACGTGGATGTAGTCGATCAGCACGATGGCGTTGTTCACCACGATGCCGGCGAGGCTGATCACACCGACCCCGCTCATGATCACTCCGAACGGCATGCGGAACACGAGCAGCCCGATCAGCACTCCGATCGTCGACAGCATGACCGTGCTCAGGATGAGCCCCGGCTTCAGGATCGAGTCGAACTGCGAGACCAGGATGAACGCGATCAGGAACAGGGCCCACAGGAAAGCGTTGAACAGGAAGTCCTGCGATTCCTGCTGCTCCTGCTGCTGGCCCGTGTAGCTCAAGCGATAGCCCGCGGGAAGCTGTGTCCGAAACTCCTCGAGAGTCGTTTGCACTTCTGCCAGCACCGCGTTCGCGTTGTGGCCGGCGCGAACGTTCGAAGACACGGTCACCACCCGGTCCAGGTCCTTGCGGTTGATCCCGCTGAACCCTTCCTCCACGCTCCACGTGGCCACTGACGACACCGGAACGGGGTCTCCCATCTCGCTCTCGATCGTGAGGTCGCCGATCGACGAGAGATCCGAGCGGTATTGCTCGGCGAGACGTACGACGATGTCGTACTCCTCCTCTCCGTCCCTGAACTCCGACGCCTCGGTACCGTTGATGGCGTTTCGAACCGTGCTGCCGATGTCGAGGGTGGTCACTCCGTACAGGGCCGCCTTCTCGCGGTCTACCGCGACCCGGAGCTCGGGCCGCGCGTCGTCCAGGTCGCTCTCCAGCCCTTCGAGCTTGGGAGCTACGTCGGCGTTCGAAAGCAGGGCGACCATCTGATCGC
>CAZRRU010000158.1:0-13417 GCA_964602635.1 uncultured Gemmatimonadota bacterium | reverse complement strand
GTGAAGCAGCGCTTGCCCTTCAGAAACAGCTTCTCGTTTTCCCTCCGGCAAAGCCTGCAAACCGGACCCGTATAGCGTGCCATCTGCTTTCCTTAACCTGTCAACGACGTGTTACTGACTGACTGCCTGTCTCAGACCCTGCGCTTCTTCGGCGGACGGCATCCGTTATGCGGGATCGGCGTGACGTCGCGGATCGACCGGATCGTCAGGCCGGCGCCCTGCAAGGCCTGGATCGCCGACTCCCGACCTGAACCGGGGCCCTGGACGCGCACGTGCACCCGCTTCATGCCCATCGAAGCGGCCTCACGTCCGACGGTCTCGGCCGCGATCGTGGCGGCGAACGGAGTGGACTTCTTCGAGCCCTTGAAACCAGCCTTCCCTGCGCTGGCCCAGGCCACGGTCTCTCCGCTGTTCTCGGTGATCGTGATGATCGTGTTGTTGAACGTCGCCTTGATGTGAGCGACGCCCTCCGCATCGACCTGACGCTTCTTTCTTCCACTTCTCGGCTTCGCCATGCGTTCCAGTCCTATTTCTTGGAGGGCGGCTTCTTCTTGCCAGCCACAGCGCGCCTCGGACCCTTGCGGGTGCGTGCATTCGTGTGCGTGCGCTGTCCTCGTACCGGCAGGCCGCGACGATGCCGCAGGCCCCGGTAGCAGCCGATGTCCATGAGCCGCTTGATGTTCATGGACGTCTCCGTGCGCAGCGCACCCTCCACCTTGTACCGGTTCTCGATGACCCGCCGGAGCTTGTTGACGTCGTCGTCTGAAAGCTCGTTCACCCGCGTATCCGGATCCACGGCCGTCTCGGCCAGGATCGCCTGCGCCGTCGATCGACCGATCCCGTAGATGTACGTCAGGGCGATCTCGACCCGCTTGTCCCGGGGAAGGTCAACGCCTGCTATTCTCGCCATTTACCACCCGTTCAGATTGTAGGCCGGGGCGCCCGAATCGGGCACGCGGGCCCAACGCCCTCTATCCCTGCCGCTGCTTGTGCTTCGGATCACGGCTGCAAATCACCCGCACCACGCCTCGGCGGCGAACGATCTTGCAATGCTCGCAGATCCTCTTCACACTGGAACGCACCTTCATGACGACAACCGTCCTTTTTCATCGTTCACGAGATAGCTGTAAAAGATAACCGCTGGATGCTCGTGAATCAACGACCTTACTTGAACCGGTAGGTGATCCGGCCCTTCGTCAGATCATAGGGCGACATTTCTACCGTTACCGTGTCTCCCGGGAGGATCCGGATGTAGTTCATGCGGATCTTGCCCGACACATGGCACGTAATCTCGTGCTCGTTCTCGAGCTTCACCCGAAACATGGCGTTCGGCAGGGCTTCGATTACCTCGCCGGCCATTTGGATCGGTTCCTCTTTTGCCAACCCTGTCCTCCTTCGCGTCTCAGTTCGCCGGGGAACGGGTGAGAATCCTTGGACCCCCGCGCGTTACCGCCACTGTGTGCTCGAAATGCGCCGACAGACTTCCGTCGGCGGTAACGACCGTCCATCCGTCCGCCAGGGTCCGGATGTGGCGACGGCCCATGTTCACCATCGGCTCGATGGCGATCACGAGACCCTCTTCGAGGGTGGCGCCCTCCCCCCTGCGTCCGAAGTTTGGCACGTGCGGTTCCTCGTGTGGAGCGAACCCCACACCGTGACCGACCAGTTCCCGTATGACGCTGTAGCCCGCCTCCTCCACCACGCCCTGGATCGCCGCACCTACGTCGCCAAGCGTCGACCCGGCCGATGCCTGCCGGACTCCCACGTCCAGAGCGGCGCGCGTGACGGAGAGCAGCCGTTGTGCCTCTTCCGAAGGCTGCCCAACCGGGACGGTCACGGCGGCGTCAGCGTACATGTCGTTCAGAACCACGCCCACGTCGGCTCCGAGCAAGTCTCCGTCCTCGAGGCGCCTCTCAGCCGACGGAATGCCGTGTACGACCTCGTTATTGACGCTCGTGCACAGCGTCGCCGGAAAACCGTACAGACCCTTGAAGGCCGGCGTCGCGCCCTCGTGGTCGCGAATGTAGCTCTCGGCCGCGGCGTCGAGATCTCCGGTGCTTACACCGGGCTCGGCCCGCTCACCCACCAGGGCCAGCACACCTGCCACGATCGCCCCGGCCCGGCCGATCGCGTCGATTTCCGCCGCCGACTTTACGCGCATCACAGAGCGAGACGATCCAGGATATGAGCCTGAATCTCGTCGATGTCGCCCACACCCTCGACGGACAGTATCCGCACGTCCGAGTCGGCGTACCAGTCGAGCACCGGCTTCGACTGTGCCCAGTAGACCTCGAGTCTGCGCCGGATCGTGTCCACCAGGTCGTCCTTGCGGCCGCGTGCGGACAGTCGCTTCATGATCTCGGTCTCGTTCACCGACAGATTCACGATCGCGTCCAGCTCGAGGCCCATCCCCGCCAGCAGCCTCGCGAGTCCTTCCGCCTGAGCCACGGTCCTCGGGAAACCGTCCAGCAGGAAGCCGCCAGTCGACTCCTCGTGCTCGAGGGCCTCACCGATGAAGCCGAGGATCACCTCGTCCGGGACCAGTTCACCGGCATCCATCAACCGCTTCGCCTCGAGCCCCAGCGGCGTGCCATCCCGGAGCGCCTGTCTCAGGATGTCGCCAGTCGAATAGCGGGGTATCCCGAACCGCCGCGCCAGCAGCTCCCCCTGGGTGCCTTTCCCTGCCCCCGGAGGGCCCATGATGATGAGCCTCACGCTGGGCTCTCCTCGGTCCGATACGTCACATGTATTTCTGGCGGCCCCTGTACTTGACCCGCCCCTTCTTCATGAATCCTTCGTACTGCCTGAGCAGCAGGTGTTGCTGCATCTGCTGCACGGTGTCCAGCGCCACACCGACGACGATCAGAAGCGACGTGCCTCCGAAGAAGAACGTCTGGATGTCGAACGCTGCGAAGATCCAGAACGGAAGGATCGCGATCACGGCAAGGTAGATCGACCCGGGTAGAGTGACTCGGGTGAGGACGTGGTCGATGTACTCGGCCGTCTGCGCTCCAGGCTTGACCCCGGGTATGAAGCCGCCCTGCTTCTTCAGGTTCTCCGCCAGGTCCACCGGGTTGAAGATGATCGCCGTATACACGTAGGTGAATACGATGATCAGGGCGGCATACGTGATGTAGTACCACATCGAGCCCGGCTGGAAGATCTGGCTGAGGTCATACAGGAATCCGGACGCCCCCTGCCCTCCGGTGAACGAGTACATCGTCCCGGGGACGATGATGATCGCCTGGGCAAAGATGATCGGCATCACGCCTGCACTGTTGATCCGGATCGGGATGAACGACTTCTGTCCTTCCCTGACGCGGCCCCGTCCCACCACCTTCCGGGGGATCTGAACCGGAATGCGACGCGCCGCCATCGTGAGGGCCACGACGGCTGCCGTGATCAGGACCAGCACCACGAGGAGAGCTGCCAGCTTGAACAGGCTGATTCCACCGGCCCTGAGAAGCTCGAGAGTGTTGAACACGGCAGCCGGGAAGCCCTGGATGATCGAGAAGAAGATCAGCAGCGACATGCCGTTCCCGATCCCTCGCTCGGTGATCTGCTCGCCGAGCCACATCACGAAGACACCACCGGCGGTGAGCAGCAGCACGGTCTCGATGCGGAACGCCCAGCCTGGGAACACCACGACGCCCGGCTGCGACTCGAGGAAGATCGAGTAACCGTACGCCTGCATGACGCACAGGAACACGGTCGAGTACCGGGTCCACTGCGTCAGCTTGCGCCGGCCGTCCTCGCCTTCCTTCTGGAGCTTCTCGATCGTGGGGAAGGTGGACCCGAGCACCTGAAAGATGATGCTGGCCGAGATGTACGGCATGATCCCGAGCGCGAACACGGTCGCCCGCTGGAGCGCTCCACCGGTGAACAGGTCGTAGATCCCGAACAGGGTCCCCTGGAACTGCCCCGCAAGCTGCTGGAGGGCGAGAACGTTGACTCCAGCTGTCGGGATGTGCGCGCCAAGCCGGTACACGGCCAGACAGAGCAGCGTGAAGAGGATCTTGCTCTTCAGCTCCGGAATCTTGAAGATGTTCTGGGCGGCCTGGAGAGCTTGCGTCCGTTCGTTCGCCATGTCAGCCGATCAGCTCCGCAGTTCCGCCGTCCGCTTCGATCTTCTCGCGAGCCTTGGCGCTGAACGCGTGCGCGCGCACCGCTACGGCGCGGCCGGCCGATCCCACGCCGAGGACCTTCACGGGCTTCTCGAGCGATGAAATCAGGCCACACGCCTTGAGTTCCTCTGGCCCGAAGTCGGCCCCCTCCGCGTCCGCCAGCATCCCCACGTTCACTACCTGGTACTCGCGCCGGTTGATCGGCTTGAATCCGCGTTTGGGCACGCGCCGATACAGCGGCATCTGCCCACCCTCGAACCACGCCGGGATCGAGGCACCGGACCGTGACTTCTGCCCCTTGTGGCCTCTGCCAGACGTCTTTCCGTGACCCGAACCGTGCCCCCTGCCGAGCCGCTTCCGCTTGCCACGGGAACCGGGAGTCGGGCTGAGGCTATCCAGGCCGATTCGTTTGCTGTCTGCCATGGGTCTAGTCGACCTCCTCGACTTCCACCAGGTGCGCTACCGCCCGAACCATCCCACGAATGGCCGGATTGTCTTCCTTGATCACCTCCGCCTGGTGATGGCGGAGACCGAGGGCCTCCAGGGTAGCGCGCTGCTTTCGCATCGCGTTGCTGCCGCTGCGCACCTGCTTGATCCGGATGTTCTTAGCCACGCATCGCCTCCCGGATGACTTCGTAAGGCACGCCGCGCTCACGGGCGACGGCCTCCGGCGTCATCAGACTCTGAAGCCCGTTCATGGTGGCCGCTACCACATTCAGTGGATTGTTCGAGCCGAGACTCTTCGTGAGGATGTCCTGTACCCCTGCACAATCGAGCACGGCGCGCACCGGACCCCCGGCGATCACCCCCGTACCCGGAGACGCGGGCTTGAGAAGCACCCGGCCCGCACCGTGGCGACCGATCAACTCGTGCGGAATCGTACCGCCGACGAGCGGAATCTCCACCATCGCCTTGCGAGCCTGCTCGAGGCCCTTCCGAATGGCCTCCGCCACCTCGTTGGCCTTGCCGAGCGACGTGCCCACCTTGCCCTGGCCGTCACCGACGGCCACGAGGGCGGTGAACGAGAACCGGCGGCCACCCTTCACCACCTTGGAGACCCGATTGATGTGGATCACGTTCTCCTTGAGGTTGTCTCCCTCGTCCCGCCGATCCCGTCTGCGACTCTGCTTCTTCGCCATTCCCTCAGCTTCTCCGAATCCTGCGGCTCCCCGTCGCGTATCTCGCGGCGGGACGGCCGTGGTTGATATCGCTAGAACTTCAGCCCGCCGGCCCTCGCCCCATCTGCGAAAGCCTTGACGCGACCGTGATAACGGTAGCCTCCCCGATCGAACACGATGCTCTCAATCCCGGCTGCCTTGGCCTTCTCGGCCAGGGTCTTCCCCGCCGCGTAACTGGCGGCCGTCTTGCCGGACATATCATCCACCTCCGCCACTCCATCGATCGCGAGCGTGGAGATGCCCACCAGGGTGGCTCCCCTGTCATCGTCGATCAGCTGACCCTCGATGTTCTTCAGGCTGCGGAAGACCACGAGCCGCGGCCGATCGGCCGTTCCCCGCATCTTCTTCAGAACCCTCTTGTGTCTCGTGGCGCGCCGCCGCCGCCGCTCCGCCGACTTACTGAGTGTCATTCCCCTGCTCCTCCGGCCGTCCGCTCGCCCACCGGCGGCCGGCATACTGGATCTCGTGGTCGATCAGACGCCAACGGCCGTGGCTTTGCCGGCCTTGCGTCGCACGTGCTCACCGCGGTAGCGGATTCCTTTGCCCTTGTAGGGCTCCGGGGGCCGAATCCGGCGAATCTGCGCCGCCACTTCGCCCACGCTCTGTTTGTCGATTCCCCTGACGTGCACCAGTGTCTGAGTCTCCGCTACCAGCTCGACGCCGCTCGGCGGCTCGAACAGCACTGGATTGCTGTATCCAACCGAGAATTCAACGGCCGAGCCCTTCTGGATGGCCCGGTACCCTACCCCGTGAATCTCGAGTGACCGCTCGAAGCCCTCGTGCACTCCATGCACCATGTTGGCGACGAGGCTGCGCGTGAGACCGTGCAGGGCACGGTGCCGCGGCTGGTCCGTGGGACGGGTGACCGTGATCTGTCCATCGGCCAGCTCGATGCTCATGTCAGCATCGAATCGTCCGCTGAGCTCGCCCTTCGGACCCTTGACGCCCACGCTGGAACCCTGGATGGTCACGTCCACACCATCGGGGACCACGATCGGCTGCTTTCCGACTCTCGACATCTGTTTCGCGCTCTACTGTCTGGCGCCCCGCCGAGCGGGGCGACTGTTCCGTGCGCCCGGTCTCAATAGACCGTGGCGATCACCTCTCCACCGACGCGCTCCTGCCGGGCCTGCCGGTCTGTCATCAGACCCCTCGAGGTCGACAGGATGGCGATGCCCATGCCCGAGCGAACCTTGGGCATCCCCTGGGCACCCACGTACCGCCGGAGACCCGGCCGAGAGATTCGCCGCAATGAGCGAATAACCGGCTTCTCGTCCTCGGTGTACTTCAGATAGACTCGCAGCACCCCGTGCGTACCGTCGTCCAGGACCTTGTAGCCGTGGACGAAGTGGTTCTCGGTCAGGATGCGCGCGATCTCGACCTTCAGCTTCGAAACCGGCATGTCGACTCGACGGTGACCCGCCCGGTTCGCGTTCCGAACCCGCGTCAGCATGTCAGCGATGGGATCGTTCATGCTCATGTCTTACCAACTCGCCTTTCGGACGCCCGGGATCTCTCCTCTGAGCGCCATCTGCCGGAAGCAGATTCTACACAGTCCGAACTTCCGCATGTAGGCACGCGACCGGCCGCACCGCTGGCACCGCCGGATCGTCCGCGCGCTGTACTTGGGCTTGCGCTTCGCCTTCGCAATCAGGGACTTCTTAGCCATTGAGTTCTCCGACCTTCGTTAAACCACTACCGGCGTCTCGCCGCGGAAAGGCATACCCATCTCCCGCAGCAGCACCAGAGCCTCATCGTCACGATCCGTCGTGGTAACGAACGTGATGTCCATCCCGTGAACGCGAACGATCTCGTCGTAGTCGACTTCCGGGAATACCATCTGCTCGCGGATTCCGACCGTGTAGTTGCCGCGACCGTCGAACGCGCGGCTGCCGAATCCCCGAAAGTCTCGGATTCGTGGCACGGCGGTACTGATGAACCGGTCCAGGAACTCGTACATGCGTGACGCGCGCAGCGTTACCTTCACGCCGACGGGCATCCCCTCCCGGAGATTGAAGTTCGAGATCGAGTTCCGGGCGCGGGTGACCACCGGCTTCTGACCGCTGATGCGCGCCAGTTCGGCCACCACCGAATCGAGGAGCTTCGCGTTGTCCTTCGCGTCCCCGAGACCGCAGTTGATGACGATCTTGTCGAGGCGCGGGACCTCCATGCGGTTCCCGCCGAAGTCCTCCTGCAACTTCGGGATCACGTGCGCCTCGTAATGCTGTCTGAGCCTGGGCTGCTGCTTCATGCCAACGTCACTCTATCCTGGATTCCGGAGCCCTTACGACCTCGGAATCGGGTTGCCGCTCTTGGTCGAGATCCTCTCCTTCGTCCCGTCCGCATCGATCCGGTTGCGATACCGGGTCGGCTCGTCGCTGGACGGATCGATGAGCATGACGTTGGAGGCATGAATCGGCGCCTCGAACGTGATGATCCCACCCTCCGGATTGGCCTGCGTCGGTGCCTGGTGGCGCTTGCGCAGGTTGACGCCTTCCACCACTACCGTCTGCTTCGAGGGCATGGCCCGCAGCACCTGGCCGCGCGCGCCCTTGTAGTTGCCCGCGATCACCTGGACCTGATCGCCCCTGCGCACGTGCAGCTTGTTTCTGTTGCTCATGTCGGGCTCCTCAGATCACTTCCGGCGCGAGCGAGACGATTTTCATGAACTGCTTCTCGCGCAGTTCCCTGGCCACCGGACCGAAGATCCGGGTGGCACGCGGCTCGCCAGCCTCGTTGATGATCACGGCTGCGTTTTCGTCGAACCTGATGTACGATCCGTCCTTGCGTCGGCTTTCCTTCGCCACCCGAACCACCACGGCCCTGGCGACTTCGCCCTTCTTCACGGTCCCGCCGGGGATCGCATCCTTGATCGTGACGACCACGACGTCGCCAAGTCCGGCGTACCTCCGCTTCGAGCCTCCCAGGACTCGAATGCACCGCGCGCGACGCGCCCCGGAGTTGTCCGCGATTCGGAGATCGGTCTCCTGCTGAATCATGTGCTCAGCCCTCCTGCTCCGGCCGCTCGACGAGCTTCACGACCCGCCAGCGCTTTCGCCTGGACATAGGGCGAGTCTCCTCGATGACGACCAGGTCGCCCGAGCGGAACTCGTTCCGCTCGTCATGCGCGTGATACTTCTTCCGCCTGGTCACCCGCTTGCGGTACAGGGGGTGGGCGAACTGGCGCTCCACCGAGACCACCACGGTCTTGTCCATGGCATCGCTCACCACTCGGCCCTGCCGAACCTTGCGGCTGCGCGCGGCGGTCTGTGTCGATTCCTCAAGCATCGCTGTCTCCCGCAGCCCGCAGCTTCCGCTCGTGCTGGATCGTCTTCATTCTCGCGACATCCCGCCGCAGCTCCTTCAGGAGCGCCGGGTCCTCGAGCTCCTCGTACGCGGCGCGGAACCGGAGCTTGAACAGCTCCTCACGCGCCCGTTCGATCTCCAGATCGATTTCGTCCTGTGTCAGTTCCCGAATTTCCTTCGTATCCATCTCTCTACCCTTCCCGTACCAGGAACCTGGTCTTCACCGGGAGCTTCGCGGCCGCCAGGTCCATGGCTCGCCGGGCGATGGACTCGTCCACGCCTTCCAGCTCGAACATCACGCGGCCCGGCTTGACGGGGGCGACCCATCCCTCGGGGTTGCCCTTTCCCTTTCCCATCCGGGTCTCCGCCGGCTTGGAGGTGATCGGCTTATCGGGGAAAATCCGAATCCACACCTTTCCGCCACGCTTGATGTGCCGGGTCATCGCAACACGGGCCGCCTCGATCTGGCGGTTCGTGATCCACCCGGCATCCAGCGTCTGAAGGCCGTAGTCGCCGAACGCCACCGTGTTACCTCGCATGGCGTTGCCCCGGATCTTGCCCTTCTGCTGCTTGCGGTACTTCACGCGTTTTGGTTGAAGCATCGTCCCGTTCCTACTTGGCGCCGCCGGCCGTGTAGGTCTGGCCGCGTCGGTCGTCCTGCACCTCCCCGCGGTAGATCCAGACCTTCACTCCGATGGTGCCGTACGTGGTTTTCGCCATCCGCTCAGCGTAGTCGATGTCCGCACGCATGGTGTGCAGCGGCACCCGGCCCTCGTGATACCCTTCCGTGCGCGCGATCTCCGCGCCCCCCAGCCGTCCCCCGCACTGGACCTTCACACCTTCCGCGCCTGCGCGGGTGGCCGCCTGCATAGCCCGCTTCATGGCCCGCCGGAAGCCGATCCGCTGCTGCAGCTGGTGGGCGATGCTGTTCGCGACCAGCTGGGCGTTGACCTCCGGGCGCTTGATTTCCTCGACGTTGATCGAGACTTCGGAGTCCGTGAGCAGGGCGAGTTCGTCTCGCAGCTTGTCCACCTCCGCACCCCTCTTGCCGATCACGACGCCGGGCCGACCCGTATGGATCGTGACGACGATCTTGGTCGGCTTGCGCTCGATCTCGATCTCGGCCACCGCCGCGTGGTCCAATCGCGCGTGCAGGTACTTGCGAAGCTTCTCATCCTCGGCGAGCAGCGCCGGGAAATCTCGTCCGTTCGCATACCAGCGCGACTTCCACGGCTTCACGAGCCCCAGCCTGAAGCCGTACGGATGTGTCTTCTGACCCACGATTACTCCTTTGTATCCACGACGACGGTGATGTGACTGGTGCGCTTGCGAAGAGGCGAGGCACGCCCCATGCCGGCGGCCCGATATCGACGGAGCGTCGCTCCCTCGTTCACGTAGGCCTCCTTGACGTACAGGTCGTCCACGTCAAGCACTTCGCCCTGCTGATCGGCCTTGTAGACCGCATTGGCGACGGCCGACCGCAGCGCCTTGTCGATCGGCTCTGCCGCCGCCTTCGTCGAAAACTGGAGAATCGAGTAGGCGTCATTCACATCGGCGTCGCGGATCTGGTCGATGACCAGGCGCATCTTTCTCGCCGACATCCGGATTCTTCTCGAGACTGCTCTCGCTTCCATCTCGCTAATCCCCTGGCTTCCGTTGCCCGGCCCTACAGACGGGCCCGCTTGTCGGCGAGCTTTCCGCCGTGCCCCCGGAACAGGCGGGTCGGGGAGAACTCTCCGAGCTTGTGCCCGACCATGTTCTCGGTGATGTAGACCGGGATGAACTTGTTGCCGTTGTGCACGGCGACCGTGTGGCCCACGAACTCCGGGCTGATCGTCGAAGCCCGGGCCCACGTCTTCGTGACACGCTTGTCGCCGGACCTGTTCATCGCCTCAATCCGCCCGAGCAGTCGCTCGTCGATATACGGTCCCTTCTTGACACTTCGAGCCATTCTCTTCTCCCGACTCCGCGCTACTTCGTGGCTTTGCCGCGCTTACGACCGCGGACGATGTACTGGTTGCTGGCCTTCTTCCGCTTCCGCGTCTTCCGTCCCTCTGCCTTGCCCCATGGCGACACCGGTGGACGGCCGCCCGATGCCCGACCCTCACCACCACCCAGCGGGTGATCGTGCGGATTCATCGCAACACCGCGCACCTTGGGCCGCTTGCCGAGCCACCGTGAGCGACCCGCCTTCCCTGAGCGGATCAGCTCGTGATCCACGTTTCCGACCTGGCCGACCGTGGCGTAACACTCACCGCGCACCATACGAACCTCGGTGCTCGGAAGCCTGAGGGTGACCATGTCGCCCTCCTTCGCGATCAGCTGCACGGACGCGCCGGCTGAACGGGCGAGCTGTGCTCCCTTGCCCGGCTTGATCTCCACCGCGTGAAGCATCGTACCCAGCGGGATCTCCATGAGCGGCAGACAGTTGCCGAGTCGCGGATCCGATCCGGGCCCGGAGACGATCGTGTCTCCCTGCTGCAGCCCTCGCGGATGCAGGATGTATCTCTTCTCACCGTCCGCGTAGTGAATCAGGGCGATTCGCGCCGACCGGTTCGGGTCGTACTCTATCTCCGCGATCTTCCCGGGAATCCCGTGCTTGTCGCGACGGAAGTCGATGCGTCGGTAGAGGCGCTTGTGGCCTCCGCCACGCCGGCGGCTCGTGATCCGTCCGTGGTGGTTTCGCCCCGACTTCTTGGTCAGCCCTTCGGTCAGCGACTTCTCGGGCTCGGCGCGCGTTATCTCGTCGAACGCGGAGACCGAACGGAATCGAGAGCTCGCCGTGACGGGCCGGAATTTCTTGAGCGCCATGCTATACTCCCTCGAACACGTCGATCACTTCGCCCTCGGCGAGCGTGACGATGGCTTTCTTCCAGTCTGAACGCTTCCCCACCGACCGACCTACGCGGCGGTCCTTGCCCATGATGTTCATGGTGTTCACGGAACTCACGTGCACCTCGAACATCTTCTCCACGGCCCGCTTGACCTCGATCTTCGTCGCGTCCCGTGAAACCTCAAACACGAACTGGGGCTGAATCTCGCCCTCCTTGTCCTGGTGCCGCGTACGGATGCGCCCCGGGTTGAACTGGAGCCGGGACGACTCCTCAGTGATGACCGGCCGGATCAGGATCTCGCGTGGCAAGCGGCTCATGATGCCTCCTCGGCTTCCACATCGTCCCCGGTGAACGCGGATTCCTCCACGATCAGGACGTCGGACCACAGGATGTCGTAGGCCGAAGCCTCACCCCACGGCCGGACCTCGACGCTCTGTAGATTCCGCGCCGAGAGGTAGACGTCGCTCTTCAGGCCGTCCGTCAGGATCAGCACGTTGCCGGCATCCAGCTCGAGCGCTTCGAAGAGCGCGATCATGGCCCGGGTGCTCGGGGCCTCGAAGGCAAACGGCTCCACCACGATCAGCTCGCCTTCGGCCGCCCGCGCGTTCAGGGCGGAGCGAATCGCCAGGCGCCGAACCTGCTTCGGAACGCGCACCCTGTAGCTCCGAGGCTGAGGTCCGAACACGATTGAGCCACCGCGCCATATCGCGGAGCGAACCGAGCCCGCACGAGCCCTTCCCGTGCCCTTCTGGCGCCATGGCTTCCGACCACCGCCGCGCACCGTATTCCGCGTCTTCGTGGAATGAGTGCCCTGGCGCTGGTTCGCCCGGTAGGCCTTGATGACCTGGTGCAGGACGCCCTCGTTCACGTCGCCATCAAACAGGGCATCGGGCAGCTCGAAGTCAGCCGCGCGCGCCTTGCCGGTCGTCGAATATGCTTTCGCCTTCATGCTCTCTCTCTTCCGACTTCCCCTGGAGACCCGTCGCTCACGCGGAGCGAATGAGAACCACGTTGTGACGCGACCCCGGCACGGAGCCGCGGACCAGCATCAGGTTCTTCTCCAGATCGATCATCTCGATGCGCCGGTTCATCGCGGTGCGCTGTGTACCGCCCATCTGGCCCGACATCTTTCGGCCCTTGATCACACGCGAGGGATCCGTACCGGGTCCGATCGATCCAGGCTTCCGCAGGGTGGAGCTGCCACCGTGCGAGGCACGTGACCCGCCGAAGTTGTGGCGCTTCACGGTGCCCTGGAATCCGCGACCCTTGGTGACCCCGGTGATCTTGACCTTCTGGCCGACCTCGAACAGGTCCACCGTCAGGCTCTGCCCCAGCTCGTACTCCTGACCCTCGTCGGGCTCGAACTCGGCCAGCACCCGCGGGCCATGGTCGAGTCCCGCGCGGGCTGCATGTCCGGCCTCGGGCTTCGACACGCGACGCTGCCTCTGCGCACCGAATCCCAGCTGGACCGCCTCGTAGCCGTCCGTCTCCGCCGTCTTGACCTGCACGACGGGGCACGGCCCGACCTCGAGCACGGTGCATCCGACGGCTCTGCCCTCTTCCGTGAAGATCTGGGTCATCCCCAGCTTCTTGCCAATCAATCCAGGCATCTCATTGCACCTTGATTTCCACGTCCACGCCAGCCGCCAGATCGAGTTTCGTCAGCGCGTCCACCGTCTGCGGGCGGGTGTCGTAGATGTCGATCAGCCGCTTGTGCGTCTTGAGCTCGAACTGCTCCCGCGACTTCTTGTCCTTGTGCGGGCTCCGCAGCACCGTATACAACTGGCGCCGTGTTGGAAGCGGGATCGGTCCCTTGACGGACGCGCCCGTCTTCTGCGCCGTGCGCACGATGTCCGCCGCCGTCTGGTCTATGACCGCCGGGTCGAAGGCTCGCAGCCGAATCCGAATCTTCTCCGCCATTTTCTTCTCGTCTCTCAGCCAGTTACTCGATGATGTCGGTGACGACGCCGGCGCC
>CAZRRU010000157.1:0-4098 GCA_964602635.1 uncultured Gemmatimonadota bacterium | reverse complement strand
TCCAGGAGAGCGGCGTTGAGCAGGGTCACGACCGGGTGGATCACGGGATTGGCGTTCTGAAGCGTCGTCTGGAGGACGTTTCGGGCCGGCTCCAGGCCGGGATAGACCTCACGCAGCAGCTCCAGTGTACGACCCGTGTGGCGCGCAGGAAGCGTCGCGACGAAGAAGCCGCCCGTCAGCTTGAGAAACACGCGGATGTGTCCAGGTTCGGTCAGGCGCACGGCATACGGCAGGGTGGAGGTTTCCGACACCCGGATCTCATCGTCAGGGACGGCGCGACCGGCTTCGTGCTTGAAGGCCAGTGCCCCACCGGTAGAGCCCGGGCAGACGACGACCTCCTGGCCCGCTTCGAGGAACGGGGCACAGACGGCTGCCAGTGGCCGGGTGGCAAACGCGGGGCCTACCAGGAACACGATATCGGCGCCCGTCATCACGGCCTCAACGTCGTGGCCGGCGTAGGCGATGTGGGCAGAGCCTTCCAGGTCGCCCTCGGCGTCTATCCGCCCCGTCTCCGAGACGTGTCGCACGTTGTCCGGGAAGCCCTCGACGTCGAACAGGAACACCTCATGACCGTGCGCCGACCAGTCGAAGGCGACGGCCGTGCCGCCGGCGCCGGAACCGAGTACCGCGATCTTCATGATTCCGCTCCTGATTGATGCAACGACAGCCCGAGGAAACCCGACGATCAATCTCGCGGTTCGGGGCTCCCGAGGCGACATTGGTATCGGGCCGGCACGGTCGCTGGACGGGGAGGCCGATATTCCGGCACCTCCAGCGCACTCACCTGCTCACGGAGGTCCGTATGGACGAGCCGTCACCAACGAACGGGATCGAAGAACGGTTGACCGCGCTCGAATCCGCGGTAGACGAGATCCGCGATACGCTGGCGCACATCGCACAGAGGCCGCGACCGGGCATTCCTTCGCGCAAATCCGAGACTCGAGTGCCAGAGTCTTCTTTCGTTCGGCTGAAGGCCGGGTTGCCGGGCCGGCCGGGCGATCTCGAGACCTGGCTCGGACAGAACGCTTTGCTCGTCGTCGGCGTACTCGCGCTTATCGCCGCCGCGGGATTCACGCTCAAATACGCGTTCGATCAGGGCTGGATATCTCCTGCCGCACGCGTGGGCGCCGGGCTCGTCGCCGGAATCGCGATCGCGGCGTACGGTGAGCGACTCGTCCGAAGGGGACTCGAGCGGTTCGGCGCCGGGTTTCAGGGCGCCGGCGCGGCCATCGGCTATCTGTCCGCGTGGGCAGCCGCGGGCCCGTACCAGTTCGTGCCCGCCGGGGTGGGAATCGCGGCGCTCGCGATCATCTCCGGCCTCGTCCTGCTGAGCGCGCTGCGCGGTTCCGAGGCCTATCTCGCAGGCCTGGCGGCCGTGGGCGCGTATCTGGCGCCGGTCCTGCTGGGCGACGACCCGCAAGCAGCGGTCGTACTCCTCGCGTACTCGGTCGTGGTGTCGGCCGCGGTGTGCGCGGCGGCCCTTCTCCGAAAGTGGGGGGCCACCTTCGCCATCGTGATTGTCGGCTTCTTCCTGATGGCACTCCTTGCCGAGGGCGCCGACATGGGCATCCGAGGCCTGTATGTTACGATCGGAGGGGGGTCGCTCATCGCGGCGGCCCAGTGGCGGAACTGGCCCGTCGGAGCCCTCCTCGCCTGGATGCTCGGCTGGATCTCCGTCCTGGCCGGGGCGGGGTTGGTGGTTGGATGGCAAGCCTGGATCTTCGTCGTCGGCCCGGTAGCGCTGACCTGGCCCGTATGGAAGCGCGCCTTCGACGTCCCGGCCGGGTCCGGCGCGCGGCTGCACGCAGACGACCCGCTGGGTGTCGTCGCTACCACGATGTTCTACTCCACCGCTGTCGTCTGGACGGTGGCAGCGACCGAGGCCCTGCCGTCGCCGGCTGACGCCTACCCCCTGCTGGCCGCGGCCGCGATCGCCCTGGTCTTCCTGGCGCCAGGTCTACTTCGCGCCCACGCCGCCATGCACATCGCGGGGCTCGCCGCCCTGGCCACCGGCATCGTTGCCCAGTGGGGGTGGCTTGGATCGGCGGCCGGTCTCTCCGTGCTCGGGGTCTTCGCGGCCTTGACGACCCGCTCCGGTCCCCTGGCCGGGAATCGGTGGAGCGGCCCGGCGCTGGTCGCCGCGGGCGCATATGCCCTGTTCGGCGCGAACGCGGAAGGACGACCCGAGGGCGACGCTGCTCTGCTCGGCCCCTGGGCGAGAACGCTCTACGTGTCTCTTGCCTCCACGGTGGCGGTTGCCGGGCCACTGTGGAAGAGAACCGAGGAGAGATGGGAGGCACCCGGGCACTTCAACCTGCGCGTGGCGACGTGGCTGCTCGCGGCGGTCGTGGCCCTCTCCGGTGGGACGATCGACATCCCCGAGTTCGTGTTGCAGCACGGAGGGTCAGCGCTCGCGGCGGGCCTGGCGGTGAGCGCGTACTGGCTGATCCTCGCCGGCGGCCTCCTGGCCTACGGGTTCTGGCGAGACCTGAAGGCCGTACGCATCACCGGCCTCGCGGTCGCGGCGCTGGCCATCGGGAAGGTGTTGTTCGTGGATCTGGCGGAGTTGAGGGCTCTGTACCGAATCGGATCGCTCGCCCTGCTGGCCGTCATCGCGCTGCTCGGGGCGCGGGCGTACTACCGCAAGGACTCGCAACCGACTCGGGAATCAGCGGACCAGGAACGATGAGGTCTCTCATGTCATCCCGTTCTCTCGTTCGACCAGCGCAGGAGCTCATTCATTTCCCGCGGTTCCATGTGCGGTGCAGTTTCGCCGCGGCGGCCTTGTTGACAGGATTCTCGGTCCTCGGCGTCGATACCGCCGCAGCGCAGGAGTCCTACCAGGACCGGAGCGTCATCTCGCTCCCCGACGCTCGAATGGAAGGGACGGTGTCCGTCGAGCAGGCACTCGCCGGACGACGCTCGATCCGCCGATACCCACCGGGGAAGCTGTCTCTGGAGCAGGTGGCGCAGGTGCTGTGGTCGGCGCAGGGAGTGACGCTCCCGATGGAAGAGCCACCCGAGGGCTTCGGCTGGGAGTGGAGAGGCGGCACTCGGACGGCGCCGTCCGCGGGCGCGTTGTTTCCCCTGGAACTGTACCTGGTTGCGGCTGACGTCCACGGTCTGGAGCCGGCAGTCTATCGTTACCTGCCCGTCGAGCACGCACTGGAGCTGACAGTTCCCGGTGATCTTCGGGCTCCGCTGAGCGCGGCGGCTCTCGGTCAGGACGCGATCAGCAGCCCGCCCGCCGTGCTGGTCATCGCCGGTATCGTCGAGCGTACGGCCGCGAAGTACGGAGAGCGCGCCGAGCGCTACGTCTTGATCGAGGCAGGGGCGGCCGCCGAAAACGTCTATTTGCAGTGCGAGTCGCTGCGGCTCGCGACGGTGTTGGTCGGGGCCTTCGTGGACGAGCGGGTGAAGGAAGTGCTCCAGCTACCGGGGAGGGAGGAAGCCTACGTGCTGATGCCCATCGGGCTCCGCTAGCTGGTCACAACAGTGGGCGACGACAGGCCGGCCGCGGACTGCGGCCAACCTGCCACCCACTCGGACACCCCCAGGTCTGCTCCTACTCGCCGAATCCCGGCGGAGCCACTTCGTAGTTGAACATGTGACGGAAGAGCTTCCAGGTCCCGTCCGGGTCCATGCGCATGACGGAGCCGTATCGGCCGGTCGCCGTGAAGGGCTCTCCCTCGGCTGGGGTACCGGTCACCTGGAACGCGCCCCAGCCGATGGCCATGTCGTCGAAGACCATGAAGTCCTCACGCATTACTTCGAGGACCATGGGAGGTCCGGCCTCGAACGAAGCTGTGTACATGGCCTCGATACCCGCGCGATCGAGGGCGGGAGACAGCGGGGGCGACAGCAGGCCGTCCTCGGCGAACAGGGCGGCCAGCCCGGCAGCGTCGCCGCCGTTGTAGCCCGCGATGTAAGCATCCTCGATGGCCTGGAGGTCTTGCTCGAATGCTGCGAGGTCGACCTTCGCGACGTCAGCCGTCGCCGCATCCGCCTCGACGTAGGCGCTGTCCTGCTGCGCGCAGGCCGAGACCAGAACGAGCGCGGATACGGGTAGCCACATCCAGTGTTTCACCGTCATGGAAC
>CAZRRU010000156.1:0-23691 GCA_964602635.1 uncultured Gemmatimonadota bacterium | reverse complement strand
TCCGAAACGCGCATGTCGTATCCGTAGCTGGACAGCCCGTACGAGATGACCCCGTCCCGTATCTGATCTTCCGTGAACGGCTCGATCATTCCATGTTCAAGCGCCAGACGTCGAATCCACCGATCGCTCTTGATCATCATGTCTCTTTCTGTGTTCCTGGTCAGATTCTCGTCAGAAGATCCTCCACGGTCGCCGCGATCGCCGACGCCCGCTCTTCTGGGACCGAATGCCCGCAGCCCGCAACCAGTTCGAACGTGCCCCCCAAACGACCGGCCCAATCGCGCGCCGACTCCGGCCGAACCCGTCGGTCTTCGGCTCCCGCAACGACCCTGACCGGTATGCCAGCCGGCCGGTCCCAGGGCGCCAATTCGGCCGGATCCCAGTCCGATAGAATGCGGGGAAGCCCCGCGGCCCGTCCCCGGCTGCCCCATGGGTCAGCGTACCTGGCGATCAATTCTGCCGACATCCTGCTACGGTCCGCGAGCACGCGCCGCACGAGCATATAGCGCGTGAGGGGCCGGCGGAAGAGTCTCGCAGCTGGCGAGACCAGGGTCCGTACGATCGGGTTTCGCAGGGCTCCCAGTACGGCCGGGCGAGGCAGGTCAGGGGTGACGGGATTGACGAGCAGGAGGGCTCGGGCGTCTACCCCGGTAGCGGCGGCAACCGCTATGGCCGCTCCGTGGGAGTGCCCGGCGAGCAACGGGCGGGATACTCCCGTGGAGGAGAGAACCACCCGCAGCCGGCGAACTTCCGACGCCAGATCGTATCGGGCGTCCGGGGCCGCGTCCGAGTCGCCGCGACCCAGAAGATCGACGAGCAGGAATCGTCGGCGGTGTGCCAACCGCTCGGCCAGTGGCAGCCAGGTGGCTCGATTCGCGCTCAAGCCGTGCAGGCACACGACCACGGGCAGGGCCGTCTCGGGGCCCCTGAACTCCGCTGTTATGCGACCGTCCGGCGTGTCGACCCGGACGACCTCTTGTCCCGGAACGCCCACGGTGCTCTCTTGTGTCACACGGCCCCGCAAGATATGTGTCGACCTGCCGGAAACGCTTGAAATGACAGCAGAATAGCGTGTTCTTGTGGGCCGCGCTCGCGTCCTTGACGCCTCGTCGCAAACCGGGCTATCTTCGGCGCGATTCGTGAACAAATTCACAAACGTCCTGGACAGGCGATGAAGCAGGCATACGTCGGCGTCGTGGTACTGTTCGCAGTCGGATTGCTCACTTCGGGCATGTTCCTACTGCTATCGCACCTGGCGAGCGCCTATCGGCCTACGGCCGTCAAGGCGATGCCGTATGAGTCCGGGATCGACCCCCTGGGTGACACGAGGGAGCGATACTCGGTCAAGTTCTACATCGTCGCGATGCTGTTCATCGTGTTCGACATCGAGACGATCTTCTTCCTGCCCTGGGCGGTCATCTTTCGGGACCTGGGACTCTTTGGACTGATCGAGATGTTCATCTTCATCTTCGTCCTCGCGGTAGGGCTGGCCTACGCGTGGAAGAAGGGCGCGCTGGAGTGGGACTGACGAATGGCCGATGAGCGAAAGAGGCTTCCGACTGTAGATCCGGCGGGTCGAGACGTGGACACCGGCGTGCCGGCGTCGTGGCTCACCACGAGAGTGGATGCGGTCGTCAACTGGTCGCGTCGCAATTCGCTGTGGCCCATGCCTCTCGGAACGGCGTGCTGCGCCATCGAGATGATGGCATCGGCGGGTTCCAAGTACGATATCGCCCGGTTCGGTGCCGAGCGCTTCTCGTTCAGCCCTCGTCAAGCCGACCTCATGATCGTGGCCGGACGGGTGACCTACAAAATGGCGCCGATCCTCAGGCGGATCTGGGACCAGATGCCGCAGCCCAAGTGGTGCATCTCGATGGGCGCCTGCGCCAGCTCGGGAGGGATGTTCGACAACTACACGATCGTGCAGGGGATCGACCAGATCATCCCGGTCGACGTGTACGTTCCGGGATGTCCGCCGAGGCCGGAAAGTCTTCTGTACGGACTCATGATGGTCCAGGAGAAGATCAAGGGGGAGTCCCTGTTCAACCCGGTCCACAGGGAAGAAAGTCCGGACTCGGTGGGCCAACCGAACCTGCCGCCAGAGGTGATCGAGCTCGTGGCCCAGCCGTTCGGAAACTCCACGCGGCAGAATCGAATCAGCGGCGTCGAGCGTTCCTCTGCCGTTGCCCGTCCCAGGGATCGCCGCGAGCGACTTCTGGAGCACGAGGACTGAGCCATGTCCTCAACCGTTACGCGATCGGTGCCCGACCTCGTGATCGGTGCGGATCTGCCCTCCGGCCCGGAGCAGGATCCGTCGGTCGTGGCCATGCGGTCCCGGTTCGGAGAGGCGATCCGCGGGGTCCGAGCGGATGCTGTCGGTACGCCCGTAATCACGATCGAACCGGGTCGAGTTCATGAGATCCTGCACTTCCTGAAGACCGATCCGGACCAGGAATACGACCTGTTGCTTGACGTGATGGGGGCCGATCCGGGCGGCGACCTCGTGATCCAGGTCTGGTACCAACTGTGGTCGATGAGGCAAGGCCGAATGCTGCGCCTCCTGGTGCTTCTGCCGCGGTCGGAACTGTCCGTCCAGAGTGCCGTCGCGCTCTTTCGGGCAGCCGACTGGCTCGAGCGCGAAGTCTACGACATGTACGGCGTGCACTTCGAAGGTCACCCGGATCTCCGACGCATCCTGATGCCGGAGAACTACGATGAGGGATTTCCGCTCAGGAAGGACTTTCCACTGCGCGGGCGCTTCACGCGGTCCGAGCAGGTGCGGCGGTCTCTCAATCGCTCGACCGAGGATGTCTACGCTCGGGAGGAGCTTGCCCTGGCCGGTGCGCTGGAGGTGGAAGCCTTCGTCCCGGACATCGAAGCCCCCGATGACCCGGACGGCGAGGACTATCTCGCCGGCGAGAAGATGGTCATCAACATGGGACCGCAGCACCCGGCGACGCACGGTGTGCTTCGTCTCGTGCTGCAGTTGGACGGCGAGACCGTCATTCGATGCATTCCTCATATCGGCTACCTCCACACCGGTTTTGAGAAGACGTGCGAGTACCGCGAGTGGAACCAGGTGGTCCCTTACACGGACCGGATGGACTACCTGGCGCCGATGCTCTACAACATCGGCTACGCCCAGGCCGTGGAGAGCCTGCTCGAAGTCGAGATCACCCCGCGGTGCCGTGTCGTCCGACTCATTCTGAGCGAGTTGAACCGGATCCTCGGCCACCTGCTGTGGTTGGGGACCGGTGCGATGGACATCGGAGCCACGACGGTGTTCCTGTACACGTTCCAGGAACGGGAGCGCATCTACAATCTGCACGAGGCTTATTGCGGCGGGCGAATCACCACATCGGTGACCCGGGTCGGCGGGATGCTCGCGGACCTGCCTGCCGGGTGGCTCGACGCCTGCCGGGAGTTCGTGAACGGCCTTCCCGCGACCCTCGACGAGACCGAGCGCCTGCTCACGCGAAACTCGATCTGGCAGGCTCGCATGATCGGCGTGGGAGTGATCGACGCCGAGACCGCTCTCGATCTCGGGCTGACGGGCCCGAACCTCAGGGGAAGTGGCGTTGCGTACGACGTCCGCAAGGCTCGCCCCTACCTTGGATACGATGAGTACGATTTCGATGTGCCGGTGGGCGAGGTGGGCGACACGTACGATCGCTACCTGGTGCGCCTGGAGGAAATGCGTCAGAGCGTGAGGATCATCCAGCAGGCTCTGGACAGGGTGCCCGACGGTCCGATCAACGTACAGGACCCGGCCGTGATTCTGCCCGACAAGAGCGAGGCGATGTCCTCGATCGATGCCATGATCTCGCACTTCAAGCTCGTCATGGAGGGCCTGCAGGTACCGGCTGGCGACGTGTGGTACTCGATCGAGGCGACGAAAGGCGAGCTTGGCTTCGGGATCATCTCCGACGGTGGATCCAAGCCCGTTCGCTGTCGGTTCCGCGGTCCGTCCTTCGTGAACCTGGCCTCGTTGCCGCACCTGGTGG
Organism: uncultured Gemmatimonadota bacterium; assembly: GCA_964602635.1. Classification (GTDB taxonomy): domain Bacteria; phylum Gemmatimonadota; class Gemmatimonadetes; order Palauibacterales; family Palauibacteraceae; genus Benthicola. The sequence continues at coordinate 19,687 of CAZRRU010000156.1, read as the reverse complement.
AAGGCGGACTGGTGTCTGACGTCATCGCGTGCAACGCGTCGATCGACATTGTCCTCGGCGAGATCGACCGATGACCGATCAACAAGCATCGCCGGCTGGCAAGCACCCTTTGCCGCAGGCAAAGCACGCGTCGATAGACATAGTCCTGGGCGAGATCGACCGATGACCGATACCGGAGAGCAAGTGGACAAGCCCATGCACCCGTCGGCGGCGAGCTCGCAGCCTTTCCAGGTTGCGAATATCAGGCCGACCGAAAAGCTGTTCGACGACGCAGAGGGACGCGACCGGCTGGACAAGGCCGTGAGCCGGTATCCGGATCGGCGCGCGGCCCTCCTGCCGATGCTCGGGTACGCGCAGGAGAGGAACGGTTGGGTCTCGGACGAGAGCATGGAGGAGATCGCCATAGCGCTGGACCTGACGCCGGCCTACGTCCGCTCGGTCGCCACGTTCTACACCATGTACAACAAGCGCCCCGTCGGTCGACACCTGATCCAGGTGTGCACCTGCATCTCGTGCCACCTTCTGGAGGCAGATGAGGTGTTCGAGCGCTTCCTGGCGGAGACCGGAACACGGGCCGGTGAGATCTCCCGGGATGGCAAGTTCACCGTGATCGAGGCTGAATGCCTTGGCGCGTGCGGGTTTGCCACGGCGGTCCAGGTCAACGACCGCTATTTCGAAAACGTGACGCCGGACCAGGTGCCGGCGATCCTGGAAGAACTGGACTAGGCGGGCGACACCGATGGGGTACCCGTACAGCCACGATCTGGAAGTCGAAACGCTCCTCTCCCGTCATTTCGGTGAGGAAAAGGCGCGCTCGCTCGCAGGTTGGAAGGAGCTCGGCGGCTACGCGACGCTCCCCAAGGCCCTGGAGACGGAGCCCGACGAAATCACCGAGGTGGTCAAGGACTCGGGACTTCGCGGGCGAGGTGGGGCGGGCTTCCCCACGGGCGTGAAATGGAGCTTCATGCCGCAGGAGCCCACAGGTCCCCACTATCTGTGCTGCAACGCCGATGAGAGCGAGCCGGGGGCCTTCAAGGATCGAGAGATTCTCCGGTGGGTGCCGCATCTTCTGATCGAGGGTTGCCTGATCGCCGCCCGCGCAATTCGCGCCGAGCACGTCTACATCTACGTGCGCGGGGAGTTCTTCCCGTTCAGCGCGATTCTGCGGGATGCGGTCGTCGAGGCTTACGAAGGCGGCTACGTGGGCGAGAACATTCTCGGCAGTGGGTGGAGCTGCGACGTGACCGTCCACCTCGGCGCCGGCGCCTACATCGCCGGTGAAGAGACGGGACTCATGAGCTCGCTGATGGGCGGGCGCGCCGAACCCTGGATCAAGCCTCCGTTCCCGGCGCAGTCCGGAGCGTTCGGACGGCCGACCACCGTGAACAACGTCGAGACCCTGGCGGCCGTGCCCATGATCCTGCAGGAGGGGGCCGACTGGTACCGTCAGTGGGGGACGGAGAGGAGCCCGGGCACCAAGCTGTGGTGCTGCTCGGGTCACCTCGTCCGGCCCGGCACGTATGAGCTTCCTCTCGGCATCTCTGTCAAGGACGTGGTCTACGACGTGTGCGGCGGTGCGCCGAATGGAAAGAAGATCAAGGCGGTCATTCCGGGCGGCTCATCCACCGCCATGCTGACGGCGGACGAGCTGGACTGCGAAAGCACTTACGAGGGTATGGCCGAAGCCGGCACGGCGCTCGGCACGGCGTCGCCCATCGTGATGAACGAGGATACGAACATCGTCCGGGCGATGCGCCGCATAGCACAGTTCTATGCCCACGAGTCTTGCGGGCAGTGCGTGCAGTGCCGCGAAGGCACGTCCTGGACCGCGAACATCCTTCACCGGATAGAGGAAGGGGAGGGAACGCACGAGGACATCGACACCCTGTACCACCTGTGCGAGCAGATGACGGGCCGCACGATCTGCCCGCTGGCGGACAGCGTCGTTTTTCCCCTGCGCTCCTCGCTCGACAAGTTCCGAGGTGAGTACGAGGCACTGATCAGGTGATTAGACAAGCGCCATATCGAGGAATCGCCGACGGATGAGCGAAGCAGCGAATCAAATCAGGCTGACCATCGACGGAGTCGGTGTCTCGGTCCAGCCCGGCACCACGGTTCTACAAGCCGCGGAGCGCGCGGGTGTGGTGGTGCCCCACTACTGCTACCACCCTGGCATCCCGAGCCGTCCAGCCCAGTGTCGCATGTGCCTGGTGGAGATCGAGGGACAGCCGAAACTCCAGCCATCCTGCGTGTTTCCGGCCGGGGACGGGATGATCGTCCACACGGCGAGCGAGACGGCGGAGACGGCACGCAAGTCGGTGATCGAGTTCCTGTTGCTGAACCACCCGTTGGATTGCCCTATCTGCGACGCGGCCGGGCAATGCATGCTCCAGGACTACGCGTTCGAGACAGGCCAGCTTCGCAGCCGCTATGCCGAGGCCAAGCTCGTGCTCGGGCGGGACCGGGTGGCGGACGACATCCTGTATTTCGGCGATCGTTGCATCGTGTGCACACGTTGCGTGCGATTCATGGAAGACATCGCGGGAGACAACGCCCTGGTGGTGGCCCAGCGGGGTCACAAGGCGTACATCGACACGTTCCCAGGGAAGGATCTCGACAACGCCTTTCGGGGCAATATCGTGGACGTGTGCCCGGTCGGCGCTCTCGTACACGAGGATTTCGTCTTCAAGGCCAGAGCGTGGGACATGGATACCGCGCCCGGCATCTGCGTCGGTTGCTCGACGGGCTGTAACATCGATATCAACGTCAAGGAAAACCAGGTCGTCCGCACGAAACCCCGGTTGAATCCAGAGGTCAACTCGTACTGGATGTGTGACTTTGGCCGGCGGTACCTGGTGATGGGGAATCGCGGCGTGCGAGCCGAGACTCCGATGATCCGTGCGCAGGACGAGCTCGAGCCGACCGGGTGGCTAGAGGCCCTGACCTGGGTGGCAGGACGTTTGGGTGACGGCGGAGGAGTCGCGGTCGTGTCGGCGGGCGCCGCGAACGAGAGCCTGTTCTACGTGCGTACGCTGCTGGATCGACTTGGGATCGAAGGTGGCACGTTCCAGGTGGACCAGGGAGAGGAGGCCGAGTTGACCGGCTTTCCCAGGCTGCGGCTTCGTGCCGACCGGGCGCCCAACGCCGCGGGGGCCGAGCTGCAAGGCTTCCGACGATCCGACGGGCTACCGGCGGTCGAGGACGGCGCGACTCTCGTCGTCCTGGGTGACGCTCTGGCCGCTGCTCCCGCGGAGTATGGCGCGAACGCGGGATTGTTCCTGTACGTGGGGTCGCATCTGTATCCGGCGGCACGGAATACCACGGCGATCCTGCCGGCCGCGACCGTGCCGGAGATGGAAGGCACGTTCGTCAACTACGAGGGACGGGTGCAGCGCTTCCACCGGGCCCTCAAGTCCCCCGGTGTCGCTCGCCCCGCGTGGATGTCACTCAGTCGTCTGCTCGAGCATCTGGGTGCCGCGGACGGCGTGCTCGAGGTGGGGGATGCCTTCGCTGCGGTGGCAGCGGGCACGGCCCCGATGGAGGGTATGACCTGGGGCGGTCTCGGCCTCAGGGGCGAACTTCTAAGCGAGGCCGGGCAACCGGCCGTCGCCGTGGAATAGGGGGCAGAATGGAGGCGGTCACCGGCACGGCCTTCGTCGTTGCCACGATACTGAAGACGATCGTCTTCTTCATCATCCTTCTGCTGGGTGTGGCGCTGTCGACCTACATGGAACGGAAGGTCGCCGGCTTCATGCAGGACCGGAGCGGACCGAACCGCGTAGGTCCGCTGGGTCTCCTCCAGGTCATGGCTGACGGCCTGAAGTTCATCCTCAAGGAGGAAGTCACTCCCGCGGCCGCGCACAAGAAGTTCTTCCTGCTCGCCCCCGTCCTGGCGCTGTTCCCGGCCACGGTACTGTTCGGCGTGATCCCCCTGGGATCTCCGCTCCCCACGCGCTGGGGCCGGGTGGACATGATCGTGGCTGATGTGCCGATCGGTTTCCTGTACGTGCTGGCCGTCGCTTCGCTGGCCGTGTACGGGCTGGTGATGGCCGGCTGGTCGTCGAACAGCAAGTACTCGTTCCTGGGAGGGCTGCGCGGCTCGGCGCAGATGATCAGCTACGAGATCGGACTGGCCATGAGCCTGGTCCCGGTCCTGATGCTGGCGGGCAACGTCGAGATGCCCGTGCTCGTCTCCATGCAGCAGTCCTTCGCCGAGGGACCGGCTACCTACGGCATGTGGTTCGTCCTGCCGCTGATGCTTTCCGGCTTCTTTCTCCTGGTGTCGGGTCTCGCGGAAACGAACCGGGTCCCGTTCGATCTGCCGGAGGCCGAAGCCGAAATTGTGGGTGGGTACCACACGGAATACTCGGCCATGAAGTTTGGGATGTTCTTTCTTGGTGAGTATTTCCACCTGATTACGACCGGGGCCCTGATCTCAGTGTTCTTCCTCGGAGGCTGGGACATCCCGTTCTGGCAGGGAGACAATATCCGCGTGCTGGCCGATGGCACGGTGGTCGGTAATCCCACGTGGTGGAAGACGCTTCTGACCCTGGTGGCGTTCACCATGAAGACCACCATGTTCGTCGTGTTGTTCATGTTCATCCGATGGACGATTCCGCGGTTTCGGTATGACCAGTTGATGGACCTCGGCTGGAAGGTCTTCATTCCGGCCCTCATGGCGTACATCATGTTGATGGCGGTCGCCATCGTCGCGTTGGATTCGGCGGGCGTAGCCGTGGGTCGCTCGTTCTCGGCGGCCCTGTTCGGCGTCAACTTCGTGCTCGTGCTGATCTTCCTGTACGGGCTGGACCGTGGGCGGCTCGTCCGCGGGGCGACGGCGAGAAGCAGGAGAACGGCAGAGGCGGGAGCGGCCACGGTAGTGCTGCGCGGAAGCGAGGGAGACTGAATGCCCGGTGAGGTGAGGGTCGTCGAGAGGCCGGAGAGCGAAGGCTCGTACGTGCGGGCCATCAGCAAGGGACTCGGCATCACGTTCAAGCACTTCATGCACGCGGACAAGCCGACCCAGCAGTATCCGGACGAGAAGTGGGAGCTCGGGCCGCGGTGGCGCGGCACGCACCGCATGGCGGTGCACGAGGACGGTCGCGCGAAGTGCGTGGGCTGCGGTCTGTGTCCGGCGGTATGTCCGGTCAATTGTATCAAGTTGATTCCAGCGGAGGACGAGAACGGGGAGCGGTATGCGGCGGTCTACGAGATCGACGAGTTCCGTTGCATCTTCTGTGGGTTCTGCCAGGAGGTGTGTCCTGTAGAGGCGATTCACCTAGGGGTCCATTACGAAAACGCCGAGTACAGCCGAGAGCGCTGGGTCTACGACCTGGCCCGTCTGTGCGAGAATGACCATCCGGTCACGGCGCTGTGGGATCCCGCTGACCCATCGTCCGAATGATCGCAGACTTCTTCTTCGTGTTGTTCGCCGTCATGGCGATCGGTGGGGCCGCCGCCATGGTACTCGCGCGGAATCCGGTCGCGAGCCTGCTGTATCTCGTCATGGCCTTCTTCGCGATGTCGGGGATATTCGTCCTGCTGGACGCGCACTTCATCGCCGCCGTCAATCTCATCGTGTACGCGGGGGCCATCCTGGTCCTGTTTCTGTTCGTCATCATGCTCCTGAATCTGGGCCAAACGGACAAGACCGACCTGCGCGGCGCTCTGTACAGTATTCTCGGCATCTCCGCCGCGGGCGCCATGTTCGGGCTGCTGGTGGTGACGTTGAGGGGCGGTCGGGTGACCTCGATGGGAGGGGGCATGGGCCAGGAGACCATGGACGCCATGCTCCGAACGCGCGGCGCGGTCGGCATGGTGGCCGATCCGATGTTCCGGAGCTATCTGGTCCCGTTCGAGATCACTTCGCTGCTCCTGCTCGTGGCCATCGTGGGTGCCATCGTGCTGGCGCGCCGAAGGGCACCGTGAGTCTGGAATGGATATCGAGACCTATACGCTGATACTCAGCGCTCTCCTGTTCGCGATCGGTACGGCCGGCGTCATGCTCCGGAGGAACGCGATCATCATGTTCATGTGCATCGAGTTGATGCTCAATGCCGTGAACCTGACGCTCGTCGTGTTCTCGAGATCGCTGGGCATCGAAGCGCAGGTGTTCGTGTTCTTCGTCATGGCCGTTGCGGCTGCGGAAGCCGCGGTCGGTCTGGCCATCATCATAGCCATCTTCCGGCACTACGAACTGGTGGATGTCGACCGCTTTAATCTCCTGAAATGGTGAATCTCCTCGAGTCGTCCCTTCGGGTCGTGCAGCACGCCGAGATCGGGTTTGAACCCGTCCTTCCGGAGCTGATTCTAATGCTTCCGCTGGCGGGGTTCTTGATCAACGGGCTCGGGGCGTTCATGTGGCGCGACAACAAGCGCGTGCCGAGCGTCGTGGGACCGCTGGCCATCGTCGGGGCCTTCGCCGTCGTGGTAGCCAACTTCCTGGCGATGCGCGGCGCGATGCCGCACGACCCGGCGGTCGTGTCGCTGTGGACGTGGATGGCGGTCGGCGACCTGTCGATCGGCGTGGACCTGCAGTTCGACCAGCTCTCGATTCTCATGATGCTGGTGGTCACCGGAGTGTCCTCTGTCATTCACGTGTACAGCATCGGCTACATGCGCGAGGACCCGGGGTATTCCCGCTACTTCTCGTACCTCAACCTGTTCGTGTTCTTCATGCTGATCCTCGTGATGGGCGCGAACTTCCCGATCATGTTTGTGGGCTGGGAGGGCGTCGGGCTGTGCTCCTACCTGCTGATCGGATTCTGGTACGAGAACCGGGAGTTCGCCTCGGCGGGGAAGAAAGCGTTCATCGTCAATCGGATCGGGGACTTCGGGTTCCTGGTCGCGATGTTCCTGATCTTCACGCATTTCGGGACCTTGAACTTCGTGCCGGTGTTCGCCGCGGCCCCCGAGACTCTCGTCTTCTCGGGCGGAGTCGCAACGTTGATCACTCTGTTGCTGTTCCTCGGAGCCACCGGCAAGTCCGCGCAGATTCCGCTGCACGTGTGGCTTCCCGATGCCATGGCCGGCCCGACACCGGTCTCCGCGCTGATTCACGCCGCGACGATGGTGACGGCTGGCGTCTACCTGGTGGCCCGCGCCGGCGTGCTCTTCGCGATGGCGCCCGTGTCGCAGGCTGTCGTGGCGGCCGTCGGAGCCGGCACGGCGCTATTCGCGGCGACGATTGCCACCCAGCAGTACGACATCAAGAAGGTACTGGCGTACAGCACGGTGTCCCAGCTCGGCTACATGTTCCTGGCCGTCGGCATCGGGGCGTTCACCGCGGGCATATTCCACCTCATGACGCATGCATTCTTCAAGGCCCTTCTGTTCCTCGGATCGGGGGCGGTGATTCACGCCATGCACCACGCGCTGCACAAGGTGCACCGGCACGAAGACCCGAACGATATGAGGAACTACGGCGGCCTGAAGAACGTGATGCCGATCACGTGGGCCACGATGTGGATAGGTACCGCGGCGATTGCCGGGATCTTCCCGTTCGCCGGCTTTTTCTCGAAGGACGAGATCATCTGGAGCGCCGGCTCGTACGGCTACGTGGTACTGTGGGTCGTGTCGATCCTGGCGGCGGTGCTCACGGCGGCTTACATGACGCGCCTGATGGTGCTCACCTTCCACGGCGAGAACCGCACGGGTGAGGATGCCAGGCCGCACCTCCGAGAGGTGCCGGCGGTGATGTGGGTTCCGCTGGCGATCCTCGCGGTTCTCTCGGTGATCGGCGGATGGTTGCAGATCCCGGCCGCCCTTCCGTTGTTGCCCGCGGTGGACTCGCTCCACCACTGGCTCGAACCGGTGATGGAGCCGGCCCGGCACGTCATGATGGAGCACGGATTTCACCAGGCGCATGAGTCGCCGCTCGGCGGCGGCGAAGCCGCGTGGGCGATCGGCTCGACGGTCCTGGCCCTCGTGGTCGTGCTCCTCACGTTTCGTGCGTTCGTGCACCGCCGGTACCAGGCGGCCGCGGAGTCGGAGGCTCCCACGGGGTTCGCCGGCATCCTGTACAACAAGTGGTACGTCGATGAGCTGTACGATCGGTTGATCATCCGGCCGCTCCTCGCGCTGTGGAGAGGCTGCTGGCGGATCGTGGACGCCGGCCTGATCGACGGGACGCTGAACACGATGGCCTCTGGAACTCGAATGGTGGGCTGGGTGGGAAGCCTGTTCCAGACGGGTCGGGTGGCCGGCTACATGTTCTGGTTCGTGACGGGCGCAGTGCTGATTCTGGCCCTGCTCCTACTTTGACGAACCCAGCAAGCGAATAGAACGTTGAGCAATTTCTTCGAGAGCCATTGGGTCCTGACCCTGCTGCTGCTCCTGCCGATGGTGGGGGCCGCCGGGTGTTTCATGGTGCGGGAGCATCAAGCCCGCCATGTGGCCCTGTTTACGAGCCTTGTCGCATTCGCGATTTCACTCCCGCTGTTCTGGACGTTCCGCTCCGGTACCGCCGCGTTGCAGAACTACGTCTCGGTCCCGTGGATCGGAGCCTGGGGAATCGGATACACCGTCGGCATCGACGGTGTATCGATCCTGATGGTACTGCTGACGACGTTCGTGACGCCTCTCGCCGTGCTGGGCTCGTTCTCGTACATCCAGCGAAACCAGCGGGCGTTCTATGCCATGCTGCTTCTCCTGCTGGCCGCCATGATCGGCGTCTTCGTGGCCCTGGATATGTTCCTGTTCTTCCTGTTCTGGGAGATCATGCTCGTTCCGATGTACTTCATCATCGGGGTGTGGGGTGGGAAGCGCCGTATCTACGCCGCCGTGAAGTTCTTCCTGTTCACCGGCATCGGTTCGCTGCTGATGCTGGTTGCCATCGTCGCGATCGTATACCTGTACTACCGGCAGTACGGGGTGATCACCTTCGCCTATAACGACCTGGTGGAGCTTCCGATCGCCCGGGACCTGCAGTTCGTACTGTTCCCGGCCTTTGCGCTGGCTTTCGCGATCAAGGTACCCCTGTTCCCCTTCCACACATGGCTGCCCGACGCGCACGTCGAGGCGCCGACCGCCGGCTCGGTGATCCTGGCCGGCGTGCTCCTCAAGATGGGCACCTACGGGTTCCTTCGCTTCGCACTGCCGTTGTTCTCGTACGCGGCGACGAGCCCTGTCGTGATCGGGACCATCATGGTGCTGAGCCTGATCGGAATCATCTACGGAGCCTGGGTAGCTGCCGTGCAGCCAGATGCCAAAAAGCTGGTGGCATACACGTCCATCGCCCACCTGGGCTTCGTGATGATGGGGCTGTTCTCGCTGACGACCCTCGGAATCCAGGGTGGAATCCTGCAGATGGTGAACCACGGGATTTCCACGGGGGCGCTGTTCCTTCTCATCGGGATGGTGTACGAGAGACGGCACACGCGAATGATCGAGGACTTCGGTGGGATCGCCCGCGTGATGCCCGTGTTCGCTGCTTCGTTTCTTCTCGTCGCGCTGAGCTCGATCGGTCTTCCGGGGACGAACGGTTTCATAGGAGAATTCCTGATCCTCATCGGGACCTTCCAACGCTACCCGGTGGTCGCGTTCATCGCCGCGACGGGCGTGATCTTCGCAGCCGCGTACATGCTGCCCATGGTGCAGCGGATGCTGTACGGCGAACTGGACAGCGACGAGAACCGGGCCCTGAGCGATATCGGCGCTCGTGAGCGCCTGGTCCTGGCGCCGGCACTCCTGCTGATCGTGCTGATCGGAGTCTACCCGCAACCGTTCCTTACGCGGACGGCTGCCTCGGTGGAGGCTCTGATCGACCAGGTCGAGCGCCGGGCCGTTTCTGCCCCGGCGGTAATGGGTGCTTCCGACATCCGCTTCGACCATATGCCGATCCTCGGAGTCGATGAGCAGAGTGAGAGGATAGACAGGTGATCCTGGACTTCAGTTCTCCGATCGACTACCTGTGGGCGCTGCTGCCCGAAGTGGTCCTCGCCGCCACGGGCCTTCTCGTCCTGCTCATCGACGTGTTCCAGCGTGGGGACCGGTCGGGGCCGAGTCGCGCCTGGGTCCGGTGGACGGCCGTGGCCGGCGTGTTGATCGCCCTCCTGGCCAACGGCTACCTGCTGGAGTTCGAGGTGCCGGTGCGGAGCGGCATGATCGCGATGGATACGTTCCGGGTAGCCATGAACTTCGTGATTCTCGGAGCTACGGTTCTCGCGCTGCTGCTGGCGTTCGACTATCTGCGGCGAGAGGGGCTGGATATCGGGGAGTTCTACTTCCTGGTGCTGATGGCGGCGATCGGGATGATGCTGCTCGCGGGATCACGCGATCTGATCGTCGTGTTCGTGTCGCTCGAGCTGATGTCACTGGCGGTATACGTGCTGACGGGATTCAACAGAAAGGACCCGAGGTCGGCCGAGGGAGCCCTCAAGTACTTCCTCATGGGCGCCTTCGCGAGCGCGTTCCTACTGTACGGCATCGCCCTGTTGTTCGGGGCGACAGGGAGCACGAACCTGGCGCTCGTGACGTCCGAGGTGGCTCGCGGGGCTTCGGAAGGCAACTTCCTCCTGTACGCGGGCGTGGCCCTGGTCGTAATCGGATTCGCATTCAAGGTGTCGGCCGTTCCGTTCCACATGTGGACGCCGGATGCGTACGAGGGCGCTCCGACCCCCGTCACGGGATACATGGCCGCTGGCGTGAAGGCAGCGGGCTTCGCCGCACTGCTTCGCATCGTCACGATCGAACTCGCGCCGGCGGCGTCGGTCTGGGGGATCATACTGTGGTGGCTCGCCGTGCTCACCATGATCGTGCCGAACGTGATCGCACTCGCGCAGGATAACGTCAAGCGTATGCTGGCGTACTCGTCCATCGCTCACGCGGGCTATCTGCTGGTGGGAGTGGTCGCGGGGAGTGCAGTGGGACGATCCGCAACGCTTCTGTACCTGGCCGTCTACGCCGTCATGACCCTGGGCGCTTTCGCCGTCGTCGGAATAGTGGCGGGGAAGGGGGACTCGCGATCCGGGCTGGCGGATTATCGCGGCCTCGGGTGGCGTCGTCCGCTGCTCGGAGCCCTATTCGTGGTATTCCTGCTGTCGCTCGCCGGATTCCCTCCAACCGGTGGTTTCATCGGCAAGCTGTACTTGCTGATGGCAGCCGTGGACGCGGGCCACGTGAGTCTGGCGGTGATCCTCGTCCTCACGAGCTTCGTGTCGTACTACTACTACCTCAGGGTCATCTGGAAGATGTACTTCGAAGAGGCTCCCGATGAGGCCCCTCTTTCCGCCGTGCCGGGCGCCGCATTCCGACTAGCCGCCGTCGCTGCGGCGCTGGTTATCCTGGTCGCCGGTCTGTTTCCGGGGTGGGCGATTCAGACTGCGGAGGACGTAGGAGAGGATCTGAGCCCCCGGCAGGTCGCGCCACTCTCGCAGCCAATCGCCCCGGTAGGAGTGATCGAGACGAGCACGAACTGACGGCATCGGACAGTAACGCAGCAGCCTCCGGATCCCGCCCCGTCCCGCCATTCCGGCGGCGGGGCGTCCTCTGGAAGACTGCATTTCTCTTACGCACGGGTTCCAATGGACGTTTCGAGCACCATATTCAGGGAATACGACATCCGGGGAATCGTAGGGGACGACCTGACGACCGAAGTGACCGAAGCGGTCGGCAGAGCCTACGCCACCAGGTTGAGGGGACAGGTGGACCGGCCCACGGTGGCGGTGGGGCACGACAACCGGCCCAGTTCCCCGGAGCTTGCCGATGCTCTTGCCGCCGGTCTGAATGGCGCGGGAGCCGATGTCGTTCTCGTTGGGACCGTGCCGACGCCCGCCCTCTACTATGCGGCGCGGGAGCTGAAGACGGACGGCGGCATACAGATCACGGGGTCCCACAATCCGCCCGAATACAACGGCATCAAGATGATCGTGGGAGACCGCGCCCTGTACGGGTCGGCCATACAGGAGCTCAGGAAATTCGTACATGAAGACCGTTACGTTGAGGGTTCGGGTAGCACCGAGCGCCTGGAGATCCTGGATCAGTACGCGGATGAGATCGCCCGTCGGGCCAGTGTGGATGGACCGGTCCGGATGGTCCTCGATTGTGGCAACGGCACCGGCTCGGTGATCGCCCCGCAGGCGCTGGCGGCGGCCGGGATCGATGTGGACTGCCTGTACTGCGAGTCCGATGGCACGTTCCCCAATCATCACCCGGATCCGACGGTGGACCAGAACGTGGTCGATCTCATCGCTCGGGTGAAGAGTACGGGTGCGGATCTCGGGGTAGGCCTGGACGGGGACGCCGACCGGATCGGGGCGGTGACGGATACGGGTAGCATCGTGCGGGGCGACCACCTGCTGCTTCTGTACGCTCTGGACGCGCTGCCCCGGTATCCGGGGGCGGAGATCGTGTTCGACGTGAAGTGCTCGAAGGCGCTCCCGGAGATGATCGCTCGCGCCGGAGGCGTGCCCGTCATGTGGAAGACGGGGCATTCTCTGATCAAGGAGCGCATGAAGGAATCTTCTTCCCCGATTGCGGGTGAGATGAGCGGTCATATTTGCTTTGCTGACAACTACTTCGGATTCGACGATGCGATCTTTGCCGCCGCTCGGTTGGCCGGCCTGGTTCAGCGGAGCGGCAAGACGTTCTCCGAGTTGACGGCCGCCATTCCTGCCTACCCGTCGACGCCGGAACTCCGCGTCGATTGCGCCGAGGATCTCAAGTTCGACGTGGTCGCTCGAGCCGTGGAGCACTTCCGCGCCACTCATCCCGTGAACGACATCGACGGCGTGCGGATCGAGTTTGAGGACGGGTGGGCCTTGATCCGCGCGAGCAACACGCAGCCCGTGATCGTCATGCGGTTCGAGGCGGATTCAGTGGCAGGTCTACACGCGATTCGCGATGTGGTGGCCGCGTACCTCGACGGAGAAGGGGTCACCGTCCCCGAGCTTGTGGGGAGCTGAGGGCCAGGATGAGCCGCCAGGATCGCTCCGTCGTCGTGGCTATCGGGGGCAACGCATTGTCGCCCGCCGGAGAGTCCGCCTCGGTGGCGAACCAGTTCCGTCACACGCGGGAGAGCATGGAGCCGATCGTCAACCTGGCCCTGCTCGGATGGAAGATCGCGGTCGTGCACGGAAACGGGCCTCAGGTCGGTGACGAATTGCAGCGGAACGAGGTAGCCCGCTCGAGAATGGAGCAGCTCCCACTCGGAGTTCTGGTCGCGGCGACCGCCGGGTGGATCGGCTATATGATCCAGCAGTCCCTGCAGAACGCCCTGCATGCGGCGGGGAGCGACCGCCGCGTAGTCACCCTGATCACGCAGGCGCTCGTCGATCCGGATGATCCGTCCATGCGCGAGCCGGTCAAGTTTATCGGGCGTGCCATCAGACCGGGTGTGGCCGAGGAGCTGCGCGAGGAGGGAATCCGGATCGAGGCGGATTCGCGCGGCAATCTGCGCCGGCGCGTGCCCAGTCCGGTGCCCGTCCAGATCTGCGAATCCGGCATGGTGGCCGAACTTGTGGGCCGTGGGGACATAGTCATCACGGCGGGTGGAGGAGGAATTCCCGTTTACCGCGATCCTCAGCTGGGACTGGACGGTGTCGATGCGGTAGTGGATAAGGACAGGGCGGCGGCTCTGCTCGGTCACGAGATCGGCGCGGCCATACTGCTGATCCTGACCGATGTGGACGGGGTGTACGAGAACTGGGGCACGGACCAGGCTCAGCTGATCTCCAGGATGACGACATCGGAGGCAGGCGCACTCCTCGCGGCGGGTGCTCTGGGAGCCGGGAGCATGGGACCGAAGGTGGAAGCTGCGGTCCATTTCGTCGAAGGAGGAGGAGAGCGGGCCATCATCGCCGCTCTGCACGACGGACCGGCGGGCCTTGCCGGTACGTCCGGGACGACCGTCACGCCGGACAGGATTGCGACCGGCGGTTTCGAGTGAACACGAGACGGCAAAGGCAGTCATGAACATTCACGAATATCAAGCTAAAGAGATCCTGCGGGCCCACGGGGTGCCGGTGCCTCCCGGCGAGATCGCGACGACCCCGGAGGAAGCGGAGCAGATCGCGACGGCTTTCGGCGGCATGGTGGTCGTTAAGGCGCAAGTTCACGCGGGAGGCCGGGGGAAGGCCGGGGGCGTGAAGCTGGCCGACGATGCGGCGGACGCGAGGGACAAGGCCGGTGCCATCCTCGGGATGGAGATCAAGGGCCTTACGGTCGAAAAGGTACTCATCACCCCGGCCGAGGAGATCGCTACCGAGGCCTATCTGGGCATCGTGATGGACAGGGGCTCGCAGTGCGACGTCATCATGGTGTCATCCGAAGGCGGAATCGACATCGAGGAGGTCGCCGTAACGAACCCGGATGCGATCCAGAAACGGGCAGTCGACGCCAGGTATGGGCTCCTTCCTCACCAGGCATCGGCCCTCGCCTTCGGTCTGTACGATGACGCGAAGTTGGCCAGGCAGGCGGCCCGGATCATCGCTCAGTTGTACGAGGCGTACCGGGCTGCCGGTTGCACTCTGGCGGAAATTAATCCACTGATTTCGACGCCGGCCGGTGAGGTGAAGGCGATCGACGCCAAGATGAACATCGACGACAACGCGTTGTTCAGGATTCCCAATGTCGAGGCGATGCGGGACGAGTCGGCGGAGGATCCGGCTGAGCGCAAAGCACGAGAGGCCGGTCTCAGCTATATCCAACTGGACGGCGATGTCGGCTGCTGCGTGAATGGGGCGGGCCTGGCGATGGCGACGATGGACCTCGTGAAGCACTACGGGGGAGAGCCGGCCAACTTCCTGGATATCGGGGGTTCCTCGAACCCGGACAAGGTGGTCACGGCCTTCGAGATCATCACGGCGGATCCGAACGTCAAGTCGATCCTGTTCAATATCTTCGGCGGTATCACCAGGTGTGATGATGTGGCGAACGGGATCGTGGAGGCGACCCATCGGATCGATGTCGGCCTTCCCATAGCGATCCGTCTGACAGGGACGAACGAGGACCTGGCCGTCGAAATCCTGAAGGAGAACGGGTTCGAGGCCATGACGGATATGGACGAGGTCGTGAAGCGGGCGGTCGCCCTGGCCGCGGGCACCTGAGGAGCGGCGAGACGGGAATCGTCCCAGACCGCAAGAGAGACGGCAACAGGATCTTCAGATATGAGCATATTCATCGACGACAGTACGCGTCTGGTGGTGCAGGGGATTACGGGTCGCGACGGCTCCTTCCACGCGCGCCAGATGATCGAGTATGGAACCCGGGTCGTCGCTGGCGTGACCCCGGGTAAGGGCGGCCAGGTGTTCGACGATACCGTGCCGGTGTTCGACACGGTGGCCGAGGCGGTGGCCGAGACGGGGGCGAACGCGAGTGTCATCTACGTACCGGCAGCGTTTGCCTCCAGCGCCATCTTCGAGGCTGCCGACGCCGGGGCGAGTCTCATCGTGTGCATCACGGAGGGGGTCCCCGTCGCCGACATGATGACAGCGCTACCGTACGTGCGGGAGAAGGGCGCTCGCCTGATCGGCCCCAACTGTCCGGGCTTGATCGCCCCGGGCATCGGTAAGATAGGGATCCTTCCTGGCCAGATCGTGACGCCTGGTCCGGTGGGAATCGTGAGTCGCTCCGGGACGCTTACCTACGAGGTGATCTTCCAGCTCACGCGGCACGGAATCGGCCAGTCCACTTGCGTCGGCATCGGTGGAGATCCGTTGATCGGCACCGATTTCGTTGACTGCCTGCAGGCATTCGAGGACGATCCGGCCACGAGTGCCGTGGCCATGATCGGAGAGATCGGGGGCACGGACGAGCAGGTAGCTGCCGAGTTCGTCCGGGATCAGATGTCGAAGCCGGTGGCGGGCTTCATCGCGGGTCAGACCGCGCCGCCGGGTCGCCGCATGGGTCATGCGGGAGCCATCATCTCGGGTTCGGAGGGCACGGCGGCCGAGAAGATGGCCGCGTTCCGCGACTGCGGCATCGCCGTCGCAGAGCGGCCAGCCGACCTGGTCGGCCTCATCGAGGCGAGATTGCCGGGTCAAACAGGGGGATAGTCTGAGAATGAGCCAGATGTATACACTGACCATAGTCAAACCGGACGCCTTCGGGTCGGGCAGAGCAGGCCAGATTATCGCGCACCTGGAGGCTGCTGGATTCGTTATCGTCGCGGCCCGGGTGAAGCATCTCACGCGAGGTGAGGCCGAGGCGTTCTACTCGGTTCATCGGGAGCGGGCGTTCTACGGATCGCTCGTCGATTTCATGACCTCGGGGCCGTGCATGCCGCTCATTCTGAGGCGACACGAAGCGGTCTCGGAGCTGCGGCGTGTGATCGGAGCGACGGACCCTGCGGAGGCGGACGAGGGTACGGTTCGGGCCCTTTATGCGGAGAGCAAAGAGCGAAACGCGATCCACGCTTCTGACTCGCCGGAGAACGCCGAAATCGAGATCGCCTTTTTCTTCGCTGGCACGGAGCGTCTCCAGGGTAACGGACACTCGGGCGACGATTGACAATACTCGCGTCAACGGCTATGAATAGCGGCTTCCCAGCAGGTCGGGTTGATCTGGACAGGCTCCGGCGGGGACCCGTCGAGTGGTCGGGGACGCTTTCTGCCGGGCCCGCGGCCTGGGGCCTCGAAGGATCGGCTTTCGCAGGTGCCCCGAGGATGTCGTATCGGGCCGAGCCGGGAGGACACGGTGGCGTACGCATCGTGGGGCAGCTGGCAACGACCCTGAGCCTGACTTGCCGGCGCTGCCTGGGCGACATGCAGTGGCCGGTGGAGGTCGAATTCGATTTCCGGTTCGACCCGGATGTACCGGAAGGCCAGGAAGGAGAGGGCGTGTTCGCGCTGGACCCGGACGCCCCCGTTCTGGACTTTTCGGGCCCGCTTCGCGAGGAATTGGTGCTGGCCTCGCCGGAGTACCCGGTATGCCGGGATGACTGTCTCGGGCTGTGCCCGATCTGCGGCGCGGACAGGAACGAGTCTGAATGTGAGTGCAGTTCTGAGGAGCCGGACCCGCGTTGGGAAGTACTGAGGGAATTGGTTTCGGGCGGGCAAGCCGGGACGGCCGCTCCGGATGACGCAGACGATAGCAACGACGGATAGGGAGTCGGATCATGGCGGTACCGAAGAGACGTACCTCGAAGCAGCGCAAGCGGAAGCGCCGAACGCATCACGTCGCGGCGAATACCGCTCACCAGGCGTGCCCGAGATGCGGCGATCCTCGAAGGCCACACCGGGTGTGTCCGACGTGCGGCCACTACGGCGAGCGGGAGATCGTCCGAACCGAAGAGTTCTGACCGGCCCGCGGCCGAGCCAGGTGTGACATGCATCGCATCGCGCTGGACGCGATGGGAGGAGACGGCGCGCCCCGAGTGATCATCGAGGGCGCGCTGTCTGCCGTTCGGGAGTGGCCGAACCAGTTCAAAGTACTTCTGGTGGGCGTGCCCGAGAGCCTGCGCTCAGAGCTTCCATCGGACATTCCCGGTGGTATCGAGGTCGTGCCCGCGACGGAGGT
Organism: uncultured Gemmatimonadota bacterium; assembly: GCA_964602635.1. Taxonomy (GTDB): domain Bacteria; phylum Gemmatimonadota; class Gemmatimonadetes; order Palauibacterales; family Palauibacteraceae; genus Benthicola. The sequence continues at coordinate 2,233 of CAZRRU010000156.1, read as the reverse complement.
CGTCGAGCCTCACGAATCCCCGGTTCGGGCCATCCGTCGCAAACCCGACAGTTCGATCGTCGTCGGCCTGGGGCTGCTTCAGCAGGGCGCCGCGGACGCCTTCATCAGTGCGGGGTCCACCGGTGCCGTCATGGCGGCCTCGAGACTCTTCCTCGGAATGGTCCCAGGGGTGGAGAGGCCCACGGTGGGGACCATGTTTCCGACAGCCGGGTCGCCCGTTCTCGTCGTCGATGCGGGCGCGAACATCGAGACGCGTCCGTATCAGCTGCTGCAATTCGCACACCTCGGGTCGGTCTACATGCGCGACATGCTTGCCCTGGAGACCCCGCGGGTCGGGTTGCTCAACGTGGGAAAAGAGGCATCTAAAGGGGACACGCGGACGGTGGCGACCCACAGGCTCCTGCAAGAGGACGAGGAGCTGAACTTCGTCGGGAACATCGAGGGAGACACGATTCTCGAAGGCGCCTGCGATGTTCTCGTCTGCGATGGCTTCGTGGGCAACGTGCTGCTCAAGTTCTACGAATCCGTGGCCGGCTTCATCTCGGGTGTACTGGAGAGCCATCTCGATCCGGAGACGTATGGGGCTGGATTGAAGGAAGTGTATCGAACCGTGGACTACGCCGAGTACGGTGGGGCGCCGCTTCTCGGCGTGAACGGGGTGTCGATCATCTGTCATGGCGGGTCGTCAGCCCGGGCGATCAAGAACGCGATTCAGACGGCGGTTACGTGTGTCGAGTCCGGCATGGTGGCGGATCTCGCATCCGAGCTCGGACCGACGAGCCGGACGGCACGCGTGTGGAGGAAGATTCGCCGCCGCTGAACCGGAACCCACACGGCTCCGTGCGATGCACGGCGCTCCTGGAGGATCTACGGACTATGTCTGCGCAACAGATTGCTCTTCTTCTGCCCGGACAGGGGTCGCAGTTCGTCGGCATGGGCAGGGATCTCGCCTCGGCCCACCCGCGGGCGGCGGAGGCGTTCGAGCGAGCCAACGATGTGCTGGGTTTCGATCTCAGGAGGACCTGCTGGGAAGGGCCGGAGGAGGAGCTCACGCGCACGGAAAACGCCCAGCCAGCCATCCTGCTGCACAGCTATGCCGCGTGGAGCTGCCTGCCCGAAGCTGTTCGTCGGAGAGTCACCGTCTCGGCGGGCCATTCGCTCGGAGAATTCACTGCCTACCTGACCGCGGGGGCGATCGACTTCGAAGATGCTCTGCGGCTGGTGCGGAGGCGTGGCGAACTCATGGGTAGAGCTGGCACGGTGCGGCCGGGCACGATGGCAGCGGTGATCGGTCTGGACCCCGAGCCTGTCCAGGAAGTCTGCTCGGGCGTATCGGCCGGTACGGTGGTTCCCGCGAACTACAACGCGCCCGGTCAGATCGTGATCAGCGGTGACGTCGATGCGGTCGAGGTGGCGATGGAGCGAACACTGGAGGCAGGAGCGAAGCGGGCCGTTCGCTTGAACGTCAGCGGGGCGTTCCACTCCCCCCTCATGGCGGAAGCACGCGATGGGCTCGCCCTTGCCCTCCGAGACGTAGAGATGCGCGACCCAGTGTTTCCGGTCGTTGCGAATGCAGCCGCTATCCCGGTCATACTTGCAGCACGGGCCGGCGAGCTTCTCGTCGAGCAGTTGACGTCACCGGTCCGCTGGGTAGAATGCGTCCGATCGATGATCGAGACCGAGCCGGACGTCTGGTTCGAGGTGGGACCGGGCAAAGTCCTGACCGGATTGATGCGGCGCATCGACCGGACGATTACCGTCCGCCCGATGGGGGGTCCGGAGGATCTCGACGAGGTGGAAGCGTTTCTGGAGGAGGCCGACGATGCGTGAGCTGGAGGGCAAGGTGGCCGTCGTCACGGGCGGATCGAGGGGAATCGGAAGGGCCACGGCCAGCGAGCTCAGTCGAGCCGGAGCATCGGTGGCTGTCGTCGCCAGATCCAAGGAGCGGGCACAGGCCACCGTAGATGGATTGGATGGTCAGAGTGAGGCCTTCGCTTGCGACGTCTCGGACCCGGCCCAGTGTGCCGATCTGATGTCGGCGGTCGAGGACGCCCTGGGGCCCGTCGACATCCTCGTGAACAATGCGGGCACCGCCGCCGGCGCCGGCGCGTTCCTCGAGCTCAGCGAGGAGGCCTGGGACCTCAGCTACCGGATCAACGTTCTGGGACTGGTCCGATTGTGCCGACAGGTAATCCCCGTCATGCAACGAAATGGCGGGGGCGCCATCGTCAAC
>CAZRRU010000155.1:0-9015 GCA_964602635.1 uncultured Gemmatimonadota bacterium | reverse complement strand
CACCACTACATGGGAGAGATCGACGGGGCATTTCGGGCCTGGGGGTTCGCGCGCGGGGGGACCGGGGCGGTGGCCGAGTCGATCGCTTCGGCAGCCCGGGAGCTCGGGGTGACGATCCGCAACGACACCACGGTCGAGCAGGTGATCGTCCGCGGCGGTCGCGCCGTGGGCGTGGCGCTCGAAGGTGGCGAAGAGGTCAGGGCACGAACGGTAGTCTCCGGCCTCGACCCACGCCGGACATTCCTGCACCTGGTAGATGAAGGAGACCTGCCCCCGGACTTCGTGCAGTCGATCCGACGCTATCGCAGCGTAGGATCATCAGGAAAGGTGAACCTCGCCCTCGGCGAGCTGCCGAACTTCACGAGCCTTCCGGGAGATGGGGACCACCTGCGGGGCGCGATCTCGATCAGCCCGAGCCAGGACTACCTGGAGCGGGCGTACGACGACGCCAAGTACGGTGAGTTCTCGCGCCATCCGTACATGGACGTGATCATCCCGTCGCTCATCGATCCGGGCATGGCACCGCCCGGAAAGCACGTGATGTCCTGTTTCGTCCAGTACGCGCCTTACAAGCTGAACGGTGGGTGGAGCGACGAGAAACGTGAGGCGTTCGGCGACGCGGTCATCGATACGTTGAGCGAGTATGCGCCCAATCTGAAGAGCGCGATCATCCACCGGCAGGTCGTCACCCCGCAGGACATGGAGGAAGAGTTCGGCCTCACCGGCGGCAACATCTTCCATGGTGAGCTGTCACTGCAGCAGTTGTTCTTCCTGAGACCCGCTCCGCGGTGGGCCAACTATCGCACTCCGGTACGAGACTTCTACCTGTGCGGATCGGGGGCGCATCCCGGTGGAGGAATCTGCGGTGGACCCGGACGGCTGGCGGCCCTCGAGATCCTGAAGGGCGGCGCCCGATGAGCCTCTCCTTCGACACCATCGTGATCGGTGCGGGACACAACGGACTGGTGACCGCCGCCTACCTCGCTCGAGCGGGGCAGAGCGTCCTCGTCCTCGAGCAGGGCGACAGCGTCGGGGGCGGAGCATCCACCGAGGAACTGTTCCCGGGGTTCAGCTTCGATACCGGGACACACCGGGCGGCGCAGCTGCATCCGGCCATCTTCCAGGACCTGGGTCTCGGTGCGCACGGTCTGGACCTGGTGCGGTCCGATCCGGGAGTCTTCGTCCCCCTCACGGATGGCCGGCACCTGCTGTTGGGCGAGTCAGCATCTTCCTCTGCCGAATCGATCCGCGCCTTTTCGACCTCCGACGCCGACCGCTGGGCCGAGTTCATCGGCTTCACCGGGATGGTGGCGGGCTTTCTGTCGAAGCTGTACTCGATCGAACCTCCCGGGATTCCCGACCCGTCGCGGTCTGACCTGTTCGCGTTGGGCCGAGTCGGCCTCGGCCTGCGGAAGCTGGGCCGGAGCGAGATGGAAGAGGTGATTCGGGTCCTTCCGATGTCGTGTCTGGAGCTGCTGGACGAGTGGTTTGAGTCGGAGCCGCTTCGCGGAGTCCTGGCCGGCGTCGCCGTGCAGGGAGATGCCCACGGGCCGATGGCCACCGGAACGGCGCTCAACCTGTTTCGCAGAGCGGCGGAGTCCGGGTCCGGAAACCCGGTGGCGCTCATCCGTCCGCGCGGGGGAGTCGGTCGTCTGAGCGAGGCCCTGGCCTCGGCGGCCCGGGGAGCGGGTGCCGAGATTCGCCTCGAAAGCAGGGTGACGCACGTCCTGCTGAACAACGGACAGGCCGTGGGCGTCGCGCTGGACGACGGAACGGAGATCTCCGCGCGTACGGTGGCCTCGGGAGCCGGCCCGGGCGCGACCCTGTTGGGCCTGTCGGATCCGGCGGCGCTCGATCCCGAGTTCGTCCGGGCGCTGGAGGCGATCCGTTACCGGGGGGCGACCGCGAAAGTACACCTCGCGCTCGGCGAGTTGCCGCGATTCGAAGGCCTGCAGGACCGGGGAGCGCACCTCGGTGGCGCGATCTCGATCAGCCCCAGTCTGCAGTACGTGGAACGCGCGTCGGACGCCGCCAAGTACGGCCGGATCTCGGAACTGCCGTACCTCGAAGCGGTGATCCCCACGGTGGCCGAACCGGATCTGGCCCCGGCGGGGAAGCATGGCATGTCGGTGCTGGTGCAGTTCGCGCCGTACCACCTGCGCGATCGGACGTGGGATGCGGCGGCTGCCGAGACGCTCGCGGACACGGTTGTCGAGACGCTGGGCCGCTATGCGCCAAACCTGCCCGACTCCGTCGAGGCGCGTCAGGTTCTCACGCCGGCCGACATGGAACGGAAATGGGGCCTCCAGGAGGGAAGCATATTCCAGGGCGAGATGACCCTGGATCAGTTCTTCTTCGCCCGGCCCGTGGCGGGCTGGGCCCGCTACCGGACGCCCATCGAAGGCCTGTACCTGTGCGGAGCGGGGACGCATCCGGGAGGCGGAGTGACCGGCAACTCGGGATACCTCGCCGCGCACAGGATCCTGAAGGACGCGAAGGGACGGCGCTGAGCCGACCAGTCACGCGATCGGGCTGGCTCAGGCCCCGGCAATGGATTTCCGATGAGCGGAGATCCAGTTCATGCAATGTTCGTCGTTCCCCATGAGCAGATCCCCCGCCAGGATTCCGGTTCGGCTCGCCTCATCCAGCGGATTCGCGATCACAGCCGTGATTCCGGCGCCCACCGACATGGACAGGAAGGCGGAATTCACCGCCGGACGGTCCGGTAGTCCAAACGAGATATTGCTCGCACCGCATACCGTGTTCACACCCAGTTCGCCACGCACGAGGCGAAGGGTCTCGAGGGCGATTCTGCCAGCCATCGGGGTGGCACCGACGGGCAGAACCAGGGGATCGATCAGGACGTCGGCCGCCGGAATCCCGTGATCCGCGGCCCGGCCGAGGATCTTCCGGGCCACCGCGAGACGTCGGTCAGGTGTATCTGGGATTCCTTCAGCATCCATGGTGAGGCCGATCACGGCGGCTCCGTGCTTGCTCACCAGTGGCAGGACGGCCTCCAGGCGAGCGTCCTCGCCGGTCACCGAGTTCACCAGCGGCTTGCCCTCGCAGGTCTCGAGGCCGCTGGCCAGGGCCTCGACTACGCTCGAATCGATGCACACCGGCACGTCACTGATCGATTGCACGAGCGCGACGACTTCGGCCAGGAGAGCAGGCTCGTCGACCATTGGAATTCCCGCGTTGACGTCGAGGACCGTGGCTCCGGCCTCCACCTGGGCGACGGCGTCCGAGCCGACCCGTTCGAGGTCCCCAGCCGCCATTTCGGCGGCCAGCGCTTGTCGCCCCGTCGGGTTGATTCGCTCCCCGATCAGGCAGACGGGGCGATCGGGCCCGATTGCGACTGTTTGTCGTGCCGAACTGAGGATCGTCTCCAAGCCAAGCCTCCCGTGGTCCTTGTCCCGGACCCGGGAAGATACTAGCGTGTTTCACATGATGAAAGCCGATTTCAAAACGAAATCAGCGGACACGATTCCGGGCACCAGGGCGGTCGAACGTGTCCTCTCCCTCCTCAGGGCTTTCCCGGAAAACGGGCCGAAACGGAGCCTCACGCAGCTCGCTGCCGAGGCCGGACTCAACAAGTCCACGGCGCACCGAATGTTGAGCGTCCTCGAGCGGGAGGGTTTCGTCGTTCGCTCACCCGAGAGCGGGAACTTCCAGCTCGGCCCCGAGATGATCGTGCTTGGATCGAGAGCCCTCAGAGCCTTCGATGTGCGCGAGGCGGCGCGGCCCGAGCTCGAGGCCCTGGCGGAGATCACCGGAGAGGATGTCACGCTCGAGTCGCTGGTCGGTGCCGAGGTCCTGATCCTGGACGAATCGCGCGGCCGCAGTCTGCTGGGCATCGACAGCTCCATCGGGACCCGCTGGCCGGCCCACGCCACCGCCACCGGAAAAGTGCTCAACGCCTTTTCCGCGGCGCCGTTGCCGGAGCCGCCGGGCGGCCTGCAGCCGATCACGGATCACACGATCACTTCGTGGAATCGGTGGACCGCCGCTCTTTCCGAGGTTCGTGAGCAGGGGTATGCCACGAATATCGAGGAACTGGAGTACGGGTATGCCTCCGTGGCCGCTCCCGTGCATGACGGGGAAGGGCAGACGACCGTGTCGTTGAGCGTCGGTGGTTCGGTGCACCGCGTGACCGCGGATCGAATCCCCGCCCTCGCCGCGAGCGTCCAGCAGGCCGCGGCCCGTTTGTCGAACCGCCTGGGATACCGGCCCGATCTCCGCGGGTCCTGACCTGGCGGCAATCCAAGAACCGGGGTACGGGAATGAGACCGACGCTCAGCTTGCTGGATGACCAGCTGATCAATCAGATCATCGACGAAGCCAGGGGTCTGCTCCGGACCTTGGGGGTGACGATCCATAACCGGGAGGTCCTGTGTCTCCTCGGAGATCATGGGGTAGACGTCGACCCGAAGACCGAGCACGCGACCCTGTCGGACGAGATCATCGATCGGGCGCTGGCGACCGCTCCGCAGTCATTCAAGCTGTTCGATGTGCTCGGGAACCAGACCCACGACTTCTCGGGCGACAACGTCCACTTCACCCCGGGCTCGGCGGCGATCAACATTCTCGACAACGCGAGCGGGGAGATCCGGCGGCCCGGCACAGCCGACTACATCCGGTACGCCCGGCTCGTCGGGAGCCTGGAGAACATCGCCTCCCAGAGCACCGCATTCATCCCGGCCGACGTGGCCGAGTCCATCTCCGACAGCTACCGGCTGTTCCTGAGTCTCCTGTTCTGTGAAAAGCCGGTCATCACCGGCGCCTTCTCCGGCGAAGCGTTCGAAGTCATCCGAGACCTGCAACTGATCGTGCGCGGCAGTGCCGAAGCCTTGCAGCAGAAGCCCCTGACCGTCCTCTCCTGCTGCCCCACCCCGCCCCTCAAATGGAGCGAGGCCACCAGCCAGAACGTCCTGGATTGCGCCCGGGCATCCATCCCGGTGGAGTTCGTTTCCATGCCCCTGTCCGGGTTCGTGGGCCCGGTCACCGTGGTAGGCACCCTGGTCCAGCACACCGCCGAGACCCTCAGCGGAGTGGTGATCAGCCAGTTGGCCAACCCGGGTACTCCGATGCTGTACGGAGGCGCCTCGGCCATCTTCGACATCCGCTACGAGACGACCCCGTTCGGAGCGGTGGAGACCATGATGACCGACTGCGCCCATACCGAAATCGGGAAGTTCCTGGGAATCCCCACACAGGCCTACACGGCCATGAGCGACGCGAAACGCCTGGACGCCCAGGGAGGACTGGAGACGGCGATGGGCGCTACGCTGGGGGCGCTCGTTGGCACCAACAACATCTCCGGTCCCGGGATTCTCGATTTCATCAACTGCCAGAGCCTCGAGAAGCTGGTCGTCGACAACGAGATCTGCGGGATGACCTTTCGATTGCTGAACGGCATTCAGCCCAGGGAGGACTTTCCTGCCCGGCCGATATTCGAGGAACTCCTGCGCGACAAGCATCTGCTCATTGCCGACCATACCCGGCGTCACCTGAGAGACGAGATCCGTTTCTCCGGTCCCGTCATCGACCGGGCCAACCGGGCCCGCTGGCAGGATGAGGGAGGCCTGAGCCTTCGTGAGCGGGCGTCGGGCGAGGTGGAACGGCTTATCCAGGAAGCCGTACCCACGCGACTGGATGACGGCGTGCAGGCACAGCTCATCGAGCGCATGGAGGCAGCCGCGAGGGACGCGGGGATGGACGAATTGCCCGCGAGGGGCGAATGAGGGGCAGGATCGGCCTCGTGGACCTGAAGCAGGCGCCCGGCCGCGACACGGTCCTGCGGACACAGGGTATTCCGAATGGATACCAGGTATCCGAGCGAGTGGACGCTCTCGTCGAGCAGGCGAGGGAGCTGTACGAGGCTCTCGCCCGGCCGGTCGGGATCATCGCCGATATCTCGTTGAACGAGTTCCTGGAGGTGTACGAGGGCGACGGACTGAACGCGGTTCCCGCTCCACTTCCCGGCATCGTCGAGGACTCCCGGTGTCTGGCGATGTTCGCCGCCACCCTCGGGGAGCCCATCGGACGGAAGATCGCCGAACTGTTCGAGGGCAATGATGCGGCGCTGGGGTGCATGCTGGACGGGATCGCGTCCGAACGAGCGGACCGGGCCGCCAGTCTCCTGGGCCAGGCATTCGGCGAGTCTCTGCCTGATCACGGAGGTCTGGACTCCGGGGCCAGCGTTCTGCCGTACAGTCCCGGCTACTGCGGGTGGCATGTCAGCGGCCAACGGAAGCTGTTCGCCTTCCTCGAGCCGGGAGGGATCGGTATCGAGCTGAATTCCAGCTGCCTGATGTCGCCGATCAAGTCGGTTTCCGGGGTACTGGTCGCGGGCCGGCCTGCCGCACATGCGTTCAAGAACGACTTCGAGTTCTGCCTCGATTGCGTGACCTGGGAGTGCCGCGAGCGGATCGCGTCCACCACCCGCCGTCCTCCCACGAACAACTGATGGAGCCAGGCATGGAGATCCTGAAGGATATCGCGCAAGACCTGATCGCCGGGAACGACGCGAAAGTCGCCGAGCTGGTCGCCCTGGCGATCCAAACGGACGTTCCGACGGTCGAAATCCTCGACGACGGGCTGATTGCGGGGATGAGCGTGGTGGGAGACAGGTTTCGGAGCCACGAGATGTTCCTGCCGGAAGTGCTCCTGTCCGCCCGGGCGATGACCGCCGGAGTCTCGCTGCTCAAACCGCTGCTGGTCGCTGAAGAGGTGCCCAGTCGCGGCAAGGTGATTCTCGGTACGGTCCAGGGGGACCTGCACGACATCGGCAAGAACTTGGTGGGAATCATGCTCCGGGGAGCCGGCTTCGAGGTCGTCGACCTGGGAACCGACGTTCCGGCCGAGGAGTTCATCGATGCGGCCGTTGCCGAGAACGCTTCGATCATCGGTCTGTCGGCCCTCCTGACCACGACCATGCCGCTCATGAAGAGCGTCGTGGACCTGGTGGAGGAGAGGGGGCTGTCGGACGAGCTGAAAGTGATCGTCGGCGGCGCACCCCTGTCCGAGGAGTTCGCCCGGTCGATCGGGGCCCAGGACTACGCCTACGATGCAGCCAATGCGGTGGAGAAGGTCGTCGCCCTGGTGGCGGAGGATTGATACTGCGGGTCCTGCTACTCTGCGCCGCGCACGGTCATCGCACCCGCGTCGCTCCACACGATCGCCTCGTAGCAGTGCTGATATCCGTAGCCGCCGCACTGCGAGCCGTGCCGGGCCATGAGCAGGATCGTGTCTTCGCCCCACTCCACCAGCCGCCAGGCCCGGGCCATCCAGACGTCGTGATCGTCTCCGACGATCGCATGTAGCTGCGCCCCGCCCGTGGGGCTGAACAGGGTGGCGGAGGTCGAGCAGGCGAACTTGCCCTCGTCGACCAGGATGTCCTTCGTCCCGTCGCCGTCGAGATCCACGTGCTTGACGGCGTCATCGGAGGCCGAGAACTCACCGGACTCCAGCTCAGTGCACGACTGCCGGGCCGCCTCGATGATCTCCGTCCCGGTGGTCTGCGCCCGCAGCTGACCCGCGGACGCGACCAGCAGCACGAGGATCCAGAATCGGTACATGAAATGCCTCCTGTTCAGGCCGGGTCCAGGATTCGAACCTACCGGGAGGCCCCGGGCAGGACTACGGGACTGGGCTCTTGAGGGCGCGATGGGATTGTCCGGGGCTCGGACGCCTACCAGCTGATCGGCAGCGGCTCCGGCGGCGGGTCGGGAATGCCCAGGCTTGCGAGCGCGGCCTCGAAGCGGGGCTCCCCGCGGAGGTAGTCGGTCACGAGGAAAGAACCGATCGACGAGTGCCCGGGCAACTCCATCTGGATCATGCCCTCGATGACATCGAGCGCCTTCTCGCGGTCATCGAGCAGGCCGAGCAAGCTGACGAGCAACCAGGTCAGGTGCTCGTCGTGGGCGATCCATTGAAGCACGACGGAGACAGCCTCGTCCCGCATCGCAGAGTCGCGCAGGCCTGCCACGACGGTGGACGCCGCCGCCTCTCCGCCCGGCAGGCCGCCGTCCCGTGCATAGATACGAAGCTGCTCGCCGGCCTCGTCCAGGCGACCGAGCACCGCGAGACCGATCGCCGTCTCGAGGCGCGGCCAGCTGAAGTCCGGTCGCAGCGCGAGGGCGCGCGCGAGCATCCGGAGCCCCTCCTCGTACCGGCCGACGACCATCAGGTTGTCGCCATGCTGTGCCAGGGTCTGCACCCGGAGCGGATCCAGCTCGACCGCCCGCTCGCACCACGGAATGGACTCCTCCCGGTGGCCTACGTCGGTGAGAAACCAGCAATACCAGGTAAGTCCCTGCGAGTACTCGGGATCCAGCTCGACCGCCCGCTCGAAGAGACGCGCCGCCTCGGTCCACTCGAGATCGTACTGAAAGATCGTCGTAGCCAGTGTGTACAGGGCTTCGGCGTTATCCGGGTCCAGCTCGAGCGCCCTTCGTCCGGCTAGTCTCGATTTCTCTGCCGCGACAGCCGTCGGGTAGTCCGTATACCACGGAAGTGACTGGTACACGGCGGCCAGCCCGACCCAGGCCGGCGCGTACATCGAGTCCAGCTCCAGCGCCTCCTCGAACAGCCGGACTGCCTCGTTCAGGCCATCGGGACTGCGAGGGGCCCAGTGATGAAGGCCGGCCAGGTAGAGATCATACGCATCCAGGTTCGAGGTACGCATCGAGGTCGGAACCAGGTCGCGGGCCTGTCCACGCGCAGCATCCGCGACCGGCGCCGCTCCCGAGGCCATCGCCGCCGCCACCGCCCCCGCAATCTCGTCCTGGATCTCGAACACGTTTCCCGCGGTGAGCTCTCGGTCCCAGTCCTGCGACCACAGGTGGAAGCCGTTCTCGGCGTCGATCAACTGGGCGGTGACGCGGACCCTGCCGGCCGAACGTCGCACGCTTCCCTCGAGCACCGTCTCCACCCCCAGCGTGTCCCCGATCGTCCTCAGGTCCAGGTTGGCGTCGCGCAGTGCGAACGAGGACGTACGACCCGCGACCCGCA
>CAZRRU010000154.1:0-3422 GCA_964602635.1 uncultured Gemmatimonadota bacterium | reverse complement strand
GCGGACGACAGCGCCGCGCTGCGTGACTACCTCCCGATCCTGATCGCGGAGATGATGGCCGCCCGCGGGGCGGACGACGAGCCCACCGGCCCCACCCAGTGTCACGACATCACCGTGTACCCGGCGATCGGTCTGGCCGGTGGCGCCTGCGGCGGCTACGGGCTCCTGCTCGACATTCGCGATCCGGTCAACCCGAAGCGAATCGGCGCGGTGAGCGACTCGAACTTCTCCTACTGGCACTCGGCGACGTTCAACAACGACGGCAGCAAGCTGCTGTTCACGGACGAGTGGGGCGGCGGCGGTCAGCCGAAGTGCCGCGCCACCGATCCGGTGGAGTGGGGCGCGAACGCGATCTTCACCGTCGAAAACCGGGAGATGCAGTTCAAGAGCTACTACAAGCTTCCGGCGCCTCAGACATCCGCCGAGAACTGCGTGGCGCACAACGGCTCGCTGATTCCGATCCCAGGCCGCGACGTGATGGTCCAGGGATGGTACCAGGGCGGGATCTCAGTCTTCGATTGGACCGATGCCGCCAACCCGGTGGAGATCGCTTTCCACGACCGGGGGCCGGTGGACCCGACCCGGATGCGGATGGGTGGCAGTTGGTCGGTCTACTGGTACAACGGAGTGATCGTGAACTCCGAGATCGCCCGCGGGCTGGACATCTTCGAGCTCGTGCCGAGCGAGTTCCTGTCGGAGAACGAAATCGCTGCGGCCAACACCGTGAGGCTCAGCTACCTGAATGCGCAGGGGCAGCCGCAGTTCGTGTGGCCGGCTTCCTTCGCGCTGGCCGGAGCCTATCTGGACCAGCTCGAGCGTTCGAACGGCCTCGCGTCCGCGAACATCGCATCGGCGCGGCAGGCGCTCGCCGACGCGGAAGGCAAGTCGGGCTCGGCGCGGAGCGACGCGCTGAACAAGCTGGCGGCCGAACTCGCCCACGGGGCCAGTGGATCTCGTGATGCGAAGAGGGTGCAGATGCTGGCGGAGGCGGTGCAGGAGCTGGCGTCTGCCTGAGACCCAACGCCTGACCTCGTAAAGCTCGCGAACAATAAGACCCCGCCCGGAGAACCGGGCGGGGCGGCTCGAGAATACGCCCGGAGAGATTCGAACTCCCAACCTCCTGATCCGTAGTCAGGTGCTCTATCCAGTTGAGCTACGGGCGCAACACACGAGGGAATGCCCAGGAGAGGATTCGAACCTCCACGCCCCAAAGGGCACCAGCCCCTCAAGCTGGCGCGTCTGCCAATTCCGCCACCTGGGCAGGTGGTCTTCCGGCCATAGACCGAAAGGAGTGCTCGGGGGGGGAGTCGAACCCCCACGGGATTTAAATTCCCACAGGATCCTGAATCCTGCGCGTCTGCCAATTCCGCCACCCGAGCCAGTCTCGCGAAGCCCCAGAACACACACCCCCGCTCGGCAGTGAACGGGGGTAGTTCGGCCCGAAGGCCGGGAACGGGATCGTCTCGTGAGACGGGCCACACAATGTATTGCGGTCCGGCCCGTTCGCAATACACTCGCGAACGGCCATAAGTGCCGGTCAGTCCTGGACGCCCCCCTCGTCCTCGGCGTCACTTTCGGGAGACCACAGCGTCTCCCATTCCTTGAGCCTGGCCTGCTCGTCCTTCAGCGCCTCCTGTACGATGCGACGCGACTCCTCGATCTGCGCGGAGTCTTCCTCGTCCTCGGCGACGAGCCGGTCCACGGCCCGAATCTCGTACGCGAACATCTTCTGGCGCAGGTCGCCGAAGATCTTCATGAGCCGGGGGATCTCCTCCAACAGGCGACCCTCGTCCTGCAGCTTCCGGATCAGGGTGGCCAGACGCAGGAGGTCCCTGCGCAGCTGCTCTTCACCAATGTTGTCGTATTGTCCCATAGCCGCTCTCAGACGCTACGCGGGCACTCCGTGCCGCTCTTTCCTTTCGTTGGGCGCCGCGAGCCGAATCAGCCCATCTACCGCGATCGCTCCCTCCTCGAACACGAGGAGAGGATTGATGTCGAGTTCCGCGATCTGCTCGAAGTCGCCGACCAGCTGGGATACCCGCTGCAGCGTCTCGACGATCGCTCCCAGGTCCGATGGCGCCTCGCCGCGTGTGCCTTCGAGGATGCTGAAGCCTCGGATCGAACGCACCATCTCCTCCGCGTCCACATCGGAGAGGGGATGGAGGCCGAACGCCACGTCCTTCAGCGCCTCGGTGTAGATTCCGCCCAGCCCGAACATGATCAGCGGGCCGAAGAGCGGGTCGTGAGTGACGCCGACGATGGTCTCTCGGCCGCCCTTCACGAACTGCTGCACGAGGATGCCGTCGACGTCGGCCTCGGGCGCCGCGGCCGCCACGCTCCCCATCATCTCGGTGAACGCGGCCCGGACTTCTTCATCCGTACGCACGTCGACGACCACGCCGCCCACGTCGGTCTTATGACCGATCTCTTCCGAGTTGATCTTGAGCACGACCGGGAAGCCGACCTCCGTCGCCACCGCGACGGCCTCGTCCGCGCTCCGCGCCACACGGGACCGGACGGTCGCGATGCCATAGGCCGAGAACAGGGCCAGGGCGTCCAGCTCGCTCACGCGGCCTCCGTCTCCGACCGCGACACGCTCCATGACCGCGGCCGCCGCGTCGTGGTCCACATCGAAGCGGGCCACAGTCCCGGTCGGGCGCTCGAGCCACTCGCGGTACCGGTTCATCGCGGCCAGGGCGCGGGCCGCCGACTCCGGGAATATGTAGGCCGGGATTCCCGCCTCCTGGAGCTGCGCGCGACCCTCCGGAAGACCGGCGCGGCCCATCAGAACGGCCAGCAACGGTTTGTCAGGCAGCTCGCGATGCACGTCCACGATCGCCCGCGCCACCTCCGGCTGGCTCACCGTGAGCGGGGGCACGAAGGCCGCGATGACCGCGTCCACGTTGGGGTCGGTGAGGATCGCCCGCAGCGCTGTCCGATAGCTGTCGGGGTCCGCCGACGCGATCATGTCCACCGGATTCCGGACGCTCGCTTCCTCGGGGAAGGCCTCGCGGAGGGTCGTGAGCGTGGACTCGGTCAGCTCAACCACTTCCAGTCCCTGCGACTCGCAGGCGTCCGCCGCGATGATCCCCGGTCCGCCCGCGTTGGTGACGATCGCCACCCGGTTGCCCTCGAGCAGCGGCACATCCTCGAAGGCGCGTGCCACGTCGAACAGCTCGCCGACCGTATCGACCCGGATGACGCCGCACTGAGCCAACAGGGCGTCGCTCGCCACATCCGTGCCCGCCAGCTCTCCCGTGTGCGAGGATGCGGCGCGGGCGCCGGAGCTGGTGCGGCCGGACTTGACCAGCACGATCGGTTTCTGGCGGGATACGCGACTCGCGATCCGGGTGAACTTGCTCGGGTTTCCGAAATTCTCCAGGTACATGAGAATGACCCGCGTCTCCGGGTCTTCCTCCCAG
>CAZRRU010000153.1:0-15381 GCA_964602635.1 uncultured Gemmatimonadota bacterium | reverse complement strand
CCGGCGGGCGCGGGCACCCTCTCGTGGGTGTAACGGGCCGAGACCCCCTCGAGCTCGATTCCCTTGTGCCGAGTGTACAGGACGAGCGTGATCAGGGTGCACGCCGCCAGTGAGCCGAGAAGCATCTCGTATGGCGTGGGTCCTGTGTCTTCTCCGCCCTTGTCGAGTGGTTCATCGGCCGACCACGTGTGCCGGCCGTTGGACAGGGACACCCGGGTGCCCTGGGTCAGCGCCGCATTGATCTCAACCATGGGTCTCACTCCTCAACAATTCCACCTTCCTCGCGATAGCCGGCGAGGGGCCATATCGAAGTCGACTGCGCCGTCTCGCCAGACCCAATTCTGCCAATCCACCCGTCAACCAATGCCGATCGCCTCTTCCGGCGTCACACCTCGGTCCACCGCGTCGTAGTCGAGCTGGCTTCCCGCCATGCTGTGCGGGATCAGGTACACGGCCACCGTGACGATCGCGGCGACCACCACCACCAGCCTGGCTCTCTTCTCGCCTGACGTCCCGCCCTCGGATGCGTCGTGTCTCGCCCCGCGACCGATGGCCAGCAAGGCGAAGAACCAGGCGAGCCACATGACGAGCGTCTTGTTGTCCGTCAGGTCCCAGCCGAAAGGTACACCCGTCCACCAATCGTCGAACGCGTACTTCTGGACCCAGGGACCCAGGAATAGCCCTCCCACCGACAGCAGGGTCAGGGCGGCCCAACTGAGCTTCCGGATCCCTTCACCGGAGAACAAGGCGCCAAGCCCCGCCCGCCAGGCCACCAGCACGCCGAAGAACATGAAGGCCACGTGCAGGATGAGCACCCACGCCGGCACCCACCCCTTGAAGCGCATGACCGCGTTCTCACCGGTGTCCGGGGCCAACACGGGGCCGGCCGGGGTCATGAGCTCGAGATGGTACTCCAGCTTCCCGGCCGGCGGCTGCGCGGGGAGCGTTCCCGCGAGCTCTTCGCCACGTCTCTCGAGCGGAACCCTGGTGAACTCGTCCTCGGTCGGGTAGCGGCGGTAGACCAGGTCACCGGCCACTCCGGCGGGGGCCGGGATCACGACGACCGTGTCCGCCGTCGAATAGGCCGAGCGCACCAGGCGGTACTTCACGACCTCGTCGCCCACGCTGTACGAGCCCCGCAGCCTGTAGGTGGGGCCCGTGAATCGCTGGTACACACCGGCCGAGAGCATGAGAACGAACGCCAGTATCCACAAGCCCACGTTCCGTCCGCGGCCGGGGGTCTTCTCTTTGCCTCTCATCGATCCTCCGAGGGGGTCAAAGGATCCGCTGAAATCCATCTCCATGAGAAGCTCCGGGCGGAAGGCCGGAGCTGCCCGACTGGCGCGAAATGTATTCGGCGGGTGGACTTGTGCTATCCGTAATTGTGCGGTGCGGGTCGCACCGAGTCCGCCCGCAGCTCGGGAATCTGGTCGGTCGCGGCCGGGTACAGTACCGTGGGAGCTTCAACCATCTCGGGGAGGAATTATGGAAGGGTTCTTCTACGCAAAGATCGAAGCGTTCGAAGTGCAGGTCTACTCGGACTCCCCGGGGGATCTCGAAACGGACGCAGTAATCTACCTCGGCCTGGCTGATGAGGCGTATCCCAGGGCTGAGCTGTGGTTCATCGATCGGGCTAAAGACGGTATTCCCGAGAACCGGATCGCGACCACGCAGACGACCGGCAGCGGCGCGTTTCTGGCCTACTTCCGGTCCGAGAAAATGGGCGCGATCATCGACCTCCTCCGGGGCCATGACCGCGTTTGGTTCACATGGGATGAGTCGCGGGTCGCGGCGATCCGGATCGGCCGCGAGCCGGCGGCTGATTCGGGCGAGGCTGCCGGGTGACCGATTCGCCTCCCGGCCCTCTCGTGCGTAACTTCCGCTTCCCGGTGGACAGCCTACCGCATCGTCCCGCCCGACCCGGCGAGGAGCCATGCGATTCGTCAACCGTGCTGCGGTGTGCAAGCGATGATCGACGACTTCCTGGACGACTTGCAACGAAAGGCCTCCGAGGCAGGGGTCACGTGCGGCCCTCACTGCCCCGGTAACCGGATTCCGCTGACCCCGTACGAGGTGGCGCGGATCGCGCGCGGCCTCCGGGTACCCACGGGTGAAGTGATCCGGCGCTACGTGCAGGAAGGATCGGGAGTCCTCGAAGTCGGTGACGACGGCAACTGCGTGTTCCACCGAACCGAAGGATGTGAACTGGACGCGGAACGACCGATGTCATGCCGCAATTTCGCCGACCCGCTGGACGGGGCCGGTCGATTCGTGGAGCGGGCCCGGCAGTACCGGGCGATCCTCCGTGCCTGGCGCGCCACCCGCGAGGCTGAAGCCCTTTCCGACCCCGAGGCCGTTCTATCCGCCGGCGATCTGCGAAGGCACGCCGCGCCGGAACTCGGCATGTGGATCCTGGATGTCGACGCGATGGTGGCCGAGCGCTGTCAGGAGCGGGGGATGCCGATACCTGAAGACCTGGAGGCCCGTATCGACATCCACCTTGAAGTCTTGAGGTCAGCGTTGGAAGGCTAACCCCGCCCATCCGCGCTGATAGAACGGGTCGGTCCCTGGTATGGGCCGGCCCGTTCGCCTGTCTGCTCGGCCGGCGTCCGGACCCGCCTACCGCTCGTCGGCCGGATCGAGCTCGCGCAGCAACGCTCCGGTCGCGATATCGAAGACCCTGACCGAGGTGATCTGTCGCTGGCTGCCGTACTCTCGCACGACGACTTCCTTCTTGTCCTCACCGGGGCGGTACACGAGCCACCCGCCAGCCGGCACGTCACGAGAGACCGACTCGCAGGCGCCCGACTCGTGCTTCTTCTTCTGTTTCCCCGGCGGCTCGCCCGGCATCCACACCTTGCACTGTCCAGGAGAGGGGAGGTGGCCCGGCGGAATTCCGAATCTCGCAGCCGTACTGGCATTTTCCGGCACGTTCTCGTTCTTCATCTCGGGCTCGGTTCCCTCGTCCGATCCCGTGCCGGGGATCCTCTGGGCCTCCGGCGTCGGTCCCGTCTCGACGTCCGGGTTCGAGCTTGAACAGGCCGTAAGTCCGGCCACCAGCAGCAAAACCTTCCACTGTCCGCGCATCGGTTCCTCCGTGGGTGATCGAGCAGCGATGGTCTGGCGCCGCCCGCTTGACGCGGCGGAGTCTGTCTCCAGATGCGTGCCAGTGCACGAGCGCTGGCTTTCCTCTTGCACTTCCAGGGAGTCGCCGGAGCGGCGGATGTGGCCCCGCAGTTCGCCAAGAATAGCGTAACACGTTTTACGGTCTGATTTTACACGGTGGCCGCGAGCAAGCAGGCGGTCGACTGGGACTTCAAGGTCCTACGTACACCGCGGCAGCGTATGGCAAAACGCTCCGCCAGAGAGGATCGGGACGACCGATGCGGGACAGCGAAGATCGAGCGCAGAGCGATTCCAATCCTGACGATGAGGGCGAATCCTCGCTGCTGATCCAGGTCGGGCTCAACCCCGAGCTCTCGCCGTGGCAGCGCCGAGAGATGAACCAGATGTTGATGGACCTGCCCGCTCGGGCCAATACACTTCCCGAGGCCCTCCGCCTGGCCATGGAGGGAGTCTGCGAAGCGATGGGTTGGACGGCGGCATTCGCCCGCTGGGACAACGGCTCGGAGTCCGGCTTCGCGTGGCATTCCCTGCAGGAAGACTCGGAGCAGCTGAAGGCTCTCGAGACCTCGCTGGAGCGCGGTCCGGTAGCCGGATGGAGCGACGACGGGAAGGATTCGAAGATCAGGCTCGAGGCGCTGATAGCGCTGCCCGAGACCCGGGCGCGTGAGGCCGCTCGAAACGCTGGCTTCGCCGGCTACGCGCTCCTTCCGATCCTGGCCGCGGGCAAGACCGTCGCACTGCTCGAGCTCTTCTCCGCCACGGCTCCGCCACGGATGGGCGGGATCACCCGTCCGACCGAAGTCCGGGATGGCCTCGACGTGCTGGCCACGACGTTGGGCCTCATGGCGACCCGTGAGCGCATGCAGGACGCCGTGCGGAAGGCCGCAGCCCATACGCGCCAGACCATGGCGAAACTGGCTGAGCCTCCAGCCGAGCAGTCACAGCCAGTCACGCCGGCTGCCCTGTACGACGAGCGGACGGGTCTCCCCAACCGGCCGATCCTGTTGGACAGGCTCCGACAGGCCATTCGCAGGCGTCAGCGCTCACCACGCGATCAGTTCGCCGTGCTGGTGGTGGACGTGGAGGGCCTCAACCAGATCGGCGACCGGGGTGGAGATCGGGCAGCCGTGGACCTGATCGTCGCGGCGGGCCGAAGACTCGCGGGCCACACCCGACCGGCGGATTCGACGGCGATCGATGGTCCCGCCCGATTTGTGTTAATCGTAGAAGGAATCCGGGCAATCGACGAGGCGATGGTGGTTGCCGATCGGGTGCAGAAGGAGTTGCGTCGCCCCTTCCCCACCGCGCGGACCGACATCCGGCTCGACGTCCGCATCGGGGTCGTGCTGGCCGGACCGGCGTACGACGACCCCGAGGCCCTGCTGGCGGACGCGGCGGCAGCGGCAGCCCGGGCGGGAGGATCGCGAGAGCGCATACAGGTATTCGACCGGGTCGTCGAGGAGAATCATGCCCAGCGCGAGCAGATGCGGGTCGATCTCGCCGCAGCCATCGAAAAGCGGGAACTGCACCTTGAGTACCAGCCCATCGTGTCCCTGCAGGACGGGCGAATCACGGGACTCGAGACGTTCCTGCGCTGGCGTCACCCCGAACACGGACTGGTACCACCGGACCAGTTCATCCCGGTGGCCGCCGAGTCGGCTCTGATTCACGATCTCGGGTTCTGGGTGCTGGAACAGGCGTGTGACCAGATCAATCGGTGGCGCGGCCAGCTGTCCGGGCTGGAGCTGCCACCGATGGGCGTTAACGTGTCGGGACGCCAGATCTTCTTCAACGGCTTCCTCGGTCGGGTGCGGGAGATCATGGAGCGTCACGGCATCCAGGGACGAGAGATTCGGTTCGATATCGGCGAGGCCGAGCTGATGCATGACGCCGACAAGGCGGCCACCGTCCTCGACCGGTTGCAGGGCATGGGGATCGACGTGGCCATCGACGACTTCGGTACGGGCTACTCGTCACTCAGCCTCCTGCACGACCTGCCCGTCCGGGCACTCAAAATCGATCGTTCGTTCATCAGCCACCGGCGAGAGAAGCTCCGAAAGTGGGGCGTCGCGCGGACGATCGTGGAGTTGGCGAAGATCCTCGAGGTCGAGGTCATCGCCGAGGGAATCGAAACGCGCGAGCAGTTCCTGGCCCTCAGGAAGGCTGGCTGCACGCAGGCGCAGGGATACTACTTCTCCGGACCGGTCGGGGCCGGCAAGGCCGAGGTGCTGATCCGCGACGGGTATCCGCTCGACCTGGAGGCCCCCCACAACTGACCCGGCACTGTCGTCGGGCCGCGCGGCCGTTAGGGTGAGATCGAGTCCACGTCAGGAAGGACGTGTGAGGCGGCGCGGTCGCCGCCGGAGCTCACCGGGACCAGCCCGGTGGGAACGACTCGAAGCGCGCTTGCGGTCGGAGCGGGGCTCGGCTCTGTCGTCCGTACGCCTCGTGGGAGCCGACAACCGGCTCCATACCCGCCGGGGTGGACCACCCGCCGCCCCCTGGCCCAGGGAATTGGAAAACCGGGCCGATGGGGGTCGCTTCAGACGTGCCAGGCGGCTGGGCTCACGTCTCGAAGCTGAGTTGCGCCCCCCCCGTTCCTTCACCCTGACCTCCGATCCCCAGAGAATGCCGGCCGCAGTCGCCTTTCAAGCATAGCTGCTGGCGGGTCGGTGTTGAACCCCGCCGGACGACGCGAACTCCTTCCCTCAGCTTCGTCTTACTTGCGCTGCGCCCGGCAAGAAGCCCCCTGGCCTACTCCCGCAAACTGAACTATGGAATCGGGCTCGCCGTCGGAAGCGGGGCGGGTTTCCTGGCCGGCGGGGCCGCGGTGACGGGCAGCGTCGCTCTACTGGGCGGGGCCATCGTCGCCGGGGGCGCCCTTGCTCCGCTTGCGGTCGGGACAGCCGGGTTGCTGGGCTTTGGCGCGGGACGATCGCTGACCGAATGGGGCTGGAGGAGACTATACGGGCTCGCTCTCACCAAGGGGCGTAAGGGCCTGGAGCAGTTGCTTTCCGCCATCACGCTTCACATGCAGACGGACGGCACCTTCACTCCGGGCGCCGCTTATCTGGCCCCCAGGGGCGACGAATCGGACTGACCTTCGACAGAGGGGGCCCGACCCGTCAGCTGAACTCGATGCCCTGGGCCAGCGGCAGTTCGGTACTCCAGTTCACGGTATTGGTCTGGCGGCGCATGTAGGCCTTCCACGCGTCCGAGCCGGACTCACGGCCGCCACCGGTTTCCTTCTCACCCCCGAACGCTCCACCGATCTCGGCCCCGCTGGTCCCGATGTTCACGTTGGCGATCCCGCAGTCGCTGCCCCGATTCGACAGAAAGTACTCGGCCTCGCGAACGCTGTCGGTGAAGATCGCAGATGACAATCCCTGCGGCACGTCGTTGTGGATCTCGATCGCTTCCTTGATCTCGTCCACGGCCTCGCGCGGTGAGGAGTCCTTCGAGCCGTACCCGATGATGTAGAGGATTGGGGCGAACGTCTCTTCCTGGACGATGGAATACTCGTTCTTCACCTCTGCGATGCAGGGCTCCACATAGTGGCCACCCGGATACTCGTCGCCTTCCAGGGAGTCGCCTCCACACAGGATCTTTCCCCCCTCCGCCTTCACCCGCTCGACGGCGTTCTGCAGGTCGGACACCGCACCCCGGGTGACCAATGGACCCATCAGAGTGTGATCGTCCAGCGGGTTGCCTATACGAACTCCTTCGTAGGCCTTCGTCAGACGCTGCACCAGCTCATCCTTAACGGACGCGTGGACGATGATCCTCCGCGTGCTGGTGCACCGCTGCCCCGCCGTCCCGCAGGCGCCGAACACGATCGCCGGCAGCACCAGGTCCAGGTTGGCGCTCGGGGTCACGACAATCGCGTTGTTTCCGCCGAGCTCGAGGATCGTCCGGCCGAGCCTCTTCCCTACCGTCTCCGCAACGCGGAAGCCCATCTGCGTGCTGCCGGTGAACGAGACCAGCGGCACTCGCTTGTCCTGCAGCATGCGCTCGCCCACGGTCGACCCCTTGCCGACCACCAGCGAGAAGATCGCCGGATCGACACCGTTCTCGCGGCACACCTGGGCGGCGATTTTGGTGACCGCCACGCCACACAGCGGAACCTGGCTGGACGGCTTCCACAGCGTAGAGTCGCCGCAGACTGCCGCGAGCGCCGCATTCCAGCTCCACACGGCGACCGGGAAATTGAAAGCGGTGATCACACCGACCACTCCGAGCGGGTGCCATTGCTCGAACATCCGGTGGTCCGGTCGCTCGGACTTCATCGTATTCCCGTACAGCTGGCGCGACAGACCGACCGCGAAGTCGCAGATGTCGATCATCTCCTGGACTTCGCCTTCGCCTTCCGCCACGATCTTGCCCATCTCGAGGCTGACCAGCTGTCCCAGCTCCCGCTTGTTCTCGCGCAGCTTGTTCCCGATCTGCCGTACGATCTCGCCCCGCCGTGGTGCCGGCACCGTCCGCCACTCCCGAAACGCCCGGTGGGCCCGCTCGGCGATCTTCTCGTACTCTTCCTCCGTGACCTGCCGGACGTGCGCGATAACCGTGCCGTCGATCGGGCTGGTGGCCTCCAGCTGCGCCCCCGATCCCATCCACTCGCCGCAGAAGCCACCCAGGTTGTTCTCCTCGATTCCGAGCCTGGTCAGGAAGTCTTGCATGATCTCTCTATCCATTTCTCTTTACGTCAGTTACGCACAATCCTCGATTCGTCGCCAAGCGGCTCGCGTCGCCGAGCACTCGAATCGAGAATTTTAGTCGATCGGGAGAGCCGCGGCTACCGCTAGGTCTCGACTCCTTCGGCCATGGCCTCCGCGCGGGCGGGGGGCTGGCGCCCTGTTGACCTTTCGGCTATTATACCTAGACAATAGTTAGACAATTACAAGGAGAACACCATGCGTTTGAGTCAGCTGCTTATCACCTACGCGCTATCGCTCGTGACGTTTCTCGCGCTCGACTTCCTGTGGCTGGGACTGGTGGCGAAGGGGTTCTATCGGGCGCACATGGGGGATCTGATGCGGGCGGACATCCGGTGGTTCCCCGCGTTCGTCTTCTACGGCCTGTTCGTCTTCGCGCTACTCATATTCGTGGTACTTCCTGCGACTGGGCGCGGCTCCCTGTCATGCGCCGTCGGACTGGGCGCGCTGTTCGGCCTCGTGACCTACGCCACCTACGACCTCACGAACATGGCCGTCCTCGAAGGCTTTTCGGCCCGGCTTGCGGTAGTGGACATGGCCTGGGGAACGATTCTCTCCACCGTCGTCTCGGTCGCCGGATATCTGGTTCTCTCCAACCTGGCGAGCTGACCCGCTTGCCACGTCCGCCGCTGACGACCGAGTGACGGCTGGTCGACAGAGTTGATGCGGAGCGGTCGGACATTCCCGAGCTCCGTTGGACAGTGTATACTTGAAGTGTCGAGCACTCCGACCCCCGGACCGAGGGGTCGGAGGTCCGGCATTCACCCTGCACGGCCCCAAGTGTGCACCGGTCCCATCCGGTCGAAGCCCTATCGCTCGAAGGAGGCAATCATGAGCACCGGGTTCCGTATCCTCAGCGTCGCGGCCATCGCGGCCCTCACCCTGCCCGTCGACCTCCAGGCTCAGGCCGACGACCGTCCGATGTACGAGTTGCCGTCGATTACCGTCACGGCTTTGTCTGAATCGGACCCGCTGTTTGAAGCTGCGTCCGTTCTGTACCAGGCAGGCGACTGGGAAGCGGCAGCGAACCTCTACCGGGATGCCGCCGAGACAATGCCGGAGAACGACCCCAACTCGTATCTCACGTTCGACCAGTCGGCTCGGCTTTACTTCTACGCTGGCGAGTACTCCGAGGCGCGTGAGATGATGGGGCGCTCGGCCGAGGTCGCCGAGGCTGCTGGCGACAAGGTGTCAGCGGCCTATCGGCACGTGGACGCCGCGTTCATCTCGGTGTGGGAAGGTTACCCCGGCATGCGGAGAGAACACGTCGCTGCGGCTGAGAAGTACGCCACTGAAGAAGGCTTCGGCGAGGCGGACATGCTCCGCGTCCAGGCCCTCACGCGTGGCGTGTCGTCGCTGCCCGTCGAAGGCGAGTAGGCGCTCCTTCGCGTCGCCTCATACTCTGATGCTGTCCCGGGAGACGTCGCTCCCGGGACGACATCCACTGGCGCCCGGACCCCACCAGTCATACTGAACAGAGACTGGACAGTTTATTGAGCGGTTGAACGCTACCTCCGATTCGCTTCGATCGTAATCTCGATCTCCACGTCGGCACCGACCACGGTCGTCTCGGTCCAGGTGCCGGTGCCCACTCCGAAGTCTCGCCGGTCGATCACGGTTCCCGCCTGGAAGCTGGCCACCTGCTCGCCGAGCCGCTCTCTCCTGTTCTCGGGAACGTCCATTACGCCCAGAACGGTGATCGGAAGCTCGATCTCGATCGTGGTGTCCTTGATCGTCAGCTCCCCCACGGCGACGAATTCCGTGTCGCTCACCGGCCGGACCGACGTGCTGCGGAAGGTCATCGTCGGATACCGCTCGACTTCGAACCAGCTATCCGAGCGCAGGTCGTTGTCGCGCCGCTCGTGGCTGGTATCGACGCTGCCCACGTCGATCGTCACCTCGACGCTGCTGTTCTCCGGATGCGCCGGATCGTACTCGAGCGAGACCTCGTAGTCGTGGAACGACCCCTTGACCGGCGTAAAGAAGTGCCGCACCGAAAATCCGATCTGCGAGTGCGCCGCGTCCACGGTCCAGGTTGCCGTCCCCTGAGAGTCGCCGGCACTCGACGTCGGCGAGCCGGCTCCGAGGGTCAAGGTCATCGGCGAGCGTCAGCCCCCCGGTCATGTCGTCGGAATCAGATAACGAAAGAAGGGGTCAAAGGTTCCCTGCGCAGCCCTCGCGAGTCGGGGTATCGTGGTTGTCGGCGTCGAGCGGGCTGTCTAGCTTGGCGTCGTGACTGATCTCTCCAAGCCGGTGGCGGGCGGCCCCGAGCAGGCACGCTTCCCGACCCTTGACCAGGTGTGGCTGGCCGCGGCTCTCGCCGTAGTGCTCATTCGAGCCCTGGCCTGGCCGATCATTCCCAGCGACTTCTGGTGGCAGCTCGCTTACGGGCGGTGGATCGTCGAGAACGGCTCGATCCCGGCGGTAGATTACTTCTCGTACACCCGGGCCGGCGAGCCATACTTCGACCAGCCGTGGCTCGCCCAGATCATCATGTACTGGATCTACAGGATCGGTGGAGCGGCCCTTTCGCTCGTGGCCCTGGCGGCCCTTCTCGGCCTCACCTACGGGATGCTGCTGCGGCTGTGCGTGCGGGTGAGCGGAAGTGTCAGGCTGAGCGCTGCGGCGGTAATCCTCTCACTGCCCGTGGCAATGACCAACTGGTCGATGCGCTCGCAGGCGTTGGCCCTGCCGCTGTTCGTGGCCTACATGGCGGTGCTCGCGGACTGGAGGATCCTGCGCCGCAGCGAGCCCGGGGCCGGGCACAAGCTGTGGCTGCTCCCCCTTCTCATGGTCGCGTGGGTCAACCTGCACGGGTCCTTCGTGCTCGGGGGAGTGCTCATCTCTCTGGTGTTCGCGGGTGAGCTGCTGGCCATCGTGATCGGCCGGCGGGTTGCAGCACTCGGTTCCCTGAAGCCGCTCGTCATGTGGGGCGCCGTTACGGCCGCAGCCGTTCTTCTGAATCCGAGCGGGCCGGGGGTGTTTCGATACGTACTCGGACTCGTCGGCAATCCTGCGATCCAGGCAATCGTCGAGGAGTGGCAGGCGCCGGCAGCCGGCACAATCGTGGGCAACGTGTTCTTCGCCTACGCGGCGCTCGTGGCCGTGACCGCGCTGTTTGCGCGGCGTCGGCCCGATTCGGTCGAGCTCATGGCGCTCGCCGTCTTCTTCTGGCTCGCCCTGGGCGGCGAACGGCACGTGATCTGGTTCGCCCTGATCTCGGTGCCCTTCCTGGCGAAGCAGGCGGAATCTGTGGCCGGGGCGGGAGAAGGAGTGCGCCAGGGCCGGCGCAGGCTGAACCTGTTGCTCGTCGGGACCATGGCGCTCGCGGTGGTCCTCGTTCTGCCCCCGGTGAAGAGGCACCTCTTTCTGCCTGCAGAGCTCCAGGGTCTGGTTTCCATGGACACTCCGGTGGAGACCGTCGAGTTCATGCGGGCCGATGAGCGGCGTCCCGAACGCCTGTTTCACACCGAGACCACTGGATCCTACCTCATGTGGGCGGCTCCGGAGCAGAAGGTGTTCGTGGACGCCCGTGTGCAGCTGTACCCTCTCCGCCAGCTGCAGGACTTCAGGCAGCTGAACGCCGGCATCGCGCCCGACAGTCTCCTTGCCGCGTACGCCATCGACGGCCTCCTGCTTGATGACGAACGACAGGCGAGCCTGCTCGACTGGGCCGCCGGAAGCCCGGACTGGGAAGTGCGGTTCGAAGAAGCCTGCTGTACCTACCTGGTCAGTCGGAGCGGGTCGCGGTGACCGGGCGGAGCCTGCGCAAATGGGTCGTCCGGGCGGCGATCGCGGCTTTGCTGTTCTATACGCCCATCACCAGCGTCAATCCGGCCTCACGGCTCGCCCTGATCGAGAGCCTCCTGAGCCGAGGAACACCGGACACCCGGGACTCCCGCTTCTTCAACCGACTGGACATGGTGTACGAGGACGGCCACTTCTACTCCGACAAGCCGCCCGTGCTGGCCCTGTATTCCACGGCCGTCATCTCCCCGGTGTACGGCCCCCTGACTTTCGATCGAGACCCGGCGGGAAAGATCCTCTACTGGCTCGTCGTCGCGTCGGCGAGTGGCCTGGCGCTGCTGATTCTCGTCCTGGCCACCCGCTCGCTGCACCGTATGGATGGCGGCAGGGTGCGATGGCCCTGGCTGGCGGCAGGGATCATAGCGGGCACCTGCGTGCTCCCGTTCGCCCGGACATACAACGATCACATTGTCGAGGCGGCGGTCCTGCTGGTCGCCTTCGCACTCATGAGAGCCGGAGCCGAGTCGCCTGGCTGGCGGCGGCCACTTGCCGTCGGCGCGCTGATCGGCCTCTCGTGGCTCCTGCACCCCCTGGTGGGTTCGGTCACCGCCGTGACCACGGGTCTCTACTACCTCCTGCGAGGAGCCGCAGGAGGATTCGGCCGCCGGATTCTCCTCGCGTCCGTCTTCTCCGCCGGGACGCTGGGCACGATCGCCATCGGGACGGCCCTCCACGTCGGCCTGTACGATCGAGCGATGCCGTTCTACTCCTCGCCCGAGCTGTACCTGTGGACCGACGGCCCGGGTGGAGTCGAGAGCCACTGGCTGTCCGAACCGATATTACCCGGCCTGACGGCGGAGCGAATCACGACCCGTTTCGAGGACCTGGGGCTGTCCGAGGAGCGCCTCGAGGATGCGCTGTGGCTGTTCGAAGCTCACTCGGAGAGCGTCCGGAACCCCATCCGTTTCGGCCTGCAGCGGCTGTTCCGGTACGGGCAGCTGACCTTCACACCCCTGGTTCTGTTCTGCCTGCTGCTGGCTGTCGCCTCGATTCGCGGGGGACGGCGGAAGTACCGAGCCGAGACTCTGTGGGCCCTCCTCAGCGTGGCGGGCCTGGTGGCGGCGAGCCTCGGGCTCCGGGCGGTTCCGGGGGGCTCGTTCGGAGACCGGCACCTGCTCCCCGTCGTTCCCCTGCTCGTCGCGGCCGGGGGCCTTGCCGCCGTGACGGCGAGGGAGGCCGGACTGTTCCGCGCGCTCGTGCTGCTGTCCCTGGCGATCGTGATCCCAGGCGCTCTCGCACCGTGGGTCACCCCGGGCGACACGTTCCTCGCCGTCAACCTGGGAATCACGAGCCTGGCGCTGGTAGGCGCGATCCTGGTGTGGCTAGCGGCCGAGGCGTCGGCTACAGGACGGGCGTGGACCCGCCTTGGGGCCGCTCTCACGGAACGGCGAGTGTTCGTTCTGGTCGCCGGATTCGCCGCTCTCGAGGTACTCCTCTACCTCCAGACGCTGCCGGCGTAGTCAGCCGGGTCTTCGCTCAGCGGGGCTTGCGGCGATCCTTGCCCGAACGACGCTCGCCTTCCCTGCGATCACGGCCCGAGCGGCGGTCCGGAAAGTCGACCGGTGCCTGCGCTCTGCGGCGCTCGGTTTGCGATCGCCGGTCCAGCCCCTTCCGCCGGCCACCACCCGACTCGCGCTCCCGCCCTGTCCTTTTCTCACTCATTGTCTGCTCCATTGTGGCCCGGGTCCCGCCGACCAACGACAAGCGGAATCCGGTGCCGGTCCAGCCCGGCGATTCGGATTGATCAGTACCGCTGTCTCCAGGCCCTGTCCCGAATCGGCCGCAGCACGCCGGCGGTCGCTCCCGACCCGCCGCCTCCGCCTCCGGCCGGACAGTCGTAGTGGATCGACGCATCTCCAGCAATTTCGTGTCCGGTCACGAGGTCGGGGTCGCCGGACTCGGGGACCACGTCACCGCACACGAGCTGCCCGTTGATCGAGGGCGTCCCGCTGACCTCGCATTGACCGCCCGCTTTGATGTCGCCCTTGTAGTTTGGCGCGAGGGAGGAATCGCCACTCAATTTGAGGTCGCCGCCCGCCTCGATCAGGACTCCGTCAGGGTCGTCGGGTATCATGTGCGGATTCCCTGAAATCTCGACGTCCCCCTCTGCGGCCACGGTCATCTCGGCGGGAACGGACTCGCTTCCGAGATCCCCGGCAATGACCAGGCTGCCGTTCACGCACATGGTCCCCTCGGGCGCGCTGGAGGCGGACAGCATCGTCGTCTCGGTGCTGGCGTCGTACTTCACTTCGACAGGTGCAAGGCTGAGGGATCCGCTCGACACCTCGTACGCCTTCAGCTCGGAGTCCGTGCAGTTGCCGCTGGAGAGGCATGTCGGCTCGTTCCCCGTCGTCGTCATCTGGCCGTCGGTCACCTGAGTATCCGCCTGCTCGCACTTGCTCTCCACGTCCACCTCGGGCAATTCGTCGGGCGTTGACGCGTTCTTGTCGAGCGTGGCCGTGTTCAGCTTCCTGCCGTCGGTTGTCAGGATCGATCCGCCGATCACGGTTTCCAGCGAGTTGACGTTACCCTCGATCGTCAGCGTGCCGTCCACGGTCAACCGTCCGTCCACGCTGAGATCGCCACACGTGCCGGTGATCTTTGGATTCCCCGAGATCAGAAGATCTCCGTCGACCGCCACGGCCGAACCCGCCGGAGGCTTGGCGCGGGTGACCAGCATGGCCAGCGTGTGCACCCCGCTCATGGCTCCGCGACGTTTACCTTGAACCGACAGGCTGTACATGAGCTGACCGCCGTTGTCTACCCGGTGGAGAACACCGGTGTAGCTGCCTCCTTGCGGGAGCGCGGTGCGGCCGATCACCAGGCTGTCACCCGGGTCCAGCCCGTCGAGAGCGCTGTCCGTGACGGTCGCCATGATCTCCTGAATCCCCGTCTCGGCCAGATACAGGCTCCTGCCCCAATCGGCGACGGCCTTGGAGGAACGCCGCTCGGTGCTCGCGGCGAGAAGGGCCGCGGTGGCCACCGCGCCCATCACCACGAAGCCGAATATGACCCACAGGAGAACGTAGCCGGCGTCTCCGTGCGCCATCTGCCGAGCGGTGCGAGTGAGCCTCTGTATGCGCGTTCTGGATCTCATGGTGTGACTCTCCATCAGCCCCTCGGGGCGACCCTGGTGCGAAACGTCTCCGAAAGCACGTGGCGCGGACCTCCGGCCTTGTCTCTCCACAGTGCCTGGACCGTCTCGCCGGTGAGGACGATTTCTATGCTGGCGACGTCGGCAGGCGTAGCGGTGACGGCTCCCGCGTCGTCGTAGTAGTGGAACACGAGGCCGCTGTCGGCCGGCGCGGCCAACGGACCGGTGAGTTCCTCCCAGCTCGACGACGAGCCCACCTTCCGCCCGAACCACCAGCGTCCTCCCGCCTGGAACAGTCCGTACTGCGTGCGGCGGAACGCCCGCACCGGTGCGCCAACCGATATGCCGGCCGTGTCACCGCTGAACTCGATGGAATACGTACCCGTCGCTCCGTTGCCCCAACCGCAGTCGAGGGGCGGACTTCCGCCGGCCTGCACGGCCTCTGTCCGCACCACCTTCCAGGAATCGTCGTCGAGCCTGTCGCTGCCCGTCGAGTATACGAATGCACTGTCGTCCGCCGTGGCCAGGAAACTCCCCGAGTCACGCCACAGGATGTACCCGGCGGTGGTCGAGTCGGCGCCCGGAACCTGGTCGCAGATCAGAGCCGTTCCGGTCGTCGAGCGAACCGTGATGGAGTTG
>CAZRRU010000152.1:0-10038 GCA_964602635.1 uncultured Gemmatimonadota bacterium | reverse complement strand
TCAGGGGGCGGCGTCGAACCCGACTCGTACTTCCCGATCATCGCGGGTGATACCTCGTACCCCTGGGTACGCAGCTGATGAGCCATGCCCCGCTGGCTCATACCGCCGCGGGCCTTCTTCAGGCGCTCCGCGAGCGCGTTGCGCGGATTGGTTGACATATGGCTCTCCTTCCGGCAGGTTCGCTCTACTCATAGTTTACATGCGACTACTCTCATTTGTCAACAGGGAAGGTTTTTCGGTGGTTGACTACTCTCGTTCTTCAAGCCGGGGCGCGCCAACCGAGGAGATCATCCTGTGGGAAGAGCTCGGGCCCGTGGACCGGAGAGTTCGGCGCGTGCTGTACGACGCGGGGATTCTGTCGTCGCTGAACATCGTGGTCGACGATTGGGCCCATCATTGGCGGGATGAGGTGGGTGAGTTTGGCTTCATGATCGGAATCGACACCGCGGCCCCGACGGGCGGGTCCGTCCCTCCATATGATGCGATGTTGACCGTCGCGTGCGAGGCTCAGGGGCCGCGCGATGAGCAGGAACGGCGCCTGCTGGCCGTTCTGCTTTCGATCCGCGAGGTCCTGGTCCACACGGGGAGCTTCGAGTTCGTGCTGATGGCCAGCGACCGGCTCTACGCGCGGGAACAGGAAGGCACCCCTCGATTCCGGCGCAGTCACCTCGGCTTCAACGTGACCGACGTCGAGCTGCTGCGTGAGGAGCGGCAGTGGAACGATGCCTGAGGGCGCGCCCGCCTAGACTTCCTTTTCCTTCCACTTCCCGCGCCGGAACAGGATCATCCCGAACACGGCCGAGAGCGAGTACGCGATCGCGATCGCCAGGTACACTCCGTGGTGTCCGAGCTCCGTGCGCGTCGCGAGCCACCAGGCCAGGGGGATCTGGATCAGCCAAAAAGCGACGAAGTTCACCCACGTCGGAGTCACCGTGTCGCCCGCCCCGTTGAAGGCCTGGAGGACAACCATTCCCCACGCGTAGAAGACGTATCCGTAGCTGATGATCCTGAGGGCCGCCGTACCGACGGCGAGTATCTCGGGATCGTTGGTGAACACGCCCACGATCCCTTCGGCGAACACCACGAAGACCACCGTGATGATCGTCATGAACGCCATGTTCCACAGGCCTGTGATCCATACGGCCTTCTCCGCCCGGTCCGGTTTTCCGGCTCCGAGGTTCTGCCCCACCAGGGTCGCAGCCGCGTTGGCCACGCCCCACGCCGGGAGAATGATGAAGATCACCACCCGGATCGCGATCACGTATCCGGCCAGCACCACGCTGCCGAACGTGGCCAGGATCCGGATCAGGCCTACGTAGCTGGCCGTGGCGATGAACATCTGCCCGATCCCGCCGGCCGACACGCGCAGGATCTTCCCGATCAGTGCGAAGTCCACGGGAAGGTCTTCCCGAGTCACACGTAGCCGCTTTCCGCGCGACAGTCCCCACAGTTGGTACACGACTCCGGTGCTGCGGCCGATCGTGGTGGCCACCGCCGCTCCCAGCAGCCCCAGCTCGGGAAACGGCCCGACTCCCAGGATGAGAAGCGGGTCGAGCACGACGTTGATCCCGTTGGCCAGCCAGATGGATCGCATCGCCATCGCTGCGTCACCGGCCCCGCGGTAGATGGCGTTGTTGATGAACAGGAGCATGATGGAGATCATGCTCGCGTACAGCAGACGCGTGTAGCTCGTGCCGGCGGAGACCGTGGCCTCGTCCGCCCCCATGAGCCGTAGGATGTCCGGGGCCCAAATGGCCCCGATCGTCCCGAACACCAGCGAGAGCGCCACCGCGAGGTAGATCGCCTGCACCGCCGTCCGGGCCGCGGCTCGCTTGTCCTTCTCCCCGAATCGCCTCGCCACCACAGCCGTCGTGGCCATCGCGAGCCCGACGGCGATCGCGTAAATGATCTCGAGCACGGATTCGGTGAGCCCGACCGCCGCGAGCGCTTCGGACCCAAGGCGGGCCACGAAAAACGCGTCCACCACCGCGAACAGCGACTCGCCCGCCATCTCCAGGACCATCGGGATGGCCAGCAGGCCGACGGCACGGTTCAGGCTGCCTTCGGTGAAGTCCTCCTCGGATCCGTGGATCGCCTCGCGGATCGAAGTCCAGAATCCGCGGTGACGCCCGGACGAGGCGGTCGATTGTGTGCCGTCGGTCTCGGTCATGAAATCAGACGGGCCGCTCCGCACGGCTGGCGAAGCGGCCCACGTCCTTCGTGTTCACGGCGCGCGCGTGTGCGCCCGGCCGCGGCAATCGGTCAGGGAAGAGCGGCTATCCAGGAGCCATTCTCCAACCAGTTCTGACGCAGCCCCTGCATGATGCCCGTGCCTTCCAGGGCGGTCATGTAGTTCTGCACCAGGTTCAGCAGCTGCGTGTCGCCTGCCGGCAGCGCGATCCCGATCGGCTCCAGGGTCAGCGGCTGGTTCAGCGTGGCGAAGCCGTCGTTGGGATACCGCATGACGGTCAGCAGGCAGATCGGCATATCTGCGACGAGCGCGCCAGCCTCGTTGGCCCGCAGCATCGCAATGGCCTCGTCATAGGAAGCGACCGTCGCGAGCTGCGCCTCGGGGAGGTTCCTGCGGACGAACGTTTCACTCGTCGAATTCGCGAGCGTGACGAGCCGTATGTCAGACTCGTTGAGGTCTTCCGCCTCGTCCGCCGCCGCCAGTGCAGTGGACGTGGTGAGGATCGACTTGCCGGAGATCACGTACGGGCCGACGAACGACACGTCGCGCGACCGGGCCGCCGTGATCGTCATGCCGGACATCACCAGGTCCACTTCGCCGTTCTCGAGCGCCGGGATCAGGTCGGCGAACGGCTTCTCGACGATCTGCAGCTCGACCTTCATGGCTGCGGCCAGGGCGTTCGCCAGGTCCACTTCGAGACCCATGGGGGCTCCGTCGCGGGCCTTCATGTTGAACGGAGGCTGGCTTCCGGACATGCCGACTCGCAGCGTGGACGTCTCGACGATCCGGTCGAGGGCCGGGCTGTCCTGCGCGGCGGCATCCGACGGAACGAACGACACGGAGACGCACACCAGGGCGGCGAACAGGGAGGTATGGATCCATCGCTTCAGCATTCTAGCTTCTCTCTTCTGGAGTCTTGAGCTGCACTGCGAACTGTCCCGCACCACTGGCCGGGCCGCGGCAATAGGTCGGGCGGCACTCCGGCTGTCAAGCGACGGAAGCGCGGCTACTCGAACCCGACCCGCGGAAGCGTCCGGAACAGCCCGAGCGCCGCGAGGGCCGAGGCACCGAGGAAGATGGATCCGGGCCCGGGGCGACCGTAGAGCACATACCCGGTTCCGAACAGGGCAGCGTACACCACGATGCACCCCAGCAACCAGCAACTGAGGGCCGCAGTGACGCTTCCTCTGGCCGGTGTGTCGTCGACCTGGACGACCCGAGCCCAGCCACGGCCGAAGGGGCGGATCCTGTCGTAGAAGTCCTGCAGCGTCACGCTATCCGTCGGTGCGGTTGCCAACGTCACGCCGAGCCACGCCACGGTCGTCAAGCCCACTCCGATCAGCAGCTGCAGCGAGGGGTGGAGTGCCGGAAGTCCTGCGGCTTCGTGACCGAACTGGAACCACACGGCCACCGCGAACGAGATCACCATCGCCGAGATCTCGCTCCACGCGTTGATGCGCCACCAGAACCAGCGCAGGAGGAAGATCAGGCCCGTGCCGGCCCCGATCTGGAGCAGGATCTGAAAGGCCTGAAGGGCGTTCTGGAGCCAGAGCGACACCAGGAGCGCGAGGACGATCAGCCCCACCGTGGAGAGCCTCGCCACAGCCACGTAGTGACGCTCTTCACGGTCCGGGAAGAGAAACCTCCGATAGAAATCGTCCACCACGTAGGACGCGCCCCAGTTGAGGTGCGTGCTGATCGTGGACATGTAGGCGGCGGCCAGCGAGGCGACCACGAGCCCGAGCAGCCCGTGCGGCAGAAACACCAGCATGGCCGGGTACGCCAGGTCGTGCTTGAGGATCGACGGGTCCACGTTCGGAAACGCCGTCGCCAGGGAGTCGAGCGTCGGGTACACGGCCAGCGACGCGAGGGCAACCAGGATCCACGGCCAGGGGCGAAGGGCGTAGTGGGCGATGTTGAACCACAGGGTGGCCTTCATCGAGTCCGTCTCGTCGCGTGCCGCCAGCATCCGCTGGGCTACGTATCCACCTCCGCCTGGCTCGGAACCGGGATACCAGGTGGCCCACCACTGCACCGCGATCGGTACCAGGAACACCGGAACCGCCACGCGCCAGTCGGAGAAATCGGGGAGAAGGGCCAGCTTCCCGGCGATCTCCGGGTTGGACACCAGCCCGGCGAGTCCGCCCACTTCCGGCTGAGCGAGCGCGTAGTACGCGGCGGCCACCGCGCCCACCATGGCGATCACGAACAGGAGGAGGTCGGTGACCACGACGCCCCACAGGCCCGAAGTGGCCGAGTAGATTACGGTGATCGTTCCTGCGACCAGCACCGTCGTGTACTTGTCGATTCCGAGCAGGACCCCGCCGATCTTGATCGCGGCAAGCGTCACCGTGGCCATGATCATGACGTTGAAGAACACCCCCAGGTACAGGGCCCGGAAGCCGCGCAGGAAGGCCGCCGCCCGCCCCGAGTAGCGAAGCTCGTAGAACCCCATGTCGGTGAACACGCCGGAGCGCCGCCACAGCTTGGCGTAGAAGAACACCGTGCACATCCCCGTGATCAGGAACGCCCACCACAGCCAGTTCTGGCTCACTCCTCCGGTGCGAACGAGGTCGGTGACGAGGTTCGGCGTATCCGTGGAGAAAGTGGTGGCCACCATCGAGGTGCCGAGCATCCACCAGGGGAGTTTGCGGCCGGAGAGAAAGAACTCGGTCGTGCCCTTGCCGGCCCGGCGCGCGAAGTAGAGGCCGACGATCAGGGCGACAGCCCCGTAGGCGCCGACGACGGTCCAGTCCAGGACGTCCAGCCTCAAGCGCGGTCTCCGAGACGCGGATCCGTTACCCGAAGGGCTGCCTGCAGCGACGGCGGGTACTCGCCGTCCTCCACGAGAGAACGGATCCCTGCGCGCACGCGTCCGCGATCCGCCGGAAACGTCATGCCCAGCCAGCGCTCTTCCGTGTGCGTCACCCGCACCTCCAGCTGCCCGCTCACGACCAGAGCGCCGACCGCATCGCTGAGGTAGAACTCGGCCCGTGGGTCGTCGCCGTGCCGATCGAGGAACACTGCGAATCGCTCATCCAGTGGCCCGAAAAGGTCCGGCGTGAGGCCCCACAGGTTCATGGACACGCGCGCGTCGCCCGCCAGGGCCCTGACTTTGCCGCCTGTGGTCTGTCCCGTGATCGTCCCGTCCCCGGCTCTCTCCAGTCCCAGCACTTCTTCGATGCTGACGAGGTGGCCGTCTTGATCCGATTCGAGGACGGCGCGGGAGACGCCACCGTGTTCCGACAGCGTGGCATCGACCCGATAGCCAACCACGCACTGTTCATCGGCGTGGACGGGCGATGTCAGGTGCGTGACGAGGGATCGGTACGCACCGCGACCGTAGAAATCGTCCGCGTTCGCCACCGCGAACGGGCCGTCCACGGTTCCCTCCAGGCATAGCACGGCATGCCCGGTGCCCCATGGTTTCACCCGCATGGGCGGGCGCAGGCCCGAGGCCAGCCGGCCGGCGCCCTGCACCACGGTGCGAAGCGGGATGGCGATCCCGAATCGGTCGCGGAAGCGACTGACCAGGTCAGCCTCGTTCGAAGTGCTCACGACCAGGACCACCCGGCCGAAGCCGGCCGTCAGCGCATCGTACACGGCGTAGTCGAGAAGTGCCTCCCCGTCCGGACCGACCGGCTCGAGCTGCTTCGAGCCGCCGTACCGGGTAGAGAGGCCCGCGGCGAGAACGACCAGTGTCGGATGATCCATCAAGCGAATCTATCCGCGCCCGAGTTCGCAGCCCAGCCGGACGGCGCCGCAGGAGGTATGTTGTGGGCGTCCGGCCCATCCCGGGCTCCTACTATGACCCGAACGCGGAACGATTCCATGCGCAGGACGCTCATTTTCCTGGCCTTCTCCCTGGCCCTCGCTGCCCCCACGGCAAAGGCCCAGGAAGCGCTGCTTCAATCGGGTCCGATGCTAGGCTATTCGGAGATGTTCGAGGTCCTGCTGTGGGCTCAGACCAGGGCTCCGGCGGACGTGAAGATCGTCTACTGGGATCTGGAGTCTCCCGACGCACGGATGGAGACGGAGACCGTCGCGACCACCAGGGCCGGTGGCTACACGGCGAAGATGATCGCCGACCAGGTGCAGCCCGGGCGTCGGTACGGATACGAGCTGCATATCGACGGTGTGAACGTGGAGCGCCCCTACCCGCTTGCATTTCAGACGCAGGAGCTGTGGCAGTGGCGCATGGATCCGCCCGCCTTCCGGATTGCCACCGGGAGCTGCCTGTACGTGAACGATACGCCCTACGACCGTCCCGGCGATCCGTACGGGGGCGACTTCGAAATCCTCGACGCCATGGTCGCGAAAGATGCGGACGCGATGGTATGGCTGGGGGACAACTTCTACTACCGCGAGCCCGATTGGAACACCCGCACCGGGATGATTTACCGGAACACTCACACACGCTCCTATCCCGGCCTCCAGCCCTTCCTGGCGTCCGTGCACCATTACGCCACGTGGGACGACCACGACTACGGCCCGGACAACAGCGACTGGGCGTGGCGCGAGAAAGCGACGGCCCTGGAGGTGTTCGACATGTTCTGGGGTAACCCCGAGCTGGGACCGCCCGAGCTCAGCGGGATAGCCACCCGGTTCGAGTGGGCCGATGTCGAGTTCTTCCTGCTGGACAACCGGTGGTTCCGGTCGTCCGAGCACCGTATTTCGGGGCACAAGCAGGTGTTCGGAGAAAAGCAGCTCCAGTGGTTGGTCGATGCCATTACGCGGAGTCGCGCCAGCTTCAAGATCATCGTGTCGGGGGGTCAGCTTCTGAATCCCGTGGCGAAATGGGACTCGTACGCCACCTACCCGGTCGAGCGAGCCCGCTTCCTGCAGCTCCTCCAGGAAAACGAGGTGTGGGGCGTCGTCCTGCTGTCGGGTGACGTGCACTACACAGTACTCAGCAAGCTGGAGCGCCGCGGCACGTACCCGCTGTGGGAGATCACCACGTCACCGATCACGGCCGGCGTGGCGAGCGTGGACCCCGAGGACTACGACAATCATCTCGCAGAACCGGGAACCCTGTTCGTCGAGCGCAACTTCGCCACGATGGACTTCTCGGGTCCCCGCAACGATCGCGTGATGAACGTCGCCGTGTGGGATGCAAGAGGGAACGAGCTCTGGTCCAAGGAAATCCGGGCCCGGGAGCTCAGGCCCTAGGTACCGACTTCCGGCCTGCACGGCCGGATCGGTTCCGATGACGAAGGCCCGCCCCCACAACCGTGAGGGCGGGCCGATTCGCTACCAGGTCCGCACCGTTACGGCTGGATGATGTGCAGCTCCCCCCGCCTGTTCCTCGCCCGGCCTTCCTCGGTGTCGTTGGTCGCGACAGGGTCGGCTTCGCCATACCCGACGGCGTCCAGCCGATCGATGAACTTCTCCATCTCCATGCTCGTGCTGAGAAGGAAGTCCCGCACGGCCTCGGCGCGTCGCTCGCTGAGCCTCAGGTTGTAGGCGTCGGCTCCGACGGAGTCCGTGAAGCCGCGCAACTCGAGACGGCCGGTACCCTCGGGGTCGGCCTGCTGGACGATCTGTCCGGCGAGCTCCGTGAGGTAGGCCCGCGCCGATCGCGTCAGATCGAAACTGTTGAACTCGAACTCGACGTTCTCCAGGTCCAGCCGGACCAGGCAGCCGCGCTCGTCTACCTGCGCTCCGGCCGGTGTGTTCGGGCACTGGTCGATGCCGTCGAAAACACCGTCGCCGTCACTGTCGAGCGGGCAACCCGTGGCGTCGACCGGGAACCCGGCCGGTGTGTCCGGGCACAGGTCGATACCGAAGAACACGCCGTCGCCGTCGCGATCGGTCGGGCATCCCTTCTCATCGACTGTCGCGCCCGTCGGTGTGTTCGGACACTGGTCGATACCGTCGAACACCCCATCGCCGTCGCTGTCGAGCGGACAACCCGTCTCGTCCACCACGGCGCCACGCGGCGTGTTCGGGCACTGATCGATGTAGTCGCCCACCCCGTCCATGTCGGCATCCAGCGGGCACCCGGTGGAGTCCACCTCGACGCCTCTGGGCGTGTCCGGGCACAGGTCGTTCTTGTCTTCGACTCCATCGCCGTCCGAGTCCTTCGGTCCCCACAGGAAGAACGACAGCCCGGCCGTCCACTCGGTGGAATTAAGCGTCACGTCGCTAAGCGAGGCGCCTGCGGGGTTCAAGAAAGCCCGCGTATCCTTGAGTCCGTCCGGCGAAATGTAGTTCCGCCAGTCGAACCGGAAGCCAAGCCACCTCGTCGGGTACAGCTTCAACGCCGCGCCGTAGTTCCAGGTCAGCGCGCTCTCCGTGTCGAGGGCGTCGATGTCGAGATCGAAGCTCTGCATGCCGGCCCCACCCATTACGGCGAGCTGGATCGACCGGTGAATGTTGAAGTTGTAGGCTACGTCACCCCCGTAGTTCATCACCTTCGCCTTGGTGCCGTCGAACGCCGATCCGATGACCTTCGAGTCCACGTAGCCGAAGAAGCCTTCAATCCCAAGGCCGATGTCGAACACGTAACCGAGGCGACCCCCGAAGTACGGATCGTTGTCGAGGCGCCACGGCACAGGGTCGTTCTCGAACTCGGTGTCCCCGAGGCCGTTCAGCATTCCGTAGAACGCGTTGATCTCCAGGCCACCCGTGCCGTCCTTGATCTGGGCTTCGAGCGGTTGAGCGGAAAAGAGCATGACAGATGCCACAACGACGAGGCCCGCGAGGCCGCGCTTCAGGAATCGGGATATGGTCACAGTGAGCCCCCTGTAAGTTTGCGATCGTAATACGATGCAGCGGTTGTGCATCCTGAAATCTAGCGTGCTATGGCCCAAAATGCTCCAGTCAGACCAGCTTCGGGTTCGTGCCCTCGATCAGGCGTCCGCCTCGTCCGTCTGCTGGTCCTCTTCCGTCATGCTGAATACCCCGATCTCCGACCCGATTCCGACCAGCAGTCGCTGCACGGGATCCATCCGGGAGCGGATTTCGAGGACTTCGCGAGCCAGCCCCGGATCGTCGGTGATGATGCCGTCCACGTTTCGGCTCATCATGGCGGACATCAGGTAGGGATCGTTGACCGTCCACACGTAGACATCCATACCCGCGCGGTGCGCGCGCTCGACGAATCCCCGGGTGGCGGTTACGGCGTTCACCGCCAGGAAATCCACATCAAACCGGGTAGCATCGCCCAGGTTCACCGATGTCAGGATCCCATACGTCCAGTCCGGGCGCATGGCGCGGATCTTCTGGACCTTGTCGTACTTGAGCGACATGACGACGATCTGGTCTACCATGCCCGCCTGCTCGACGATGTCGATGACCCGGCGCTCCAGGTCCTCGTCGTGACCGTAGTACTTGAGCTCGATGACGACTCTCGAATGCCCCTGCGCCGCGCCCAGCACTTCCTCGAGCGTGGGTACGCGTTCCGCCCCGTAGGCTGGCTCGAACCAGCTGCCGATATCGATCGCGTCGATGTCTGCCCGCCGTGCGTCCCAGATCGTCAGCGGGTTGCGAGCCGTCTTCATGAAGTCGCTGTCGTGAAACACCGCGACCTCACCGTCCGCCGTCTCCTGTACGTCGATCTCGATGTAGTCGGTCGAGTCAGAGATGGCCCTGTGCACGGACGCCAAAGTGTTCTCCGGTGCGTGCAGGGCCGCGCCCCGGTGAGCCATGATCAGGGTGTCATCTTCCAGGCGCACCGAGCTAGCGAGCATCACGGCCAAGACCACGCACGCAATCGCCACCACCGCTCCGCCCCACACCAGACGCTTGCGCGGAATCCGGATCGCCGGTCGGTCACCGAGTGATCCAGGCTCGGCCAGCTCCCGCGCCAGGGAGCCGGGGCCGGAGAAGTCGCGGTACAGGCGAAC
>CAZRRU010000151.1:0-12885 GCA_964602635.1 uncultured Gemmatimonadota bacterium | reverse complement strand
CCGTCGCGCAATTCGCCGAACCGCGCCGTGAACTCGCGGGCGGCCTGCTGGTGGCGCAAGCGAGCGCCCGCGAGCAGCCGGGTCACCACGGAGAGAACCTGGCGCGGGCTGGTCGGCTTGATCACGTAGTCGTCAGCCCTGCGACCCAGGGCCTCGTGAAGGGTCTCCTCCGTCTCGCTCTTCGTGACCATCACGATGGGCAGGTCACGGCCGGCCGTCCTGATCGCGCTCAGAACGTCCAGGCCCCGGAGACCCGGCATTTGCTCGTCGAGAAGGATCAGATCGTAGGTCTCGCGCTCCAGAAGCTCGAGCGCATCTGCCCCGTTCATCACGGCATCGACGTGATAGCCCTCCCGGATCAGCAGGAGCGTATGCGGACGGAGAAGATCGACCTCATCGTCGACCCACAGGATTCTTCCCTTGCTCACAGACGTACGCGCGATCTCCCTTCCGTGCAGTTGCGAATCGGACGCCCCGCGAGTCCGGACTGGACCCCGGGGCGCATCGTCGGCCTGGTGAACGCTGGCCGCAGTGGAATATGGCACCTCCTGTCACCCGCAGCACCCCACGGCGTTCTTCGATCCGGGCCGACGTCAGTGGCTCGGTACGAACTCCCGGACCGCGAGCTCCAGCTTCTCCAGCACGTCCTCCACCTCGATCTTCTCCATGTTGCCGGCGCGGAACTCCGACGAGGGAGCGGTCTCGTCCGGCCTCGAATACCGATCGATGATGAGCTCCCTGGAGCCGCGGTACGGGCCGACGCGTTTGGGATCGGTGTAGCCGAAGAGCGAAACGACCGGAGTGTCCAGGGCCGAGGCCATGTGCAGCGGCCCCGTGTCGGGGCTCAGGGCCAGCGCGGAGCCGTCGAGAAGCCAGGCCAACCTCCGCAGATCGTTGCGCTGGGCCAGGATCGGGGTGGCTCGCGTCGATTCCACCACCTGCCGGGCCGCCTCCGCCTCGACCGGGTTCTGGCTGCCTACGATCACGGTCTGCAATCCCAGGTCTGCTTCCGCGGCCTCCAGCACCCGGGCGTAGCGTTCGGGCATCCAGTTCTTTCCCGGTCTCGTCGTCCCGACGACGACCGCCAGCGCCGGCCGGTCGAGCCGATCGAAGAACGCCCGCTGCGACGATCGCTCCTCGTCGTTGAACTCGAAACGCCATTCGAGGACCGGATCGACCCCCAGATGGTGGAGGAACTCGAGGTACTGGTCCTGCACGTGCTGCGGCTCTCGGGGCGGGATCTTCTCGGTGGTGAACAGCCAGTTGAAGTCGCGCGCCCGCCGGCGATCGAAGCCCAGCTTGCGGGGCGAGTCGATCAGGGCCGTCAGCAGGCCGGCCTTCAAATACACCTGCAGGTTTACCACCAGGTCGAAACGCCGGCCCGCGACGGTGGAGCGAAAGTCCCGAAAAGCTGCCAGGCCGGCAGAACGATCGAACGCGATGTACTCGTCCACGTCCGGATGAGGCTCGACTAGCGCGTGGGCCACGGGCTGGATGACCCAGGTTATCCTGGCATCGGGCCACGCGCGCTTGAGCGATGTGGCTATCGGCATGCCGTGGACGACGTCACCTATCGCGCTGAGCAACACGATCGCGATCGACCGGGGTGCGTACGGCATCCGCGGGTTGCCTTTCGCCTTTGGTATGGAGCCTTCTGCCCGTTCGGCGGTACATTACGTCGAACTCGCGCTCGGGCAAGGTACCAGTTTCTGATTCGGGGCAATGAGGATCCTCAGCCGATACGTCCTGCGACAGCATATCGCGCCGTTCACTTTTGCGGTGAGCACGCTCACCTTGCTCATGCTGCTCGACCAGCTGGCCAAGCAGTTTCACAAGCTCGTCGGCAAGGGGCTCGGGGCGCGGGTGATCGCGGAGGTGTTCTTCTATTCCATCCCGTTCATCATCGCGGTGATCGTCCCGATGGCGGTCCTGGTCGCCGTGCTGTACGCGTTCAATCGACTGGCCGCGGACAACGAGATCTCAGCCATGAAAGCGAGCGGCGTGAGCCTGGCACGCGTCGCCTTGCCGGTCGTGGTGGCGGCCACCTTCGTGGCCGCCGGGCTGGTGTGGTTCAACGACACGGTGCTTCCGGAGGCCAACCATCGGCTCGCCAGCCTTCGAGTCAGCATCACGCGCAAGGAACCGACCTTCGCGCTGCAGGAGCGCCGGGTGAACGAGGTGATCGAGCGCCGGTTGTTCATCCAGGCCGCCCGGATCGACAACGCCTCCAGCCGCCTGGAAAACGTCACGATCTG
The DNA here is from genome assembly GCA_964602635.1 of uncultured Gemmatimonadota bacterium. Lineage (GTDB taxonomy): Bacteria > Gemmatimonadota > Gemmatimonadetes > Palauibacterales > Palauibacteraceae > Benthicola. Next base: position 10,630 of record CAZRRU010000151.1, on the reverse strand, counting down.
GGACGAGCGGGACGCGGACCGCTCGAGGACGATCTACGCCGACAGCGGTTTCATGGCGTTCAACGAGGAGCAGACCGATCTGTACCTCACACTACACAACGGCAAGGTGGAGGAGACGAGAGACAGCTCACCCGAGACGTTCCGCGAGGTGTGGTTCGCCACCAACAACTTCCGGGTATCGGAGGTCGGAAACGAGCTGAACCGCGAGCTGAGCAGGCACCGGAGCGACCGTGAGCAGTCAATCGACTCGATGAGAGTGCAGGTCCGGGAGGCGGAAGCAGCGGCCATGCAAGTGGAGGAGGTCAGCCGCACCATGGCCCTGGCCGCTACCTCGCGGCGTCTCGGGGGTCTCGCACCGGACGAGTCCGAGCTCGCGCCGCCGGACACCGCCGGCGTGGTCGCCGAGGCGTGGAGCACGGGCCGCCGGCTCGAAGTTCCGTCCTCGGCCTATAACTCGTTTCGGGCCAACGCGATCCAGCTCCAGAGACACCGGGAGCGGGCCAACCGCTTCGAGGTCGAAATCTGGAAGAAGTTCACCATACCGGCGGCCTGCGTTGTATTCGTGCTGATCGGAGTGCCCATCGCCGTGCGGTTCCGCAAGGGCGGAGTGGGGCTGGTGGTGGGCGTGAGTCTCGGTGTGTTCTGTCTCTACTACGTCGCCCTCATCGGTGGGGAGAAGCTGGCTGACCGACAGCTTCTTTCACCCGCACTCGCCATGTGGAGTCCGAACATCCTCTTCGGACTCATCGGCATCGGGGGGTTCTTCCAGGCCCGGAGAGCCGGCGGGTGAAGATTCTCGACCGATACGTGGCCCGGCAGTTCCTGATCATCTTCCTGATCTGCGTGCTCGGCGTTCCCTTCCTGTTCCAGGTGATCGATCTCACGGACCGCCTCGACAACTTCCTTCAGGACGGAGTCGGGCAGGCCCAGGTGGCCGCGTTCTACTTCTATCAGCTCCCTTACCAGATGTTGTTGGCGTTTCCCATCGCCTGCCTGCTGGCGGCCGTGTTCACGGTGTCCCGGATGACGCGGCACTTCGAAGTGACCGCGGCCAAGGCGGGGGGCGTGAGCTTCTATCGACTGGTAGCCCCCATGTTGATTCTCGGCATGGCGATCAGTCTCATCGCGCTCGCCCTGTCCGAGGTCGTACCCGATTCGAACCGGCTGGCCGCCGAGGCGATCGACAAGGACGAAGAGAGACAGTTCGATGTGCGCCTGAACTTCGTGTACCGGGGGGACGGCGGGCGCTACTACTTCGTGCGCCGGCTGGATGCGGCCGCCGGCATCATGATGTCCGTCAAGATCGACCGCGAGGGAACGGGCTACCAGTATCCCCCCTATTCCGTGCGAGCGCCGGAGGCGCGCTGGGACTCGGCGGCGGCGCGCTGGGTGCTCGAGAACGGTCACCTGCGCTACACTCCGGAGCGCGACCGGGTCATCGACATCGCCTTCACCGAGTTGTGGCAGGCACCGTTCCGCGAGACGCCGTACGACCTGCTCGCCAAGGCCAAGGCACCCGAGGAGATGGACTACGCGGAGCTGGGCCGGTTCATCGAGGCGCTCGAGAGGTCGGGCGAAAACCCGAGGAAGGAGATGGTGCAGCGGGCGCTCAAGATCGCGTTCCCCTTCACCTGCTTCATCATCGTGCTGTTCGGAGCGCCGCTGGCCAACTCGACCCGGCGCGGAGGGGCCGCCCTCTCGATAGGACTGGCGCTGGCCACCACTATCGTGTTCCTCACCCTGATCCGGATAGGGGAGGCGCTCGGGGCGGGTGGCGTGCTGTCGCCCGTGGCGGCGGCCTGGTTCCCGAACGCGATCTTCTTCCTGGCGGGCGCCGGCCTGATGGCCCGGGTCAAGACCTGAGAGGTCGCGCTCGCCTGGAATTCGCGCGGTCTATTGGCCCAGCTCGTTCGCAATCACGTTCCTGATCCTATGCTGCACCTCCGGTTCGATGGTGGGCCAAATCGGGAGACTGAGAACCTCACCCGCCAGGATGTCCGTCACCGGCATCTCGATACCCCGGTCCAGATACACGGGCAGCCTGTGACATGGAATCGGGTAATAGATCATGCAGCCGATCGACTCGGCCTGCAGAGCCTTGTACACCCCATCTCGCTGGTCGTCGAGCACACGGATCGTGTACTGATGGAACACGTGGCCCGGTACCACCTCCGGCGTGATGACGCCATCGACGTCGGCAAGCAATTCACCGTATCGCAGGGCCGCGGCCCGGCGTCCCTCGTTGCGCGCATCGAGGTGAGGAAGCTTCACCCTGAGTAGCGCCGCCTGCAGCGCATCGAGCCTGGAATTGTAGCCCAGCATCTCGTTATGGTATTTGTGTTTCCCACCGTGCGCCCGGAGCTTTCGCGCCAGTTCCGCCACCCCGTCATCGTCCGTTATCATGAGGCCGCCGTCTCCGAAACCGCCTAGGTTCTTGGACGGAAAGAAGGAAAAGGCTCCCACTCCCCCGACGCTGCCCGTCTGCCGGCCTTCGAAGCGTGATCCAGGACCGAAGCGCGAGCCGAAGGACTGCGCACAGTCCTCGATCACGGCGATGCCGTGACGATCGGAGATCTCCGTGATCGCGTCCATGTTCGCCGGCCGGCCGAACAGGTGTACCGGCATGAGGGCCTTCGTGCGGGGAGTGATAGCCGCCTCGATCCCGGTCGGATCGATGTTGAAGGAACCCAATTCGACGTCTACGAAGACCTCCGTCGCCCCGATGATCCCGATGGACTCCGGCGACGCGAAGAACGTAAACGGAGTCGTGATCACCTCGTCCCCTTCTTCCACTCCCAGGGCTCTCAGTCCGATAACCAGGGAGTCGGTGCCCGAGTTGCACCCGATCGCGTGTTTCGTACCGAGATAGGCCGCGCACTCATCTTCGAGTCCGGAAACCTCCGGTCCGCCGATGAATTGCGCGGTCCGGATAACCCTTTCGATTGCAGCCTGGAGTTCGGGCCACACGGCGTCGATCTCCGGAGTCAGATCCAGAACCGGAACCGGCTTTGCCTCTGTCTTCATTGCGTGATCGCCTCTCTATAGTCGCGACTTCGAACCCTACGCCGGATCAGACGTCTTTCGCACCCGGGCCTCATCTCCGACCCCACTTCGAGCGTAACCGCGGCCGCACTCTACGCAGCTTGCCTCATCCACCTCGACCTCGCCGGTGAACCTCAGGGGTATACCGCACTCACACGCCCAGCCGATCACCCGTCCGGGAACCCCTGCGACCAGGGCATAAGGCGAAACGTCCTTCGTCACCACGGCCCCCGCAGCAACGAAGGCCCACTCTCCAATCTCCACCCCACAGACCACCGTGGCGTTCGCGCCGATGCTCGCCCCGTATCGCACGCGCGTCACGATGTAGTCGTCGGCTTGATTCCGCGGAAAGGCGGAACGCGGAGTAAGGACGTTCGTAAACACCATGCTCGGTCCACAGAACACGTAGTCTTCCAGCACCACGCCCTCGTACACCGAGACATTGTTCTGGATCTTCACCCCGTCTCCGATCCTCACGCCGGGTGCCACCATCACGTTTTGCCCGAGCGAACAGTTTCGACCGATCTCCGAGCCTTTCATCACATGGCAGAAGTGCCAGATCCGTGTACCGTCACCGACCACGGCGCCCTCATCGATGTAGGCCGACTCATGGCTGAAGTAGTCGCTCATTCGTGGTCTCCCTCAACTATCTCGGAAGTTGTCAGTTGGCCCGAACCGCGGACTCGTGGTCCGCGAGGAGTTCCACGGCTTCCCCGTCCTTCCCCAGCGAGACCTGTGCGGCTTGGAGCACGCTGAGCACCCGCAGCCCCTCCTGCCCATCGGTTACCGGGGGACGGCGAGTGACCACCGCCTCGAGGAAAGCCTCACATTCGCGGCGCAGTGGCTCGCCTGCCGGAACGTCGACCTCTGTCGGCTCTGCCTTCACCGGCACCGGTTCCCCATCCATGAGGTCCACTCTCTGGTCGTACAGGAGGAGCTTCTTCGCCACATCATCGAACACCGCCATCTGTCGCGAGCCGATGACAACGAGGCGCTGTTCCTTGAACGGGTGCAGCCACGACACGAAGACGTGCGACCGCACACCTCCATCGAACAATAGATTGGTGATCGTGGTGTCCGGAATGTCTGGCTGTACGTAGGCGCCGCCAACGGCGCTCACCTCGATCGGCATCTGACCAACGAGCGCCAGGATGACCGCGATGTCGTGCGGGGCGAAGCTCCACAGAATGTTCTCTTCGCGACGAATCTTGCCAAGATTGAGGCGGTTGGAGTAGACGTACTGCAAGTCGCCGAGCTCTCCGGTGTGCACCATTCGGGCGAGTTCGATCACGGAAGGGTGATACTCCAGGATGTGCCCTACCATCAGGATACGGCCTTTCTCGTGGGCCATCCGAACCAGCGGTGCTCCGTCCTCGTAGGTTAGGGCCAGAGGCTTCTCGACAAACACGTCCTTCCCCGCCTCAATGGCCTGCCGGACCAGGCTTGCGTGCGATTCGGCAGGGGTCGCCACGACGACCGCCGACACATCAGACGCCAGGACGTCCTCAAGGCGAGTCGTCTGGGGCACGCCTGGAGCCAGCTCTCGGGCTTTTGCCAGTCCGGATTCCTCCGTATCGCACACGAGCGACAGGGCTTCGAGCGCGTGGAAGTTGCGGACCAGGTTCTTGCCCCAATAGCCACAGCCAATCACCGCCACGTCAGCATTCACGTTGTCCCTCCGATATAGCAGATGCGGCACGGTCACAGGTGGACGTGGCCCGCCGGAATCACACCGAGTAGAACTCTCGATACCACTCGACAAAGCGCGCGATGCCTTCGTCGATGGGAGTGCACGGCCGGAAGCCCACGTCCTCCGCCAGAGCTTCGATATCGGCCGCCGTGGCAGGGACATCGCCAGGTTGCATGGGCAGCATTCTCATATCCGCCTTCCGTCCGAGCGCGTCCTCCAACACTGAGATGAACTGCATCAGCTCCACTGACTCGTTGTTCCCGATGTTGTACAGCCGGTACGGAGCCGCGCTCGTCGCGGGATCCGGCTCGTCGCCACTCCACTCGGGATTGGGCTCCGCGATCCGGTCCATGGCCCGTACGACACCTTCGGCTATGTCATCGACGTAAGTGAAATCACGTCTCATGCGGCCATGATTGTAGACCTCGATCGGGTCGCCCTCCAGGATCGCTTTGGTGAACCTGAACAGGGCCATGTCCGGTCGGCCCCACGGGCCATAGACGGTGAAGAAGCGCAGGCCCGTAGTTGGAAGGCGATACAGATGACTGTACGTGTGCGCCATCAGCTCGTTCGCCTTCTTCGTGGCCGCGTAGAGGCTGAGGGGGTGGTCCACGTTCTGGTGCACGGAGAATGGCATATTCGTGTTGGCCCCGTACACGGAACTCGTCGACGCATAAGTGAGATGCTCGACGCCGTTGTGTCGGCATCCCTCGAGTATGTTCATGAAGCCAACAACGTTAGAATCGACGTACGAGTGTGGGTCCTTCAGAGAATGCCGCACACCGGCCTGGGCAGCGAGGTGTATCACCCTGTCGAAACCCTCGCGGGCGAACAAGTCATTCATGGCCCGCTGATCGGCCAGCTCAATGCGCTCCAGACTCCAGCCATTCCGCCCGTGGAGCTGCGCGACTCGCGCCTCCTTGAGAGAGACGTCGTAGTAGTCGTTGAAATTGTCGAGACCCACGACCGAGTCCTCTCGGTCCAGAAGCCGGCGAGCGACGTGGAAGCCAATGAACCCCGCTGCACCGGTCACCAGTATTCGACTCACTTAAATTCCCTTTCGCGGAAAGCGCCGGAGGCGACAGCCGCCTCATCACGTTGAGTCCTGCGCGTGCGTTCCGGGTTGGAAGCAGGAACCGGGCCACGTGGCATGGCCGACACGCGGCAGCTTGCGAAACGGTCGCAACGGCCTGCCGGTCGCAGGAAGCCGGACTCATCGTGGGCCTTGCACCACCTACCGCACGGACCTACGGCTCCGCGCCCTGCCCAATTGTGGCATCCATGCGACACTGCGCAAGAGTGGAAGTATCAACACGCGGAAGGGCCACGGGTCTGTGAGGCGGCGGCCCGAAGAAGCCCACTGGGCAAACCGACTTGAATCATGTACACTGGGATGTTCGAGGGGGGGCATGCACGTTTCGTGGAGGGGAGTATGAGTTCAGTCGTCCTCGTGCTCATCGGAGGCGGTTTCATCGGGGCGGCAGTGGCCTACCTGCAGCACTACTTCGCCCGCCACGATCCGGCCGCGGGTGGAGCCCTCTCGGTCGGTGCGTGGTTCGCCGGAAGCGCCATCCTCATCGCCTGGCTGCTCATCGACCCGTCGGGAATCCTGGCTCCCAGTCTCGCCCTGTCAGCAGCGCTGGCGTATCTACTTACGCAGGAGTTGTGTGCGCGGCGGGCGGAATCACGCGAGCTTCCCGACCTTGCCCCCGAAGCATCTGACACCGTGCCCGTGAGCTCGAGCAACCCGCGCGGAACCACGCCGGCGTAAGGTTTCCTCAGCTCGAGATCAGCTTCGCGCGGCGAAAGCGACGAACACCGAGGCGAAGCAGGAAGACGTCTACCACGAGCAGTAGCGTCACCACCCCCAGGATTCCCTCCAACGCGCTGACCCCGGAAGCCCACCGCATCAGGGACACCTGTGTCGCGGCCGGAAGGGCGCGCCACAGAGCTCCGAGGCCGAACGATCCTCCGAAGATCAAGACGAACAGGGGCAGCATCATGGCCTGGTGCGCGGCCCGCACGGTTTCCGAGCGCAGCGATATGAACGTGCCGATGCCGGATATCAGAAGGGCCGAGGCGTAAGATCCGGCGATGGTGCCGACCCAGACCGAGGACGGGTACACGAACCACCGACCTCCAGCCGCCGAGGCTCCCGTTCCATCGCCAGCCACGTTGAGGGCGACGAGCGATGCCAGGAGAATGAGCTGCGTGACCGCCCATGCGTACGTGCATACGGCGATGATCTTGCCCAGGTAGATGGAAGAATCCGGCAGCCGCGTCGCCAGCAGGGTCTCGAGCGTCTTGCGCTCCCGCTCGCCCGCGAACGTATCAGCTATGTATGGTCCGGCGAGGAAGAGTGGGATCATGAACACGAATACGGTGGGCACCGCCCCGCTTCGCCACGCCTCGGGCTGCGACAGGGGAAAGAACACCCCGAACAGAAGGACGAAGAAGAGCTCCCGGAACAGTCCCTTGCGCCCCGAGCCACCGCCCACGATTTCGCGCAGCTCCTTGCGGGCCACGGTCAGGATGTCCTTCATGGAATCGACTCCTCGGCTTCGCCTTCTTCCACGAGCTTAAGGAAGATCTCCTCCAGGCTCTCCCGAGTGGTCTCGACCGACGCGACCTCGGCCCCGGATTCCACGAGGAGTCGGACTGCCGACGACGCATCCGTTCCTGGTTCGAGATCGACCAGGATCAGGCTGCCGTCACCTGGGGCCTCCAGGCTCGGAGCAGGCCCATCCGACTCCGGCCTCGCCGGCTCGAACCTCGCCGCCTCCACCGTGGGAAGCCCGGCGATTCGCTCCGCCAGCTCGGTCGTGAGCCCCGATCCACCGATAGCCACGCTCCGTGTCCGACCCCCGTGGACCTCCTGGGGGCTCCCTTCCGCCAGAAGTCTGCCGCGCCGGATCACGGCCACCCGGTCGCACACCTTTTCGGCTTCCAGAAGATTGTGCGTGGTGAGGAAGACGGTCACCCCCTCGTCCCGGGCCTGGCCGACCAGCCAGCGGCGAAGCGCCACGGCGCTCGGGGTGTCGAGACCGGAGGTGGGCTCGTCGAGGAACAGAAGCTGGGGACGACTGAGGAACGCGCGGGCGAGGGCCAGCTTCTGACGCATCCCCTTGGAGAAGTCCGCGACCCGGCCGTCCTTCCGATCCCACAGGTCCATGGCCGTGAGCAGGCCCCGGATGCGTTCCTCCCGGTCCCTGTCGGCGAGCCGAGCTATGCGCCCGAAATAGTCGAGGTTCTGCAGCGCCGTGAGGCGGGTATACAGCCCGTCGGATTCGAGGAGGACGCCGGCCCGCTCGCGTATCGCCTGTGATTCGGAACGGACGTCGTGACCCAGCACCTGGGCCTGACCCGCCGAGGGTTCGAGCAGACCCAGGAGGAGGCGGATCGTGGTCGTCTTTCCCGCGCCGTTCGGACCGAGGAATCCATAGATCGTGCCGGCCGGCACGTCGATCGTGAGATCCTCAACCGCGTGGACCGCACCGAAGTCGCGCGACAGGCCGGCCGTGCGTATCGCGATTCCGTTCTCGATCTCGACCCCGGTCTCCGGCATCGGCTCACCCGGTCCCGGTTGCTCGGGACCAGCGGCCGACCTGCCACGCTCGCGCAGACACACCCGCAATCGTCCCGAGGACCGCCGCCGCGGCCAGTCCCATCGTGATCCCCGGCGCGAAGGGCGCTACACCCGCGCCCAGCACGAACAGCCACGCGCCGACGTGCGAAGCCGAGAGCAGGAGAGCGAGACGCCGGGGGGTCTCGATCGTGACCCAGCCGGCGGCCCAGCCGCCGATCGCCGCCGCCGCCGCGTAACCGGCCAGAAGAACCAGGATCACGGCGGGGCGCCTCAGAAGCTCGGGCCCCAGCTCCCCACCGTTGCCGGACCGCAGCAGTCTCAGAATCACGTACCCTATCGGGACGGCCGCCCCGACCGTCATCCACAGGCCCGTCAACACGCTGATCGCACCGCGAACGTACGTTCTGCCGGCCAAGGCGGGCTCAGCCCTTCGCTCCGAGCAGGGCCAGGTCCGAATCGACCATCATCTTGACCAGCTCCTCGAAGTCGACGATGGGCTCCCAGTCGAGCAGGCGCCTGGCCTTCGAGGCATCCGCACACAGATGCTCCACCTCGGCCGGCCGGTAGAGCGTCGGGTCCTCGAACACGTACTCCTCCCAATCGAGGCCGACGTGTGAAAACGCCATCCGCACCAGATCACGCACGGAATGCATGACTCCGGTCCCGATGACGAAATCCTCCGGCTGGTCGTGCTGGAGCATACGCCACATCGCATCCACGTAGTCGCCCGCGTATCCCCAATCCCGCTGCGCATCGAGGTTGCCCAGGTGAAGGATCTGCTGCCGTCCCAGCTTGATACGGGCGACCGCGTCCGTGACCTTGCGCGTCACGAACTCGAGACCCCGCCTCGGGCTCTCGTGGTTGAACAGAATCCCGCTCGCCGCGAACAGGTCGTAGCTCTCGCGATAGTTCACCGTGATGAAATGGCCGTACACCTTGGCGACACCATAGGGACTGCGCGGATAGAACGGCGTCTCCTCGTTCTGCGGGCTGTGCCGCACCATCCCGAACATCTCCGAGGACGAGGCCTGGTAGAACTTGATGTCCGGATTTACCGTGCGAACCGCCTCGAGCATGCGCGTCACGCCGAGAGCGGTGAACTCACCCGTCAGTAAAGGCTGATTCCACGACGTCGGAACGAAGGACTGGGCGGCGAGGTTGTACACCTCCCACGGCTCGACCTCTTCCAGCACCGTGATGATCGACAATTGATCCAGCAGGTCCATCTGGTGCAGCGTGATCCGGTCCCGGAAGTGGGCTATTCGCTCGAACTTCTCCACGCTGGACCGGCGCACCGTTCCGTGCACGTCGTACCCCTTGTCGAGCAGGAACTCGGCGAGATACGAGCCGTCCTGACCCGTGACGCCTGTGACGAGGGCGGTCTTCATGGTTCGCTGCCTCTGACGGTGTCTCTCGTTGGCGAAGAGTGGGCCGGCTGCCGTTCGCCGGCCATGTATCCAGGAGAGCGGCCAAGCGGCAAAGCTACCGGCCTCCCGCAAGGGGTACAAGGAAGACGAACGCCGCGACTTGACCGCTGCTTGACCCCCGTCGGGGAGACTGGTTGCAGTCATCGATCCTTCCGATCGACGGCGGCTGGTCACTGCCGAAGGGAGCGATAGCCGTGCGGCGTCTGCTAAAGGCCGTAGATTGGATTTGTGCCTCGCAGATTGCCGGCGAGCCAGCAGCACCCCTACTGCCGCGACCCGCCCCATCATTCTCTGTCACCGCCGGAGGTGTGCTATGAAGAGGCTTGTATTCGCCCTGTCGTTGGCCGTCGCGTTCGTGTCAGGCGCGTGCGATGACGCCGGTCCACTGGACCCCGAGAGTCCGTCGTTCGACGCCGGACGCGCCGGGCCATCGGCCCTGAGCCTGATGACCTGGAACATCTACGTGGGGGCGGACCTCACGCAGCTGCTGGCGATCGAGGATCCGTCGCAGATCGCTTGTGGCGTCGCCGCCGTGTACGGGGATGTACTGGCGACTGACTTCAATTCGCGGGCGGTGGCGATCGCCGACCAGATCGAAGCCTTCGCTCCGCACGTTATCGGGCTCAACGAGGTCTCGACGTTCGATTTCATCTTGGAGACCATTCACGACGACCTGGTGTTCCTGGACGTCCTGCTCGCCGAGCTGGACAGGCGCGGGCTCGACTACGTGGCGCCGGTGGAAGCCCGATCCACGAACTTCGAGATCACGCTGCCGATCTCGTACGCGGCAGACTGCGCAGACCAGGACTACCTGTCCTACACCGAGTACGATGTGCTCGTGGTTCAGGGTGACGTCTCACGAATCGGTGCGGACAACGGCAGGTT
>CAZRRU010000150.1:0-7375 GCA_964602635.1 uncultured Gemmatimonadota bacterium | reverse complement strand
TCTGGTGGAGCGCCGCTTCCAGTTCCCGCTCCAGGGTCTCCAGTCTGTCGAAGTCCGGGACGGCAGCAGACTCGATCATTGGCCGCAGGCCCTCCAGGGCCGACGCGACGGTGGCAGCCGTTTCCCCGTAGTACGGAGATGGGTCCGCCTCACCCCAGCCTTCCTGGCCGTCTTCCGTTACCCGTACCCACACCCGTTCGACGCTCTCCTGCACGGAGCGGCTGATCTTGAACGGGTGTTTCGCCTGTATGGTGAACGTCTCCCAGGCGAGCTTCATTCTCCCATCCCGGCAGTTTCGGTCAGGGCTGTAAGGTGAGCGGTCACACACCGACCCAGCTCGACCGGATTGTAGCCGCCCTCGAGCAGGGACACGACCCGGCCCCCGGCGGATGCACGGGTACGCTCGACGACCTCGTGAGTCAGCCGGGCGAAGTGGTGCGGCTCCAGGGTGAACCCACCGATCGGATCGTCTCTCGCCGCGTCGAAACCGGCCGAAATGAACACCATCTCGGGCTCGAAACCTGCGGCCTGGTCCAGTCCCGCGAGCAGGGCGTTCACGTATCGATCGGGAGCCTGTCCTCCGCTCATCGGCAGGTTGAGGGTCGTGCCCTCGCCAGCGCCTCGCCCCGTCTCGTGCGCCGGCCCGGTGCCGGGGTACTGGGGGTGCTGGTGCAGGGACAGGTAGAAGACATCGGGATCCTCGTAGAAGATGTCCTGGGTTCCGTTTCCGTGATGAACGTCCCAATCCACGATCAGCACTCGGCGCGCGATTCCCTCGGCGAGAGCCGCTCTCGCGGCCACGGCCACGTTGTTGAACAGGCAGAAGCCCATGGCACGGTCGGCGGTCGCGTGGTGACCGGGAGGTCGGATCGGGCAGAAGGCCGACGGCCCCTCTCCCCGGCCCACCCAACGCATCGCGTCCAGTGCCGCACCGCAGGCACCCAGTGCCGCGTCCCAGGACCGGCCCGACACTACGGTGTCGGGGTCCAGGCGCAGGACCTGCTCCATCTCGGCGGCCCGCTGGGAGGCGCCACGCACCGTGGTCACGTGATCGTCGGTGTGCACCCGCAGCAAATCGGACAGCAGGGCAGGATTTGCCTGTAGCGGGGCGACCCGGTCGTTCAGCTCGGGAAGCGCCTTGCCGAGCGCTGACATCACTGCGCGCAGGCGCCCCTGGTGCTCCGGGTGCTCCCAGCCGGTGTCGTGGGCGCTGCACGCCTCGTGAGCGAAGAGAGCGACTCGATCCATGGTCCGGTTGATCGGCTCGGGGACAGTTTCGTAGCTTTCAGCCATGACAATGTACACCGTGCGGGTTCAGGGTCTACCAATGGCGCTCCGATTCAGGCGACTTGTCCTGGTCACGTCACTCCTGGCGTTCAGTGCTGGCTGCGAGATCGAGTGGGGCGGCGCCACCGTCCACTTTGAAGATCCGTCGCCTCCGCCGGAAGAGCCCGCTGCGACTGAAGCGGACGCGGAGCAAGTCGAGCTTCCTCTGCCTGACGGCCCGCTGGTGTGGGTCGTCCGGACCACCGGGAACGCCGGCGAAGTCCTGGCGATGCCCGTCGCGCGGCTCGACGGGGGAGTGCCGGTAGATCTGGAATACCCGGAGCCGCCGCCCGAGGGATACCGGGAGCGCTTCGACGCCGCGTTTGCCGCCGAGGCAACGGAACTGGTGCTGGGCGCTTCGGGCTCCCGCATCGGCTCACTCGTCCTGGCCGCACCGGCGCGCGTGTTGGATTCCGGCTGTGCGTCGACGGTGCCCGCGCAGGCCCTCTTGTTGCCTGGAACCACCCTCCCGGCCGTGTCTTTCGGGCTCGGGCCGGATCTCGTGATGGGGGCCGTCGGCGCCGCTGCGAGCGCCGTCGTCGACAACCGGATCCGAACGTTCGGTCCCGTCCTCGCCGAGCAGCTCCTCCGGCAAGGCGGAGAGGACCGTCCCTTCCTCGCCCAGCGGGCCGATCTCGTGGCCGTGCCATGGCCGGGAGACCAACGTCCGGCGATGGCCGCCACCTACCTGATCAACGACGCCGTGGAGGGGCCCGGACCGACGGGCGCCGCGACGTCCTTGTTCTTCCTGGCCCGGTTCGGAGCCAGCGGCTACGTGGCCGACTGGTCGGAAATGCGGACTTACTCCGGTCAGACGGGAACGCGCGAGATCTTCACCTGGGTAGGCTCAGCACCCCTGCCGGATGGCCGGTTGGATTTCGCGGTGCGGCATGACGGGACTACCCGGAGGCTGGTGGCCAGCGTGGACAGCGATGATCCTGCGCGCGGAATCGCCTGGACGGAGGGTGCGCGCTGCCCCGCCATGGAGTTGTTGGAGGGGCCAACTGCTCGGGACACTCCTGATGCTCGGGGGGCACCGGCAGGCGAGGAAGTGCCGGCGGGCGACGAAGTGCCGGCAGGCCAGGAAGTGCCGGCAGGCTGATCCCGGCTGGTGTCAGGCGGCGGCGAAGGTGCCGAGCGCCTTGCCGAATTCGCTGTTCCGAATGTCCTGCAGCGCCCTGTCGCGCAGCTGGCGAACCCGCTCGCGCGTCACGCCCAGCAGCTGGCCGATCTGCTCGAGCGTGTGCTCCGACTCTCCCTGCAGGCCGTAGTACAGCCTCAGCACCCTCGCATCACGTGGGCGGATGGACTGGAGAGCCAGGGTCACGTGCTCCTTCAGGAGGGTGGCGTCCACCGCTTCCTCGATATTCGATTCGTCCACCAGGAAGCGGTCGATCAGCTGGCTGTCCTCCCCTTCGCCTACCGGGGCGTCCAACCTGACCTCGGCCACGTTCAACGCGAGGAGCATCTCCACCGTCTTCTCCTCGAGCTCCGCCGGAAGCGCGATCTCTGTCGGCGTCGGGTCGCGACCCAGCTGCTGCTTGAGCGTTTCGCTGACCCGCAGCACCCGCGCCAACTCCGTCGCCCGGTTCAGGGGCAGGCGCACCGAACGGCTCTGACGCGCCAACGCGGCGAGGATGGCCTGCCGGATCCACCAGACGGCGTAGCTGATGAACTTCACGCCCTGGTCGGGATCGAACTTCTTGGCCGCGGTGACCAGGCCCACGTTGCCTTCCTGAACCAGGTCTGCGAACGGAAGGCCGCGGTTCTGGTACCGTTTGGCAACGGATACGACGAAGCGGAGGTTGGCCCGGGCAAGCTGCTCCAGGGCTTCCTTGTCGCCGGCGCGGGCGCGGCGCGCTATCGCATCCTCTTCCTCTGGAGTGAGGAGAGGGTAGCGGCTCAGGTCTTCCAGATAGAGGTCGACCATGCTTGCGCCCTCGGGAGACATGACCTTCCCGTGGTATCGTCCGGTTCGCGACATAGGTTCCCTGGAGCGGGTGCCATCGGTACAGAGGACGTTGAAGCTAAGAACGGTTTCCGAAAGCGTCAAACGGTGTGCGTGGCGATGCCCGTCGGGGGGCACCTCCTGGCAGGGGTTCGGCCCACCCCCGTGGATCAGCTTGTTTCGGCGCCGGTGCGGTCGTAGATAGGGTGATGCGCTGGCCCGCATTTGCATGCGTGACGGAGCGCATTCTCCTTGTTGAGAGGTCCATGGGACGTTTCTGGTGGAACTGCGCCGGTCTCAGCGACGTCGGGCGCGTGCGGCATAGCAACGAAGATTCGGTCTACTGTTCGACGGAACGCGGCGTCTTCGTCGTGGCGGACGGAATGGGCGGACACGCCGCCGGCGAAGTCGCCAGCGCGATCGCGTCGGAGTGGATCGCCGAGCGCCTGTCCGGCGCCTGCATGACCATGGAACTCGACCAGGTCGAGGACCGGTTTCGCACCGCGTTCGTCGAGGCGGGGCGGGAAATCCTCCGGCAGGCGGCCGAGAACACGGCCCAGCTCGGGATGGGCACTACGGCTACGGTTCTGCTGCTCAGAGAGGACGGCCGATACGTGATCGGCCACATTGGAGACAGCAGGGCTTACCTGGTGCGGGACGGGGCGATGCGACAGGTCACGCGAGATCACTCCTGGGTCCAGGAACAGGTGGACCGGGGCATGATCACCGCCGAGCAGGCCAAGAACCACCCGCAGTCGAACATCATCACCAGGGCGCTCGGCACCGAGGCCTATCCCACACCGGATCTGTACGACGGGGAGATTCAAGCCGGCGACGTCTTCCTGCTGGCGTCCGACGGTCTCACCGACATGGTATCCGAGGAGCACATGCTCGCCACGGTCCTGAAAGAGGAAGATCCCAAGAAATGCGTGGGCAGGCTGATCGAGGAGGCCAACCTCGCCGGCGGACTCGACAACATCTCGGCCCTGGTGGCCCGGATCGGCGAAGGTTCCTGACTCAGACGGTGTAGATCGACCCCCCCGACTCCAGACGCTTCTCCACCACGTCCTCGGTCGATCCCAGCAGGTCGAGCAAGGGCTCCGGGTCCCAGCGGCCGGCCGGCTCCAGGGAGAACACCCGCAACACCCGCGTCGTGTGATGCAGGGAGCGCCCGAGCCGGGGAAGGTCGATCAGACCCGCTTCTCCCTCTGAAGTAAGCCTGATCACCTCACCGCGGCGGCGGACCAGGAGCAGTCGCAACTCGAGCATGCGCGGGTTGGAAGGATAGTCGAGGAACACGACACCGGGTTTCAATCCGCGGTCCGTGGCCAGGCGATCCTCGACCCTCCGTACCAGATCACGCCGTCGCGGCAGCCAGTCGGCGATTCCCTCCGGCAGTTCGTCACCAAGCAGCTCTACGGTACGTTTGGGCAAACGCCGATCCACCAGCGCCGCGAGCAGCGTGCTGAGGATCGGCGGACCCTTTCCATCCTCCATCCGGGCGGCCAGCAGGTTCAGCAGCTCCTCGTCCGTCGGACCGGCCAGGTCCTCGCGCAGGAGGAGTCCCCGATCCAGCGCCCCTTCGACGAGGCGTCTGAACGCCACGGTCGCCGAACGGACGGCGTGGTGCCAATACACGTTTCTGAACATCTGGTACTTGGCGAACATCAGCGACTCGAGAGCGGAAATCCCTTTCTCGGTAACGGCGACTTCGAGGGAGTCCGACTCGGACTCGCGCGCGAGAGTCAGGGAGTCGAGCAGTCGATCCACATCTACAGCACCGTAAGGCACGCCGCAGAACAGGCTGTCTCGACGCAGATAATCGATCTTGTCCAGGTCGAGCGATCCGGAAACGAGTCCCTGTAGCGGATGCGAAGAGCGTCCCCTGATCAGGTCCCCGATCCGCTGAACCGCACCCGCTCCCAACTCTTCGAGAGCGGTCCGGATGCCCGGCGATTCGAGGAACTGGTCGGCCACTTCCTCGTGATGGCCCGGGATGGCGTCGGGCTCCAGCTCTTCCATCGCGTGCGAGAAGGCGTAGTGGCCGACGTCGTGCAAGAGGGCCGCCAGCCTGATCTCGGGGATCGTTCGCCGTGACAGGTCGTCGAGCCGCTCCAGGTGGCCCTTGCGATCCAGGGCCTCGATCGCGCGGCCCGTGAGGTGGTAGACGCCGAGCGCGTGCAGGAAGCGATTGTGTACGGCGCCCGGATACACCAGGTGCGCGAACCCCAGCTGTTTCACCCGGCGGAGGCGCTGGAATTCGGGGGTATCCACCACCGCTGCGGCGGCGGCGTCCAGGTGCACGTTCTGCCACAGGGGGTCCCGTACAGTCCGGCTGGTGGAGTGCGACACGAGGCTCCTCCGGGGAACGTGGCTTCCCGACGCGGCCGACGGCGGGTGCTGTGCGAGAAGATGGGCGAGACCTCCAGCCTCCCGCAAACGGAGGCTGGAGGCCCGTTCAGACTGTCGCGACCGTCATACGGCAGCCGGCTCCGGCTCCGTGGCCTCGACCACGACCTCCGCCTCGCGACCGCGGCGCGCCGCGTCCACCACGCTGATCGCCGCCAGGTTCGTGATGTCCTCCACCGTCGCGCCCCGTTGCAGCAGGTGCACCGGTTTGGCCATGCCGAGCAGCACCGGTCCGATCGCCGTCGCACCGCCGAGTCGGGTCAGCAGCTTGTAAGCGGCGTTGGCCGCGGTGAGGTTCGGGAAGACGAGCACGTTCGCCGGCCGTTTGAGATCGGAGAACGGATACCGGGTCTTGAGAATGTCCTCCACCACGGCCGTGTCCGCCTGCATCTCGCCGTCGATCGTGATGTCCGGCCGCAGATCCTTCACGATATCTACGGCTTTCCTGACCTTCTCGGACTCCGGGTGTCGCGCGGAACCGAAGTTCGAGAAGGAGATCATCGCGACCCGTGGGCTGATCGCCAGGCGGCGCACGAAGTCGGCCGTCAAGATCGCGGTCTCAGCCATGTCCTCCGGAGTCGGGTCGATGCTGACCGTCGTATCGGAGAAGAAATACAACTGCTTCTGGAACACGAGCATGAACAGGCCGGCCACGCTCTTCACGCCTGGTTCCATCCCGATCGCGTGCAGAGCCGGTCGAAGCGCGTTCGGGTAGCTCAGGTTGGCCCCGGCGATCACAGTGTCCGCGTCGCCCGAGTCCACCATCATGGCTCCGAAATACAGCGGATCCAGGATCTTCCGCTGCGCACTGTCCTGCGTGATGCCCTTTCGCTTGCGTCGTTCGAAGAGCATACGAGCGTAGACGTCGCGCCGCTCGCCCTTGCGGGGATCCAACAACTCGACGCCTTCCAGGTCGACTTCCTCGCGCTCTGCCACCTCGCGGATCACATCGGGGTCTCCCAGCAGGATCGGTGTTCCGAGCCTTTCTTCGACGATGGAATGTGAAGCTCGCACCACGGTGTCGAGCTCGCCTTCCGGCAGTACGATGCGCTTCGGGGTCTGCTGCGCCGTGTCCATGATCGAGCGCATGAGCTCGCGGGCCGGACCCAGCCGTGCCTCGAGCTGGTATCTGTAGTCCTCGATGTCCACGGGGTTTCGGGCCACGCCGGTCCGCATCGCGGCCTCCGCGACCGCGCTCGCCTCCCACAGAAGCACACGGTGGTCAAACGGGGTCGGGATCAGGTACTCCCGCCCGAAGTGAAGGCGCTTGCCTTCGTACGCTGCGGCCACGGATTCGGGCACGTCCTCTTTCGCCAGGGCGGCGAGGGCGTGCGTGGCGGCCAGGAACATCTCGTCGTTGATACTCGTGGCGCGCACGTCCAGGGCTCCGCGGAAGATGAAGGGAAAACCGAGGACGTTGTTGACCTGGTTCGGGTAGTCCGAGCGGCCCGTGGCCATGATCACGTCGTCGCGGACCGCCAGCGCGTCCTCGGGCAGGATCTCCGGATCGGGGTTCGCCATCGCGAACACGATCGGATCGTTAGCCATGGACTTGACCATCTCCGGCGTGAACATCCCCCCGACGCTCAGGCCGACCAGCACGTCGGCCCCGACCGCGACCTCGGCCAGCGTCTCGAGGTCGGTGTCCTGGGCGTACTTGGCCTTGGTAGGGGTAAGATTGTCCCGCTTCGT
>CAZRRU010000149.1:0-8443 GCA_964602635.1 uncultured Gemmatimonadota bacterium | reverse complement strand
CGCCGGCGTCCGTACGACCTACGGCTCCCCGCTGTATTCCGACCACGTGCCGGACGAAGACGCGCTGGTGGTGCGGCGCCTGCGTGCGGCGGGGGCCGTGATCCTCGGCAAGACCAACACGCCCGAGTTCGCGGCGGGCGGAAACACGTTCAACGAAGTGTTCGGCCGCACCCGTAACCCGTGGAATCCCGATCTGAGCGCCGGAGGCTCGACCGGCGGTGGGGCGGCCGCCCTCGCGACCGGGATGATCGCCCTGGCCGAAGGAACGGACCTCGGCGGCTCACTGCGCGTGCCGGCCTCGTTCTGCGGCGTGGTGGGCCTGCGCCCTTCCCCGGGCCTGATTCCCACCGAGCCGAGCGACTGGCCGGCGGACGACCTCAGCGTCACCGGACCGATGGGGCGCACGGTGGCCGACGTCGGACTGATGTTGGGGGCTGTCGCGGGACCCTCCGCGAAATTCCCACTTTCCCACTCTCTCAGAGGCTCGGAGTTCACAGGTGCAATCGAGCGCAGCTCGGCTGAGGGCACGCGGGTCGCGTACGCTCCCGATGTCGCCGGCCTCGGAACCGATCCGATCCTGGAGCGAGTGTGCCGGGAGGCAGCGGAATCGCTCGCCGTGTCCGGGATCGAAGTGGAGGAAGTCGACCTCGATCTCTCGTCCGGACTCGAGACGTTCCTCACCCTTCGCGGCCGGTGGATGGTGGAGCACCACCGTTCACGACTCGACCGACTGGACGAGCTCGGGCCGAATCTGGCGGGTAACATCAAGGCCGGACTGGCTCTGACGGCCGCAGACGTGGAGGCGGCCGAAACCGCACGGGAGGAGCTGCGACGCAAGATGCGAGTCCTGTTCGAGACGCACGACCACCTGCTCACGCCCTGCGTCCCCGTGCCTCCGTTCCCGGTCGAGCAGGACTATCCCGCGACGATCGGGGGGCGGAAGATGGAGACGTACATCGAGTGGATCGCCCCCACGTTCGTCCTCACGCTGACCGGCCTGCCCGTAGCGTGCGTGCCCGTGGGGCTCGACCCGAACGGTCTTCCGGTGGGGATTCAGGTGGTGGGGGCGCCGCGGAGTGAGGAAGTGGTCCTCGCCCTGGCGGGGCGGCTGGAGGCGCTCAGGCCTCTCGGACCGCCGCCCGGCCTCCGCGTGGCTCGTTCCGGCTGACGGCGGCTCTCTAGATTCCGTACTTCTCCGCGTAGGCGATCAGCGCCTCGGCGAACACTTCCATCGGCGGGCGCACCAGCCCGGCGCCCACCTGCCCGATCCCTGCCTCGCGGTGCGCGATTCCCGTGTTGATGCGGGGCGTGATTCCGAGCTCCACGACCTTCCGGATGTCGATTCCGGTCGGCGTGCCGCGGAAGTCCAGCGCCGGAATCGTGAACTGCAGGTGGTCCGTCTCAGTGATCTCGTACATTTCCATCGTCGTGTTCACGGCATCCTTCGGCGAGCCGCTGACGAAGGTGACGATGGCCGGGGCTGCCGCCATCGCGAAGCCTCCGATTCCGGCCGTCTCCGTGATCGTGCTGTCGCCGATGTCGGCGTTGGCGTCCGCAGCGCTGAAGCCGGAGAAATACAGGCCGTCCGGCACCTGTGCAGGTGCGGTGAACCAGTCGTCGCCCAGCCCGCTCACCCGGATGCCGAAGTCGGTCCCGTTGCGCGCCATGGCGGTGACGATCGTACTGCCCTCCACCCCGTGGGCGGCGTCCGCCATCGCCTTGCAGGCGGCCATCACCGGGTTCAGCACACTGAGGGCGTTGTCGCCCAGGAAGCGCAGGACCTCTTCAGCCACGTCCGATGAAGCCACCCGCGCCACGTGCGGCGCCAGGAGCTTGAGGAACAGGATTGAACCGGCCTTATTCCGGTTGTGCCCCTCGTCGCCCATGTGCAGGGCCTCGGCCAGGAGGGCCCGCAGGTCCAGCTCGACCATCGCGTCCAGAGCCTGCGCCAGCACCGGCGCCATTACGTCGTTCATCCAGTGGAGCTTCTCGAGAACCTCCGGAGCATAGGCACCGTAGCGCAGCACCTTGCCGTATCCCTCGTTCAGGTTCGAGAAGGCCAGGTTCCCGTGCGTCACGTTCTCTACCACGTAGACTGCCATCGAGGACGACATCACACCGGCCATCGGTCCCACCGCCTGGTGGTGATGGCACGGCTCGAACTCGATATCACCGCTCTGCGCGAGGGCGGCTGCTTCCGTTTCGTCCCCCGCCATCCCCTCGAACAGGAGCGCCCCGATCACGGCTCCGCGCAGGGGCCCAGACATCCGCTCCCACTCGATGGGAGGCCCTGCGTGCAGGATGAGACCATCCCGCATCCCGGGGATCACGTCCCGCGCGGTCGCTACGCCCTTCAACAAGGGACGAGCTTCCATCATCCGCTCGACGGCCGCCTGGTTGGCTTGCGCGAGGTCCACCGGACTACCTCCTCATTCGATCGAGAATCGCCATCAGTCTATCGTCCCCGCCTGCCGGGGGCTGCCAGTCGACGTGAATCGCTTCAGCTCCCTGGTCCACCAGGCTGGCGGCAAACGACTCCAGTCCGACGTTGATCGCGGCGACCGGCTCCCTCAGGACTTCCGCGTCTACCGGCGGCTCGGGTGGCGCATAGGATCCACCCAGACGGTCCACCACGTGGCTCAGGGCGCTCGAAAGATCCTCGAACACCACGGCACCTGCCTCCGCAAGCCTCTCGACCTGGGATTCGAGGCCCTGAGGATCCTCGTCCGTGCCCACCACCACGGCCACGAATTCCACGTCGCGCGAGCGCCGCGCCTCGACGATCGCCGGAGCCAGCTCGCCGGCCGGATCGGGGTGCGCCCCGTCGCCCAGCACTACGTCGAGGAGGATCAGGCCAACCTCGGTATCCGTCGCTTCCTGGGCGATCCGGCGGAGCCTCATGTCGCTGTCGATCATCGGATGCAGGCGGCCGACCGTGTATTCGTCCGCCCCCAGATCGAGAATCGTGTGCCCCTCGCTGCGGGAGATGTCCTCCAGAGGCTCGACACCCGGTCCCTTCAGATTGGAATGCATCGCATCCAGGAAGTGACTCAGGGCGAGGAGCGACGCCGACGCCAGGGTGCCGCCGGCGAACAGGCCGCGAAGGAACCCGCGGGTGCATTCACTTTCGTGCTCGGCGGATGAAGGTGTCCCGGCCCGGTCTTCGGCTTTCGACAACTCGACGGCCATCCAGGCGGCCTCCGACAGGCCGTCGGCGAAGTAGACGGAACCCACCCGCCGCGCCGGAGGCGGAAACCCAAGAAAATGGACCACGACCGGCTTTCCCGTGCTTCTGGCCGCCCGCAGAACGGACCGCGCCACGGAGGGAACGGGCGGCTTCGAGACCAGGACGATCACTTCCGTTCCGGGATCGCGCGCCAGCAGGTCCAGGCCCTGCCAGCAGGTGATGGCACCGACCTCCGCATCCAGGTCCCGTCCTCCGGTGCCGATGGCGTGCGATACGCCACCGCCGAGCGCGTGCACGTGGCTCGTGATGGCCTGCAGGCCGGTGCCCGACGCGCCCACCAGGCCGATCGGCCCACGCCGCACCCGGTTGGCGAACCCGAATCCGATTCCGTTGACCGAGGCCGTTCCGCAATCCGGCCCCATGACGAGCCGACCTTCCGCCGCGGCCCTCGTCTTGAGCGCGACTTCGTCGTCGATCGAGACATTGTCGCTGTACAGGAACAGGTGGAGACCGCGGTCGAGCGCCTCTCCGGCCACACGCGCGGCGAAACGACCCGGCACTGATACGAGCGCCCACTGCGCCTCGGGGAAGAGCTTCAGGGCTGAATCCAGGCTGCGCGGTCGGTAGTCCTCGCCGCCGGATCCCCCGCTCCGGACCAGCAGTCCATCTACTCGGGACAGTGCTTCGTCCGCGGCGGATTCGCTCTCGGCCTTCACCGCGATCAACAGGTCGGCCGGACCCGCTTCGATCGCCTCGTCCGGCAGAAGGTCGCTGGCCGCCAGGAGCGTCCGGTTATCGGCCGTGGCCATCACGGCGCCGGCGTCGACGACGCCCGGCAGATCGGCGAGCGCGGCCTGCAGCTGCATCAGCACGATCGAGTCGTAGTAGCCGCCCGGCCTCACATCGAACTTCAGAACGCTCACGTCTGTGCCTCCAGGCGCTGAATCCTACCGTCCCACAACCGCCGTCCGTCATCTCGGACGGCCAGAGCGCCCACAAAGCCGGCCTCGGGCTCCAGGTGGTACAGCGACCAGCCCGCAGCAGCGGCTGGGTCGCCGTCCGCCGAGAGCAGTTCCGCCGGGCGGGCGGGCGTCACGGAGACCTCGAATCGGTCGAAGGCCGACCAGACACCCTCACCGATTGCCTTGACGCACGCTTCCTTTCGCGTCCAGCAGGTGATGAACGCCTCCTCACGGTCCTCCGGAGGAAGCGCCTCGATCTCCCGCTTCTCTCGTACCGAGAACGCGCGCCGGGCAACGCGCTCCCAACGAACGATCGGCCGGATGCGCTCGACGTCGATGCCGATGGACGGTACTCGACCGACGGCAACGAGCAGCAGATCGCCTGAATGCGCCGTATTGAAATGGACGGGCTCACCGTCTGCGGCATCGGACAACTCTGGCTTGCCCGCCCGACTGTAGGCGAAGCGAAGCTCCGGGGCCGACCCCTCAGCGTAGCCAGCGAGGATTTGCCTCAGTACGCCCCGGCTGGCAATGGCCCGACGACGATCGACTTCGGCGTGCAGCCTGCCGATCCGTTCTCGCTCGTCGGGTGCCAGCGTTTCCTCGAATTGCCCCAGACTGGCGCTCGTAACATCCAGGCCCGCGCTCCATACGTGGATGTCGGACTCGCCGAGGCCGGGGCTGACTCTCGCCAGTCGTGACCCCTCTGAGAACCGCTGATAACCGGGTGCTTCGGACATGGCGCCCAAGATCGCGCGCTTCGGGAGGTGAGTGCAACTCCGGGCGAGGGCTGTCGCAATCGGCAGCGGCGTCGCATTCTCTCCGCTGAACGGAGGTCCGGAGCGATGCGCGCCCGGATCCGTGGGATCCACTGTTTCGAAAGGAAGTCTCGTGGCACAGGCCAAGGATGGCGATGTCGTGCGCGTCCACTATACCGGCACACTCGACGACGAGACTCAGTTCGACTCTTCCGTCGGGCGTGACCCCCTCGAGTTCACGGTCGGCGCCGGGATGGTGATTCCGGGGTTCGACGAAATGGTCCGTGGGATGGAGCCGGGCGATACGCGAGCAACGAGGATCCCCGCCGATCAAGCCTACGGAGAGGCCCGCGAGGAGATGAAGCTGACGCTCACTCGAGGGCAGCTGCCGCCGGAGTTCAAACCGGAGCTCGGACAGCAGATCTACCTCGAGGGACAGGACGGGCAGCCGGTTGCGGCACGCGTGCTTGAAGCCGATGCGGCCCGCGTGGTCGTCGACGCGAACCATCCCCTGGCGGGAGAAGCACTGACCTTCGAGATCGAGCTCGTCGAGATCGTCTAGCCGGTCGCTACGGACACCGCGTCGCGGTCATGGGAAATTCGATCACGCGGGAGACACCGTCAATTTCACCCTCGATCCAGGCCAGGACCGAGCGCGGTGACATGCGCTCGTAGACTATGCGCTGGGGAAAATCGTGCTCGGGTGCTTCGAGCACGAGCTTTCGGTCAGTGACCTCCGTCTCGACAAAGGCCATCTCCGACTGACCGGACGGGTTGGCAACGTAGACCAGTCGGCCCTCCAGCTGCTCGATCCTCAGATGCTCGAACTCGACCGTCCGGCCGTCGGACACGCTGCGGCTCATGCCTATCATCGTACCGCCGCTCGGTCTCATCCACTGCTCGTCACGCCGAAAGCCGGCTTCCTCGTGCTTCCAGCACCCGGCGAGCCACGCGACCCGGTCTACGGGGCTGGTCGCGACCTCCGCGTCGTCCGCTGGTTCGGCACCGGGGGGCGAGTCCGTGCGTCGTAGCCACAGGACGGCACCAATCGCCAGAACGACGGCGGCTATCAGGATCTTGATGAGGAGTCTCGGTCTCGACATGGCTTGAAGATCGCTGCGGCAAGAGTCTCCAGGCAACCGTTCGGTCGCCAAGGGTCATCCTGGCCCAGGATATTTCCCAGGGTGTCACTCGGAAAGGGCTGAAATATCAGATATCAGATATCAGGGACTTCCGGCATCAGACATGCGTCCAGCTCTGAACCGCCTCTGATGCGCGAAGCGCCCGGCCACGGGGACGAGCGCTCCACGGACTCGGTGCGGGCCGACGATGGCGGCCGCAGATCCGACTTACTGAGACATATCGCTGTTCCATATGTCTCGGTACATCATCCACTTGCCGTCGACCATCTTGTAGATGACGGTGAAGTGGCCGTGGTCCGAGTGAGTTCCGTCCGCGTTGGTGCCCGAGTACGTGCCGATCTCTACGGCCATATCGCCCGAGCCGTAGACTTCCTTCGTCGTGAGCTCCGTCGAGCCGCCCTCGGCTACAGCCACCGTCCAGAACGCTGCGATCGCCTCGCGGCCGTCCACGGACGCCGAGTTGGGCGGCATCAGCATCCCGTCCTCTGTATACAGGGCAGCGATGGCCGCTCCGTCACCGGCGTTGTACGCCGCCTGCCACTCGGCGGTCACCTTCGAGACATCGGGCTTTTCGTCACCGTACTGCGCGAGTGCCGCCGTCGGCAGCGCCAGCAGCGCAAGGGCGAAAAGGAGTCCGGCTTTGTGCATTTCGACTGCTCCATCGGATGTGGATAGGTGTGTCGGGACGTCCCATGGACGCCCAAATGTCGGTGGGTGTCAAGGCATCACTGATCGCGGGCGGACCGTCTAAGGTCATCCAGGGAGCCCGCGAGGCGGGCTCTTTGTTCCAGCAGCCTCTCCCGCACGCGTCCTTTTCGGCGCAACAGCAGGTAACGGCGAGCCTGGGTCCGGGCCTGGTACCAGCGGTCGCGGACGAATTGGGTGACCAGGGCCAGGACGGGCAGTCCGACCCCGCAGGCGATCCCCCACCTGGGCCCGAGAGTCAGCGCAGCGGCGACGGAGAGCAAGGCGATCCACGCGACGTAGAGGACGGCTCCCCCGAGGAGCTTCCACGTCGACTGGCGCTCGATTCGGATGCCGGGACGAGTCGCGACCCGATCGGTGAGTCGGTACGGAAGGAAGAAGGCCGCGTGGCCAGCCGCCGCGATGGGCCC
Source organism: uncultured Gemmatimonadota bacterium (assembly GCA_964602635.1). Classification (GTDB taxonomy): domain Bacteria; phylum Gemmatimonadota; class Gemmatimonadetes; order Palauibacterales; family Palauibacteraceae; genus Benthicola. The sequence goes on along the minus strand of CAZRRU010000149.1, from coordinate 1,279 downwards.
GCCGATCGCCAGCAGGCCGAATACTCTCGCGGCCCAGCCGACGGTCGAGTAGAGCCGGGCGGTTCGGTCGAGATCGTGCGGCCGAATGCCCAGCACCTCCAGGGTCCAGGCGAAGCTCTCCACGTCCGCGAATAGCCGCCCCACACGCTCGGGCTCTGTCTCGCGCAGCCGAGCCAGCGTCTCGGACGCCTCGCGCAATCGCCGCACTCGGGTCTGCGGCGATGTGTCGAGCCCTTGTTCGGCGGCGAAGATCGCTTCCGCACATTCCAGCGTGCGGCGGTCCTCGAGACGCTCGACGTTCACCGTGACGGCGAGTAGTCCTTCCTCAATGCGGTCGGTGAGGTCGCGCACCGCGTCGACGTCCGATTCCTCCCGTCCAGCGAGGTCATCCCACGGAATAGGTTCCCCGACGAGGGCCAGGCACTGCGACCGGAAGGTCTGTTTCTGTCGGGCAACGATCCCCACCGGCACGATCGGGAAATGGATGGCGCGTCGCTCGGAGGCGCCGAGGGCGATGCGAGCCGCGCCGGTGCGAAGCCGGGCGAGGGACGGCTCCGAATGACTGAGGCCCTCGGGAAAGATCCCCACCGCGTCTCCGGCTGCCAACGCCTCGTGCACCGCCTCGAACACGCGCGCGTTGCGGTCGGTCAGCGCGGGGTCGTCCTGCCTGCGGTATACCGGAATCGCTCCCCCGGCTCTCACCAGCGCGCCGATGCCGGGCTCATCGAACAGGGTGGCCTTGGCCAGAAAGCGAATCGGCCGTCCAACCGAGGCCGCCACGACGATCGCATCCACCATCGAGTTGGGGTGATTGGCGACGAACAGCACGGGGCCTCGCTCGGGGACCTCGCCTTCCGACGTGAACCGGTAGAACACTCGGATGGCCGCCGAACAGACGGGCGCGAGCGCCGGCAGCAGCCAGGGGCGGGGACGGTCAGGCATGGGAACCAATCTACACCAAGGAAAGAGGGCCTGTCTGTACGTAGACTTGAGAATGATCGGGTCTGGCTCCAGCGCCGGGTGGCCTGCTCCCCGGGACGTTGCAAGAAACATCGGACGACCCGGCAGCGTACCAGACGGACACGAACGACGACGGACAGCACAGACACCGAGACTCCAGGGGGACGACATGAGAGGGCGGACGAGACGGTTGTGGCGGACACCACGGACCTGGGGGACCGGATCTCTGCTGCTTTTGTGTGGCGCGCAGGCGGCTCTCGGACAGACGGCGAGTGAGTCTCCGACTCTCTCCTACTCGATCGACCTGTTCGAGATTGAC
>CAZRRU010000148.1:0-16993 GCA_964602635.1 uncultured Gemmatimonadota bacterium | reverse complement strand
CCACAGGACATCCGAACGCCGGATGTCCACCATCGCCGCGAGCAGATAGGCCCGGCTGGCTGGCGCAATCGCGTCGCCCCCCGCGTAGGCCACCTCCGCGCCGGACCGGGCGGCGTCCGTGGACTCCGTCTCGACGGTCAGCCGGACGGGGACGACCAGGTAGCGCGTGTCGTACAACGCGGCCAGTGTGCGCAGCTCCGTGTTCAGCGGCTCGGGTATGTACTTGCGATCCTCGATGGGCACGAGGAGCGGGCTGTATGCCATCCGGTCCGGCTTGATGTCGAGCGTCGGATTCCGCTCCATGGTGTGACGGAGGTCGGAAGGCAGTACCCAGTCCTCCGCCGAGCGCCGCTCGCCGAAGGCGAACTCGAGCTCCGCGTCCATGGCGCGCAGGGCGTCTTCCTCGGTGTTGGCCATCCCGGGCCAGCTGCCGTCTTCCAGGGGGAGCGTGGATTGGACGGGCACCAGGATCACCGTGGTTCCGTTGGGAAACCTCGGCATCGTCGATTCCTGCGCGGTCGCCGGCACGGTGCTCGCCAGCGCCAGGCCGAATGCGGCACAGGCCGCCAGGCCGCGACGGCGGCCGTGAGTCGATCGGATTGTATTCATGATACGCGTGGTTACACCCCTGATTCGGAAAAGGTACCATCCTATGGGGGTCACCGGTTCTCAGCCACCCGTCCCCAGGCGATCGAACCGGATGCGGATCCCCACGTGCAGGACCACTTGCGACACCTCGCTCACCAGGCTCCCCTGCCCTTCGAGGAACAGGGTGATGAAGCCGTTGTCAGCCAGCGACTTCTGGACTCCGAGCAAGCCATCGAGTCCGATGTGAAACCCGTCACGCTCTTCCTTTTCCTCGATCAGGTCCTCGAATCGCGCGTTGACGATATGCGCGCCCACCCCCAGTCCGGCGTACGCCCCCAGTGATTCCGGACCGAAGTGCTTCTTGACCAGTATGTCGAACACGCTGTCGTCCAGGTTGACGACGCGCCCGTCCGCTGCCGTGTCGTCGGCGGTCCAGAAACGGAATCCGAATCGCAGCGACGCGCCGCGGATCAACAGATTGGCGACGTCGAACGCCACGCCGTAGGAGAGGCCCCAGGACGCATCGACCGGCTTGACGCCTCCGAAGCCGACATCGAAGGAGGCGAAGCGGGTGCGGTTTGCCCCGCCGTTCCCGGGATCGTCCTGGCCGGCGGCGAGGGAGGGCGCCAGCGGAACGCACAGGAGCGCCCCGACGCATATGGCGAGAAGGCCGGGCGGGCCTATGGCGTGCCGCGTGGGAGCCACCGCAGACCGCTCACGCTCAGGACGACGCCGCTGATGGCGAACACGGCCGCCAGGCCGGGTTTCGAGATCGCGACCAGGGTCAGCGAGGCGTATACGGCTGCGAGGCCTAGAAAGAACGCCGTCATTCCCGCCAGGCGCCGGATGTGCAGTTTCTCACGCATCGGAGCCTCCAGGGGGCGCCGGAGCGGCGTTCTCAGCGCAGGCCTCGATCTCGTCCTGGATCTCCTGGCGCGACAGCGTATGGTCGCTACGCTTGGCCAGGGAGAACACCGCGTCGCACAGGGCGCTGTCCTGCGGGTCGTACCCGTGCTCCTGGAGCCAGAAACGGACGTTGCTCAGCCCGGAGACCGGGGAGACCTCGATCGTCTGCTTGAGCCCGAACAGGGAGGCCGGCACCCCGCTGTACACGCTGTCCACCAGCCATTCGTCCCCCATGTTCATCGCCTTGATGATCGCCGACGCGTGCACTCCCGTACCGGTCCTGAAGGCGTCGCTTCCCATCACGGGGTACGAGTGGGGGATCTCGATGCCGCAAATCTCAGCCGCCAGGCGGCAATACTCCGGTAGTCGAGTGAGGTCGACGTCGTGCATCCCGAGGAGCTTGAGGTTCACCAGCAGAAGGTCCATGGCCGTGTTTCCAACCCGCTCGCCGATCCCGAGCGCCGTGCCGTGGATGCGCTCCGCTCCCTCTTCGATCGCCGCCAGGGCATTGGGCATGGCCAGTCCGCGGTCCCGGTGTCCGTGCCAGTCGATCTTCACGTCCTCGCCGGTGTCGTAGATCACCTTGCGGACGAAGCGCACGAGCTGGCGCACCCCGAACGGTGTGGCGTGGCCCACGGTATCGGCCAGGCAGATGCGCTTGGCTCCGCACTCGATCGCCGTCTCGTAGAGCGCCTTCAGCGTCCCCGGCCGGGAGCGAGTGGTGTCCTCGGTCACGTACATCACGTCCAGGCCTTCGCCCGCCGCGAAGGTCACCGCCTCCGCCGTCGTGCGCAAAAGCATCTCGAGTCCCCAGCCCTCGGCGTACTGCCGAATCGGCGAGCACCCGATGAAGGCCCCCACTTCCATCTTGAGACCACTGGCCTGCGCGACGTCCACGATCGGGGCGATGTCCGCCTTGACGGTGCGCGCGGCGCAGTTGGGTGCGATGGGAATCCCCTGCTCGGCGATCTCGTTCGCCAGCGCCAGCACTGCCTCCCGGGCACGCGGCCCGGCTCCCGGCAGGCCGATGTCCGCCGCCTGGATCCCCATCTCCGCGATGAGGTGCAGCATCTCGATCTTCCGCTCGATCGGCGGGTCCTTGACGGTGGGGTTCTGGAGGCCGTCCCGCAGGGTCTCGTCGTCGAGCTCTACGTGCACGCCGGTGTAGGCAAAGCTGCCCGGCAGCCGGTTCCAGTCGTAAATCAGGTCATTGGGGTCCACGCCGTCCTCCGGGTCCGCTACGCGTCAGCGCCTTCGCTCGGTCACTCCAGTGCGTCGATCACCGCATGGTCGCCCACGGAGGCGGTGCCCTTCAGTCCGCGGGCCGACACCTGATCGCCGATCAGTGAATCGTGCAGGTCGCACCCTTCGAGCACGCTGTGCTCCCCCACGATACAGTCACGCAGACGACCGCCGCGCACCGTCGATCCGGACCCGATGCTCACGTTGGGTCCGATCTCCGTGTCCTCGAGAACCACGTCCGGCTCCACGCACACCGGGGGGATCACGCGTACGCCATCCGGCACCGCCGGTTCGCGCGCGCTGCCGGACAGCAGCACCTCGTGGTTCGTCTCCAGGAGCGTCTCGGGCTTGCCGCAGTCCCACCAGTGATCGACCTCGGCCGTCAGCAGGCGGGCTCCACGCTCGATCATGTACTGGAACGCATCCGTGAGGAACCACTCGCCCATCTTCGGCGGCCGCGCCATCACGTGCGAGATGCCCTCGAACATGAGCCGCCAGTCCCTCACGTAATAGAGGCCGATGTTGGCCAGCCGGGAGATGGGTTCCGACGGCTTCTCCACGATGCTGACCATGTGATCGTCCTCATCGGTGACGATCACGCCGAACCTCTGATAGTCCTCTACTTCCTTGGCCCATATGATCCCGTCCACGTCCGGTCTCTCGCGGATGAGTCCGAGATCAGCGTCGAACAGCGTGTCCACGAACACGATGAGGACGGGACCGTCCACGTAGGGCTCGGCCAGCCGAATCGCGTCGGCCGTGCCCAGCTGTTGCTCCTGGGGAACCGGCCGGAAGCGCAGCTCCGGGTGCTCCTCCGCGAGCCAGGCCTCGATGGTGGGCGCCAGGTGACCCGTGATCCCGATGATCTCGTCGACTCCGATCTCCTCCAGCTGGCGAATCACGTAGTCGAGCACGGGGCGGTTCGCGACCCTCAGGAGAGGCTTGGGACGCGTGTGGGTATGCGGCCGGAGCCGGGTCCCTTTACCTGCCAGGGGGAGTATGGCTTGCATGCGACCTTCTCAGAGGTTCTCATCCATGGGTGGAATCCTCAAAACGTAAAGAGGACTCTACGAGCAGGGCAACACGCGGCGCCGTCGACCCGTCGGCGCCGCACCTCGACTGGACCGACATGACGACCACCCCTGCCAGCCACACCGGTCGGCCGACGGACGCCGATCCTGTGGACACCCGGCTCCCCGGGGGTCCGGAGGGGCGTCTGTACGCGGCCGCGTTCGCCACCGTCTGGGACCGGCTGCTCGAGGAGGTACGCTCGCGCAACCGGTGGGAACTGGTCCACCACGACGAGGACCTGGGGCTCATCACCATCCGCTGCCGGGGCTTCCTGCCCGCCGGCGTCGGCCTTCTCAGTATCTGGGTGAGCCTGGACAGCAACGGGCTTACCAGGGTGGATCTGCGTTACGTTCCCGAGACGCGGCGGGGATCAGGGGCTGGAGAGCGACGCATACGCGAGCTGGTCGGCCGCATGGATCATGCGCTGGGGCCGGGCACGCGCGTGAGAGCCTGAGCCCTACCGCGCTCCGCCACGGAGCGCGTGTTCGTATTCCGATCTCTCGATCACCGCCGCGGCCGTGAGGTCTCCCGTCACGTTGACTGCCGTCCGGCACATGTCGAGGATTCTGTCCACTCCGAGGATCATCGCGATCCCGGCCGCCGGATCGACACCCGTACCGGCCAGCACCCCTTCCAGGACCACCACCAGGATGATGATCCCCGCGGAGGGCACGCCCGCGGCCCCGATCGAAGCCAGGGTGGCCGTCAGCACGATGCCGAACTGCGCGGTCAGCGAGATGTCGCCGATCAGGACCTGCGCGATGAACATGGTGGCAACGGCCTGATACAACGCCGTCCCGTCCATGTTGATGGTGGCGCCGAGGGGCAGCACGAAGCTGGACACCTCCTTCTCGATCCCCAGCACGTCCTCGGCCGTCTCCATGGTGAGAGGAAGCGTGGCGTTGGAGCTCGAGGTGGAGAACGCGATGAGCTGCACGCCCCTGACCTTGCGGTAGAACGCGAGAGGCGACCGCCTGGCCAGGAACTTGAGCGCCGCGCTGTACGTGAGCAGCACGTGCAGCAGGAGCCCCGCGAGCACCACCACGACGTACACCAGCAGGCTGCCCAGCACATCCAGGCCGAAACGGGCGATCACGGCGCCGATGAGAGCGAACACCGCGTACGGCGCCAGCTTCATGATCCAGTGGATCATGACCATACAGGCCTCGTTGAGCCCGTCGAAGAAGCCCACGATATGATCGCGTCGCTCCATCGGCAGGGCCGATACGGCGGCTCCGAGAAAGATGGCGAAGAAGATGATCGGCAGCATGTCGCCACCGGCCAGCGCCGCCACCGGGTTCCGTGGGATCATGTTCAGGAGCACGTCCACCAGGCCCGGCCTCTCCTGGGCCAGCACCACCTGGCTCGCGCCCTCCGCCATGTAGCTCGACCGCAGGCCTTCCAGCGCTTCCGGACTCATGCCGGCGCCCGGGCGGATGATGTTCGACAGCAGGAGGCCGATGCTTACGGCGATGGCCGTCGTGGCGATGTAGTAGACGATCGTCTTGCTGCCGATTCGGCCCAGCTTCGTGATGTCACCCAGGCTGGCGGTGCCGACTACGAGGCTCGCGAAGACGAGAGGCACGACCACCATCGTGATCAGCCGGATCCATGCGGTCCCGAGCGGCTCGATGGCCACGAGGAACGTGGTGAGCGGGTCGATGCCGAGGGCATTCGCCACCAGACCGGCGACGACGCCCAGAATCAACGCGATGGTGATCTTCGTATAGAGTTGCATGACGAGCGCTGTATGGGTAACCGGGGCCCGCCCGTTTGGCGGTAGCCCAAGATAGGAGGGCCCGGCGGGCGGTGACAGGTCTGACGGTCGTCGGTACCTTGAGGACCTTACGGAGGCCCTCGATCGGAATGAACGACACGAGCAGCACCAACCCCATGAACCATGCGACCCGGCCGCGCAGAGGCCTGGGGGCTGGAGCTATCCTCGTGGGGCTGTGCGCCTTCCTGGCGGCCTGCGACAGGGCCGAGGAGGCGAAGAGCTCCGCCGAGACGGCCTCACCCCCGGTCCGTCAGCAGGCGGCGCCCCTTCCGGGGGCTCTGTATCACACGGAGCTCACGTTCGTGGGACAGGAAGAACAGCCGTCCCTCCTGCGTCTTCGCTTCGACAACCGCACCGATTCGGTCTCGATCGTCACGCGCTACCGGGGGTGGTTCGGTGGCGCCGAGTGGAGCGAGATCCTGGACCACGCCGATTCGCTCCCGGTTCCAAGGGCCGCCTGGCGCATTCTCCCCACCGGGCCGGTTCGCATGGTGGCGGGAGAGGGTGGCGAGCCCGCTTCGTTGATCCTCGAACTGCCGGACGGCAGCCTGCGGCTCGACTCCCGGGGCGCGATCGGGTCGTGGAACAGCCGCACGGGACAGCGCGAATCGCTGCACCTGGCGGAGCTCCAGGACGATTCCGGCGCGGAAGCCGGCCTCCTGCTGGTCCGGCAGAGCGCCCGCCGCGTCGACGAGCCCCCCGACGACGAGCGGGGACAGTACTTCCTGGTGTCCGATACGGCGGGCAACGGCTTGCTCATCATGCGTGACAGCACTTCGCCGGATGCACCGGTCACCGCCTGGACCTGGTTCGACGAGACCGAAACCGAGTGGAGCGACGTTCTGATCCTCGCTCTCGCTCCTCCGGAGGATTCGCCGGGCCGGTGGTCCTTCGAGTTCCCCGAGGCCGGACTGCTGGGCGAGCTGCGCGGCGTCCCCCCGACGCTCGTGGACGCTTCCGGCGACGGACCCGGGCTCGACGTGTTCAGGGTGTATGCGGCGCTCGTCCTCGGGGGCCAGTCGTGGGCGATGAGCGGGATCGGAGTCCAGGAGCGAGCCCCTTGAGCCCCGTGGCCATGCAGTGGCTGCGCGACGGGCTGACGGTTCTGTTCGGCGCCCTGGCCGGCGGCCTCACCAATCGGGTGGCGATCACCATGCTGTTCCACCCGTACAAGCCGCCGCGCGTTTTCGGGAGACCGATCAACTGGCTGCAGGGAGCGGTGCCGAAGAACCAGACCCGCATGGCTCGGACGATCGGCAACACGGTCGGAGACACGCTCCTCACCCCAGGCGACGTGGCGGAAGAACTGAAGGACGAGCGGCTGCGCGAAGCGTTCGAGGATCAGCTGCGGGGCCTGGTCCAGGAACTCCTCGAAGGAGAGAAGCCGGCGATCGGCGAGCTCCTGCCAGAATCCGCGCTCTCCGAAGTCCGGCGAATTCTCGACACGTTGCTCGACTCCGTGCGCGACCGTGTGGTCGAAGCCCTGGCCTCGGAGGAGTTCGCCGACGACGCGGCGCGCATCCTGGGCACGCTCGCGGAATCCCTGGAGGACGAATCGCTGGCCGAGTCACTCGGAGAGGAGCGGATCGCCTCGCTGAGGGACCAGGCCGGAGAGTGGGTCACCGGGCTGGTCGCCTCCGATTCCTTCGCCGAGACGGTGCGCAACCACCTGGACCGGGCCGCCGTACGTCTGCTGCGCCCTGGGCGATCGTTCGAGGAGCTGGTCCCCATCGGGCTGGTGGCGGCCCTGGAACACGCGATCAGCGACTACCTGCCGCTCGCCATGGAGCGCCTGGGGCGCTTGCTCGAGGATCCCGCGGCCCGGGCGCGGGTCGAGGGAGCGATCCACGACCTGCTCGAGCGGTTCATGAAGGACCTGGCTTTCCACCAGCGGGTGGTGGCGAAGCTGATCATCACCGAGGACACGGTCGACAAGGTCATCGACACGCTGGAGGCCGAGGGAGCCGATCGCCTCGGAGACCTGCTGCGCGAGGGCGAAGTGCAGGACGCGATGGCGCGGAGCGTCAACGACGCGATCGTGGACTTCCTCAGGCGGCCCGTGATCGACGTTCTCGGCAAGCCCGGCGATCCCCAGGTCGACAGCGCCCTGCAGTCCATTACCGAGTGGACGGTCGACGCGGCGCGCGATCCCGAGGTACGGGAGTTCCTCCTCGACCGGGCCGAGGCCGCAGTGCTCAAGGCCGGCGAGAGAAGCTGGGCCGACGTCGTTCGCCTGGTGCCGGCGCGACGCGCGGGCGGCTGGATCGCCTCCGGGCTGCGCTCGGAAGCGGGGCGCGACCAGTTCGGTCGGTTCAAGGAATGGCTCACCGACCGCGTTCTCAGTCAGCCGATCGGCTCGCTGGAGCGTTACGGCCGAGAGGGAGCGGCGGACCGACTCACCGAGGCGCTGGCTGAACCCGTGTGGGCGTGGATCACGGGCAAGGTCCCCGAGGTCGCGGCCAACGTGCGCGTGGCCGATCGGGTGGAGTCCAAGATCCTCGAATTCCCGATCCCGGAGCTGGAGCGCCTGGTGCGCTCGATCACCGAGAAGGAGCTGAACCTGATCGTGCGGTTGGGCTACTTCCTCGGGGCGGGAATCGGTCTGCTACTCGTGGTCATCCGGCGGTTCACGGGATAGGCGGCGAATCATGAAGGCGATGGTCCACACGAGATACGGATCACCCGATTTTCTTGAATTGAGAGACGTGGACAAACCTGAACCCGAGGATGATCAGGTCCTTGTCGAAGTCCGCGCGGCATCCATCAACGAATGGGACTGGGGTCGCTTGATGGCCAGGCCGTTCGTGAACCGCGTGATGTTCGGGCTTTTGAGGCCGAGACGGAAGAACAGGATACTCGGGTGCGACATCAGCGGGCGAGTTGAGGCGATCGGCAGCGAGATAGAGAGATTTCGGCCGGGGGATGAGGTGTTCGGGGATCTATCCGGGTGTGGATGGGGCGGTTTCGCAGAGTACGTCTGTGCTCCTGAATACGTATTGGCGCTGAAGTCTGCCAGTATGACGTTCGAGCAAGCATCGGCAATGCCTCAGGCGGGTCTTCTTGCCCTCCAGGGTCTTCTGAAAGGGCACATCGCGCGAGGGCGAAGAGTGCTGGTGAATGGCGCAGGCGGCGGAGTCGGCACTTTCGCGATACAGATCGCCAAGTCCTTTGGCACCGAGGTTACAGGCGTCGATAGTGCCGAGAAACTGGAGGCCATGCGTTCCGTCGGGGCAGACCACGTCATTGATTACACGAGAGAAGATTTCACGGAGAGCGGACAGACGTACGACCTGATTCTCGATGTCATGGCACGTCGCTCGCTCTCCGACTACAGGCGTTCCCTGAGCCGCAACGGCACCTGCATCCTGGTCGGTGGTTCCACGTCCGTGATCCTGAAGGCAGTGCTCTTCGGGGGACGCGGCAACAAGAAGATCAGGCTGTTGCTCCATCACCCGAACCCCGACGAGCTCGTCTATTTGAACGAGCTGTTCGAGAGCGGCGAGGTCGCACCCGTTGTGGATGGAGTCTATACTCTGAGCGAGCTTCCGGGAGCTCTCCGGTATTATGCCGAGGGGCACCATAAGGGCAAAGTGGTGATTTCCATGGCAGATACCATATAGCACCCCTCCGCCTGAAGGGAGGAGGGTCCCTTCAGTCTGCGTCCAGAAGCTCGCGAGCCTTCAGGTAGGCGTCGGACGCTCTCTCCGGCTCGCGCTTGCGATCGAACAGGATTCCCATCGTGTACCAGGCTCGCCCGTTCCCGGGCTGGATCTGCACGGCGTGCTCGAGCGCTTCGAGGGCCTCATCGATTTGCCCCAGGCGGTTGCACGCTTCTCCGAGGTAGTAGTAAGCGGATTCGGACTCGGGATCGAGCCCGATCGCCTGCTCCAGGGAGTCGCGGGCCGCCGAGTACAGGCCCTTCCGGTAGAACACGAGGCCCAGGTTGAGGTGGACGTCGGCGTCCTCCGGAGCGAGACGTTGCGCGTTCCGAAGGACTTCCTCCGCTTCCGTGTAGTGCCCGAGCATGCCGAGCACCGCACCCACGTTGTTCAGCAGCTGGATGTTCTCCGGATCGATTTCCAGCGCGGCCTGATACTCCTCCAGGGCGCGGGCCGGCTCCCCCAAACGGTCGTACACGTACCCGAGGTTGTTGCGGGCCTTCAGATGGCCGGGGTCGCGCCGCAACAGCTCCCGGTATCCCTTCTCCGCTTCGACGAAGTGCCCTTCCTCGGCGGCCATCCGGGCCCGCCGGTAGATCCCGTCGATCTCCGCTCTGTCCTGCGAGGAAAGCCGGTCCAGTGCAGCCTCCGCAAGCCGTTCCTCATTCCGGGCCTCTTCGGCTTCCTCGACTTCCTCGGCGACCGCGCTGGCATCGTCGGCGACTTCCGAGTCGAGCGACTCCGGAACCGCCTCCGTATCGGGGGCGACTTCTCCGACCCGGGACGCGGTCAGGTCCAGCTGCGGATCCTCCGATCCGGCGTCATCCGCGCTCAGGTCTTCCCGCGCGGAGGATGGCTGGGCGCTTTCCCGTCCCGCCGTCTGCCGCTGGCCGCCCTGTCTCCTACGCCTCGACATCCCTGTTCCCCTTCGTTACGGACTCCCTCACCCATCGCAGATAGGCAGGTGAACCCTCGGCGACCTCCATCGCAATGTACTCCGGTACATCGTACGGGTGGAGCTCGGCGACCCGGAGCCGCGCCGCCCGCACAAGATCCTCCGTCGTCTTGATGATCGCCATGGCTTCCGGATCCGTCCGCGTCTCGCCCTCCCACCGATACACCGATGTGATGCCAGGGACGACGTTCACGCAGGCGGCGAGGCCCTCTTCCACCAGCACGCGACCGATGGACTGGAGCGTGTCGGCCTCGGGGCCCGTCACGAATATCACCCGGACGCCCGGCTCACGCACAGGGCTCCGCCTCGGCTTCCACCTGGCGATAGATCTCCTCGATGCGGTCGGCGTAACGCTCTTCGATCACGCGGCGCTTCACCTTGAGCGTCGGCGTGAGCTCGCCTCCCTCAACCGTAAACTGGCGGCCCGACAGGAGGATCCGCTTCGGTCGCTCGTAGCGCGCGCAGGAGGAAACACGCGCCAGGACTTCGTCGTCCATCAAGCGCTGGAGGTCGGGATGCTCGGCCAGCTTTTCCATGTCCGGTTCCGTGATGGGTCGCCCGGGGAAAGCCGACTTGTAGGCCTGGAAACTGGGCACCACCAGCGCGAGAGGGAACTTGCGGCGATCGCCTAGGAGCACGACCTGCTCGACGAACGGCGAGCGGGCTATCAGCTCCTCAATGGGCTGTGGAGCGATGTTCTTGCCTGCCGCCGTCACGAGCAGGTTCTTCTTGCGATCGGTGATCCGAAGATAACCGTCGGCGTCCAGCTCTCCGATGTCGCCGGTATGGAACCACCCGTCCTCGCTGATCGCTTTCCTGGTCCACTCGGGGCGTCTGAAATAGCCCTGCATGACCTGTGGTCCGCGAACCAGGATCTCCCCGTCGTCCGCGATCCGAATCTCGGTTCCGGCCAGCGGCGGACCAACGGTTCCGAACCGGATGTCGGCGGGCGGATTCACGTTGGTCACGGGTGAGGTCTCCGTGAGTCCGTACCCTTCCAGCACCACCAGGCCGCCCGCGTAGAAGAAGCGGGCGATCTCGGCCGACAGCGGCGCGGCTCCACTGACGAAGAAGCGCACGCGCCCCCCCGTCCGCTCGTGCAGCTTCCTGAACACGAGCCGATCCGCGACTCCGTAGGCGTTCTCCAGCAGCCGCCCCACGGGTCGGCGGGCCAACTTGCGGTCGGCCCGCCGATCGCCGATCCACTTGGCAACGCCGAACACGGCCTTCCTGGCGGGACCGCCGTCGCGCACCGATTCCATTACCGCGTCGTAGAATTTCTCGTACAGCCGGGGCACTCCGATCACGAACGTGGGGCTGGTCTCGATCATGTCGCGCGCCACCGTCGTGACGGACTCGGCGTATGCGATCTCGGCCCCCGAATACCACATGAGGAAATGCCCGGCCAGCCTCTCGAACGAATGCGACAGGGGGAGCCAGCTCAGGACCTTGTCGGTCTCCGTGATCGGGAGCACCATGCTGGCCCCGATGGTGTTGGTGTACAGGTTGTGGTGGCTCAGCATCACGCCCTTCGGCTGGGCCGTCGTGCCCGACGTGTAGATCAGCGTGGCCGTATCCTCGGGTCGCACCGTTCGCGCCGCTTCAACCCAGGCGCTCTCGGAGTCGGGCGCCGACCGACCGGTTCGCTCCAGCTGCTCGAGCGAGCGCACGCGGATCCCCGCGTGGTCGATGCCCTGGTCGTCCTCCGGAGGATCGAACACGAAGACCCGGCTCAGGTTCTCCAGCCGGTCGTGTACCTGGAGCACCTTGGCCAGCTGGTCTCCATCCTCCACGAAGATGGCCTTGGCTCCCGAGTCCTTCAGGATGTACAGGACCTGATCGGCGGGAAGCGTCGGGTAGACGGTGACCACGGCGAGGCCGGACATGATGCAGGCCCAGTCGGCGAGCGCCCACTCCATCCGTGTGTTGGAGAGGATGGCTACGAGATCGCCGCGCTCCAGGTCTCCCTGGAGCAGAGACCGGGAGATGCTCCTGACGCGCTCTACGACCTCTCGTGCGGTCCACGAGTGCCAGCGGCCATCGGGCTGGCGCACCGTAAGCGCCCTGCGACCGGGGTCACGTTCCAGCCCCTGAAGGAAGATGTCCACCAGCGTGCCGGGGCCGAAATCGAACGGCGCCGCGGCGTCCCGAACCGGCGCGGGCACGCTATCCGGCATCGGGAGACGGCGCCTGCTCCGGAGATTCGGCTTCCGCATCCGGCTGGCGCAGTCGATCCAGCGTCTCACGGGCGTGGCTGGCGTGCTTTTCCGATCCCGGGATGTCGGCACGCGATCTGAGGAAGGCCTCCAGGTGCACCGCGGCTTCCGTGTCGCGCCCACGATTCAAGTACAGGAACGCGATGCCATAGTGAGCGCCGGCGCTGCCCGGGTCCTTCTCCAGCGCCCGCTGGTACATCTTTATCGCCTCGTCGGTCATTCCCATGCGGGTGTAGACGATCGCCATCTGCTCGAGTGTTGCGACGTCGCCCGGACGTTCACGAAGCGCCAGACGCAGCGAGGTCAGCGCCTCGTGATACCGCTCCTCCGCGGCCAGCTCGAGGCCTTCCCTGTAGTAGTCGGGCCGGTCTTCCTCGCGGCCTCCTCCCCCGGTCAGAAAGCTCCACCACGGCATGGTCAGCTCTCCTCTCCCGAATCCGCCCCATCCCACTCGACCAGGGGCGGCGCCGGGGGAATCACGGCGATGTTGTACGCGAATGCGAAGGCGGCGCCCACCAGGAACCCGTACGCGTAGGCCCACATGGCCCCGATGAAAGCCCCTTCCAGGCTGATCGAGTAGCCGAACAGGACGCCTCCCAGGAGCCCCGGGCTGGCGCTCCGGCCGAGCACGGCCAGCGCGAGCATCGTGGCCACGAACACAGCGGCGCTGCTCAGCGCACCGGCTGCCATGGCGAATGCTCTCGTCTGAAGGCGCACTCGGCTCGTCCTCGGTTCGTGAAGGAAAGGGCCCCGCCCGATCGCGGAAGCACAGGCAAAACTAGAGGCGCCGTATGGCTGAGGCAACGAAACCGGGGCCATGTGTCAGGACGGTCGCGAGCCCACCGCGACCCTCTCATCCGCCGCGATGACTTCGAGTCCCGCCTCCTGCATCGCGCCGACGACCCCCGTTCCCGGCGCGACGACCGCGAGTCGGGCGAGTGGAACGAGCGCCGCCGCCACCTCGCGAAGTCGGTCCGCGTCCGGATCGCCGGCCACAGCGGCCGCTCCGATGCGTGCGCGTAGCAGGGGGAGGGGGCCGGCCTCCGGCACTATGAGCCGCGAGATCCTGTCGGATCCCGAAGCTTCTGGCGGCGGGGCGCCCACCAGGGAGACGACCTCCCACCGCTCGGCGAGAGCCCCGACGGCGCCCGCGATCCCGGAGAGTCCCGGGCCGAGAAGCACGTGGCCGCTACCCTGTGCCAGGTCAAGCACGGCTCCGACCAGCACCGCCGCCTCGTCGGACGTCGGGCCCGGAACCGCGAGGTCAGCGCCCGGCGATCCGGAGACTCCCCGCCCACCGTCCTCCCGAGTCAGATCGACGACCCCTGCTTCGATCGAGAACCGCGCGTCGCAGGCCGGGCAGCCCAGGAAGCCGCGAGTGACCCGGTGGCCCACCGACTCGTGGACGACCGCCACCATGACCTGGGGCGGACCGCACACGGGACAGGCGAGAACCTCAGACAGCTCCAGCAGCACGGCGCGACTCAGACCCGGGTCAGGAGATGAACTGCGGCGCGAGGACGAGGCGCAGGAACTCCTCGCGCGTTCGGTTGTCCGAGCGGAACCGGCCGCGCACGGCGCTGGTGATCGTCTTGCTGTTCTGCTTCTCCACCCCGCGCATCATCATGCACAGGTGATAGGCCTCGACGACCACGCCGACCCCCGAAGGCTCAGACGCCTCCTGGATGGCATCTGCGATCTCGTCCGTGAGCCTCTCCTGTACCTGCAGGCGGCGGGCGAACACCTCCACCAGGCGCGGGATCTTGCTGAGCCCCATGAGCCTGCCGTCCGGGATGTAAGCCACGTGCACCTTGCCGAAGAAGGGCAGCATGTGGTGCTCGCACAGGGAGTACAACTCGATGTCCTTCACCAGCACCATGTTGTCGTGCTGCTCCTCGAACACGCCGTTGCCGAGGGCCTCCTCGACGGTGGACCGGTACCCCCGCGTGAGCCACATCATCGCCTTCTCGACCCTTTCGGGCGTGCCCCGCAGGCTGGAACGATCCGGGTCCTCTCCCAATCGGCGCAGTTGCTCACGAACCAGGTCGGTGTACGACACTCCGCTGAGATCCGGGCCTTCTGCCCGCTCACTTCCGTCGGTCATGATCTCGCCTCCAGGGGATTCACTCGCCGCGATATTCCACCGAGTTCCGCTCCGTTTCCCACAAGCGCACGGCCGCCAGTCTCACTCCCGGCAGGCCGGCCTCGAGCCGGCGCCAGATCGCCACGGCCAGGTTCTCCGTCGTGGGTACGATCCCGGCCAGCCAGTCCACGTCCACGTTCAGGTTGGCGTGATCGATATCGGAGAGCACCTCTCTCTCCAGCAGACCCTTGAGCCGCTTCAGATCCATCACGTAGCCGGTCACCGGATCCACTTCTCCCTCGACGGTGACCTCGAGGTCGTAGTTGTGGCCGTGCCCCGTAGGATTGTTGCACAGACCGTACGTGTCTCGATTCTCGTCATCCGACAGCTTCGGATTGTGGAGCCTGTGTCCGGCGGAGAAATGCACCCGCCGGGTAACGCGGGCGATCGGCATCAGGATGTCCCTTTTCGCGGGCAAAAAGCGGGCAAAAAAAGGGGCGACCCGCGGATCGCCCCTGAGGTTGATATGAGGGGGTTTTTGTGAGACCCGTTAACTACGGTTCGCCCTTCCTCCCGGTTCTCCGCCTTCCCTCGAGGGGCCTGGCGTCCGCCGCAAGATCAATGGCGCTCACACCCTTGTGTTGGCTCAAAAAACACACACCTCACATCCGCCTTCGAGAAACCTAACGGCGCCCCGTATGCCGGTCAAACCGCCCCGACGCGCCGCGAGTGCCGCTACAGGGAGAGCCACGCTCCCATCAGGGCAAAACCCGAAATCGCAACCGCACCGGCCAGCAGGGCGTACGGAATCTGCGTCCTGACATGCTCGATGTGGTCGGACGCGGAGGCCAGCGATGAGACGATCGTCGTGTCGCTGATCGGGCTCGCGTGGTCCCCGAAAATGCCGCCCGACAGGACCGCGGCGATGAAGGGGGCTTCGGGCAGCCCGAGCGCCGTCGCGACCGGCACCGCCATGGGGAGCATGATGCCGAAAGTCCCCCAGCTGCTTCCGGTGGCGAACGCGATTCCTCCGGCAACGAGAAACAGGAGGGGAAGCAGCAGCGGGAGCGGCACGCGGCCTCCGACCACCCCGGCCACGTACTCACCCGTTCCCATCTCGACCGTGACTGCCGCCAGGGTGATCGCGAGAAGCAGCACCAGGGCCATGCTCGTAAGGGCTCCCGCTCCCTGCAGGCTCACCCGGCTCAGCGCCTCGAGGTCCAGCAGACGCTGACCGAGCGACAGCAGCCATGCCACGATGATGGCGGTAGCCACGGCCCACAGGACGGATGTGGAGCCCGATCCGGCCATCAGGTCGCCGTCGCCCGTGACGTACATTGAGAGGGGCATCATCAGCACCATCACCGCGATGGGCACGATCATGTTGACCGGCCGCAGGGGCATGCCCTCGCGCGGCGGGGGCGCCATGTCCTCCGGGTCGGCCAGCGCTACTGAATGGTCCCAGTGCAGCTTGCCCTCCACCGTGCGCTGCTGCGCCGCTCGCATCGGTCCGATGTCCAGCTGTCGGAAGGCGCTGAACCCGGCCAGCGCGAGCGCCGCGAGGGCGTACAGGTTCAGGGGAATGGAAGCCACGAGCACGGACACGGGCTCCGCGACGCCCAGCGTGGCGAGGATGCCCAGGATGTAGGCGCCCCACGCGTTGAACGGAATCAGCACGCACACGGGGGCGGACGTGGAGTCGATCACGTAGGCCAGCTTCTCGCGCGACACGCGGTAGCGGTCGAACAACGGGCGGCAGATCGACCCGGCCACCAGGACCGTGATGTTGGACTCGATGAAGATGACGACGCCCAGGAGCCACGCCAGGACCTGAGCCTTGCGCCCGTCGTCCACCCAGTGCCGTTCTTCTACCCAGCGAACGAAGCCTCTCACGCCGCCGTTCGCCTCGACGAGGGCGATCAGGGACCCGATGGCGAAGGTGAACATGATGACGCGCGCGTTGCCCGGATCGGTCACCGTCGTCACGGCACCGTCCACGGCGCCGGCGAGGCCGGCGATCGGGTTCCACCCGAGGATGATCGTCCACCCGATCCAGATCCCGGCCGCCAGGGACAGGTAGACCTGGCGCGTGTAGATCGCGAATCCGATCGCCAGGAGCGGCGGCAGCAGGGACAGCGCCCCGAATTCTATGTTCCCCTCCCGTGGTCCGAGGTACCGATCGGATGCAAGAAACCGGATGGCGTCGGGTTCGTCAAACGGCGCCACCGAAAGCACGCGCTGCGAGCGGATCGCTCAACGGCGGGAGACCCAGCGACTGCGGGAATCATAGAAGCGCAGCGCCAGCTCGGCGCCCTTCGAGATTCCGATCCGCGTCGTGGTGACGAGGGCTTCCGCGGGGATCGGAGGGCCGCGCTCGATCCACACCGGCGGGCCATCCAGCCGGTGACCCTGCAGGTCCGGGCCGATACCCAGGGCCTGCGCGAGCCGCGCCGGACCATTCGTCAGGTCGTCGCGGCCTCTCCTGGAGCGCATGTG
>CAZRRU010000147.1:0-24034 GCA_964602635.1 uncultured Gemmatimonadota bacterium | reverse complement strand
CGGCTCGCCGAGGTGGCAGAGGAGCAGATCGAGCCCGTCCTGTCGGGCGTGGATGGCGTCGCAGGGGTGCTCGTCTGGGGGGACCAGGATCGCGAAGTCGCCATCGAGCTGGACCGCCAGAAGCTGGAGTCGCTGGATCTGAGGCCGGAACAGGTCGAGATGCGGATTCGGGACCTGTCAACGCTGCGGGCCCCCGGCTCTCTCGTGCTGGAAGGCCGGCAGGTGACGCTCGCCGTGCGCACGAGGGTGCGGCGCGTTTCGGAGCTCGAGGACCTGGTGATCCTGCAGCGTCCGGATGGGGTGGTCCGACTGCGGGACATCGGATCGATTCGGGAGCAGACGGCGGACGCGACCTCGTACTTCCGCATCAACGGACAGCCGACGATCTCGATCTTCGTGACCCGGGAGTCCGGCACCAACGCGGTCCGGGTAGCCGACGCGGTCAAGGCAGCGGTCGGCCCCCTCGAGGCCCGCATGCCGCCCGGGGCGACTCTGGAGCTGGACGACGACCAGAGCAAAGAGATCCGGCAGCAGCTCACCGATCTGCGGCTTCGGGCGATCGCGGCGGCGATCGTGATCTTCGTGGTGCTGACGCTCTTCCTGCGGTCGATGGGGGCGGTTCTCGTCGTATTTGCCACCATCGGGTTCAGCGTGCTGATCGCCGTCAACATGCTGTACATTGGCGGTTTTTCGCTGAACGTCCTCACGCTGGCCGGACTGGCGTGGGGATTCGGGCTGATCGTGGACAACGGGATCGTGGTGCTGGAGAACGTCGAGCGACACTCGCACCTCGGGAAACCCCCGCGCCAGGCGGCGTCCGACGGGGCCAGACAGGTCATGCTACCCGTCATCGCCGCGACCGCCACCACGGCGATCGTGCTGGTGCCGTTCCTGTTCCTCCAGGGAGAACTCCGGATCTACTATCTGCCCCTGGCGTTCGCGGTGGCTTTCTCGATCATAGCCAGCCTGTTCGTCGCGTTCACGTTCGTTCCCACGATGGCAGGTCGGATTCACCACTGGAGGGCCCGGGTGTACGGCGTTCCCGCAAATCCCGGTGAGACCGACGAGGCCCCAGCAGGTGTGGCCACCGATGCGACGCCGCTGGAGCCGACTCGGAAGGACGCAACTGGTGAAAAGGCTCCGACCTACATTCGTATCTACCGGAGCGTGCTGGGCTTCGCTCTCAACCACCCCATTCTAGTCACCGCGGTATGTCTCGCGGCGCTGGGAGGTAGCGGGTGGCTGTTCGACAAGCACGTCACGAGGGGCATCCGGTGGTCTTCGTTCTGGGGGCAGGACACCTACATCACGGTGAACATTACCTTCCCGCGCGGTGCGGGGCTCGAGCGGACGGATGGCCTGGCCCGCGCCTTCGAAGAGAAGATCGCCTCGATGCCCGAGGTGAAGCGTTACGAGACGTGGGTCCAGCCCCAATACTCGTTCATACGCGTCACGTTTCCCAAGGATCTCGAGACGACCCAGGTGCCGGTGGCGATCAAGGAGCAGATGGTGGCGTACAGCTACCAGTTCTCCGGTGCCGACGTCAGGGTGTACGGCTACGGGCCTTCGTTCTACGGAGGTGGGTCTTCTCCGCCCAACTACTCGCTCAAGATCCTCGGATACAACTACCTCCAGGTACAGGCGCTGGGCGAGGACCTCGCGGGACGGCTCGAGAGGTTCAGCCGGATCCAGGACGTGGATCCAAACGCGAGCGGACGATGGTACGAGCGGGACAAGGAGTACGAGTATTACCTGGCCGTGGACCGCGAGGCTCTCGGGGCCCACGACTTGACGGTGGAGGATCTGCTGCGCTTCGTCTCGGCGAACCTGCCGAGCGACCGCCCGCGGACGCAGGTCCTGAGGGTGGGCGCGGAGGAGCTACCGTTCGCCGTCAAGCTCGAGGGATACAGGGAGTTCGATCTGATCGACATGCGCCAGCTACGCGTGCCTTCACCGAGCGGCAGGGAAGTGCGCCTGGCCGACGTGGCGCACGTGGAGCGGAGGAACGTGCTGTCCCGTATTCTCCGCGAGGACCAGCAGTATCAGCGAACGGTCGCGTGGGAATTCAGGGGGCCCAGGAAGCTGGGAGACCTGGTTCGAGACGCCGTTGTGGAGGCAACGACGCTACCGCCCGGATACAAGATCGAAGAGGACGATCGCTGGGGTTGGGACGAGGAAGAGAAGACGCAAGTCTACCTGGCGGTCATCTTCGCCGTCCTGCTCATATACATGGTGACCGCGGCCCTGTTCGAGTCGCTGGCGGCTCCGTTCGTCGTGCTGCTCACCCTGCCGCTGGCCCTGATCGGGGTGTTCCTGATCTTCTTCTACGCGGACGCCACGTTTACCCGAACCGCCTACATCGGCACGATCATGATGGGCGGTATCGTGGTGAACAACGCGATCCTCATCGTCTACCATATCGGCGAGTTGCGGGAGCGCTTGCCGACTCGTGAAGCCATCCTGCAGGGAACCCTGGAACGCGTGCGCCCCATCCTGATGACCACGTTCACCACGGTCTTCGGGTTACTTCCACTGGTTCTATTCGCACAGTCGCAGGATGAAAACATCTGGAACTCACTGGCACTGGCAACGATAGGCGGGTTGATCTCGAGTACTTTGTTCGTGCTCGTCGCGATCCCGGTGGCCTACCGGTACCTGGTGGCAAGGGGGGCCTGAACCCGGATTGGGGGCGCCATGCAATCCACCTCTCGCACGGGACTTCATCGTCCCGCCAGTTCCACATCCATCGTTGCGCTGGTCGCCATCCTCGCATACCCAGTGCTGGCCGTGGGCTGTGCGTCCGGGGACGACGTGCCCGGTTCCGGGGCCGACTCGAGCGGCGCCACAGTCGTGGACTCGAGCGGCGTCGAGGTCGTCACGAATCGCGGCGCGGGCTGGGGACCTGAGGAGGCCTGGCAACTGGTGGCCGATCTCCAGGTCGGCGAGCTGGACGGGCCGCTGGCCTTCGGACGCATCACCTGGGTATCGCCCGGACCGGACGATGGGATGCTGGTCCTGGATGGTCAGTCCCAACTCGTTCACGTATTCGACTCGGCTGGACGCGCGGTCGGACGTTTCGGTGGGGAGGGAGAGGGTCCGGGTGAGTTTCGGCGTCCCGCCGCTGTTACTCCCCTGAGCGACGGGCGGGTCGCCGTGTCCGAGGGATTCCCTCCCGTACTGCACTGGCTGACTATCGGCGGCGAGTTCGTGGGCTCGACGCGGCTTCCGAGCGCCCGGGACGAGGCCGCGATGCGCACGGTGGGCACGTTTGGGGCCTGGCAAGTCTCACCGGCCGGGCGCGCGTTCGTGCAGGTCCAGGTGTTCGATCCGGGCGCCGAGGACGGCGGGATACCCGTGGTGCTCCTGGAAGTCGATCCCGACGGTGAGGTATCGCCCGACACGATCGCCAGCTGGACCGTCAACGTGGACTTCACGAACCCGACGATCCGTTTCTTCGAACCGGAACACACGTGGATGCCCCGGTCGGACGGGATCATCGCACTGTCGGCCGGATCTCCATACGAGGTCCAGTTGCTTGACCCGTCCGCCGGGCTGCAGCGAATAGTGAGGCGGGAAGTGGATCCCGTTCAGGTCACCGAGCGCTACCGCGAGCGGGAGATCGCCAGGATGCGCGAGGGGGCGTCGGCCTTTCCTGGGGCGGCGAGCAGGCTGGAGGAGATGCTGGACAACGCGGAGTTCGAGGCCACGGTGCCGGAGGTCCAACGCGTGTGGGTGTCGGACCCGGACGGCCGCCTGTGGATAGGAGTCCACGACGCGGGGCGGTTCGAACTCGAGGAGGACTCGTTCCTCGGACCGTGGACGAACGCGCTGGACGTGTTCGAGCGGGACGGACAGTACCTGGGGCGAGTCCCTCTCCCGGCTGGATTCCAGTTGCGAGTTGTGACGGAGAGCGCGCTGTACGGCGTCTGGGAAGACGATCTGGAAGTGCCGTTCGCGCGGCGATACCGGGTGGTCCGACCTGGCGCCTGAGAATCAAGCAGGTAGGTGGTGGCAGGTACATGTACGAAAGGGGCGGCCGCCTCATCGGCGGCTCGCCCCTTCGTTCATAATCCGGCAGGCAGAGGACCTCCGGAGCGCACCTGCTATCCCTGGTCGGGACGTCCCTGGTCCGCCTGCGGCGACTGCGTGCCGCCCGCGCGCCGCGTCAGCTGCAGCCAGCCCTCGCGCTGTCCCTCATCCCAGCAGAGACCGCTGTAGCGCTGGCCCTCGGCATCGCGCTTGGCCATCGTGCAGCTCACCCAGTAGTCCGGGCGAAGCTCCATGGCGAACGAGAAGCTGTCGACCGGGACACTTCCAACGGTCGTGATGTTCTTCCACTGGAACGACTCGTTGCCCACCACCAGTTGGCCCTGATTCTTCTTGGCCTGGACGTTCAGGACGGCGCTCACCTGCATCGCGTCCTTGGTCACGTGACGCACGCCGGCCGGAAGCTGGCCGATCGGAGTCCACATGCCTGCGTACGAGGCTACCGTCATGTCCTGGGCCCGCGCGTCCGCCGTCCAGACGAACATCAGGGCCAGTGCCGCCGCAACAACGAACTTCTTCATCGAGGTCCTCCGCGTGGGGTCGTCTCGGGTGTCGATCTGAACACCGGAAAATGGCTCCTGCGACGTTAGCTGACAAGCTCTCCGTCTGCAAGGCGTAGGAGTCGAGCCGAATCGGGCCGTCGCGCCAGGGGACGTGGCTGGCCCACCAGGTTGCGGTGGCTGAGGCGGATCGTAGGTTGCACCCTCGCAATTGAAGCCGGAGTGGCGGAACTGGCAGACGCGCCGGACTCAAAATCCGGTGGGAGCAATCCCTTGAGGGTTCGAGTCCCTCCTCCGGCATCACGACTTACGTCACCTGTAGGTCGTGTGGCAACCTCAGATTGTGGCTGTTTTGTGACGGTTCGGTCCGTAGTACGCGTCCAAACGCTCGCCCGCCGCTTCCAGGCGTTCCTCATCGACAATGTCATACCTATCAAACACCGAGTCGGTCTCGTGTCCCGTCAGCTTCTTCGCCACTGATCTCGGCACCCCCGGTCGCGTCAAATTCCGTACAGCGGTTCTGCGGAAGTCGTGAAAGATCCGCTCAGGGTGTCCCGCCGCTGTGCATGCTCGCCTCCAGTCGCTGTAGAAACGCCAACGTTTGATGGGATCACCGCCGCCGTGAAAGAACAACGTGCCTATGATCTTCTGCCCATCCTTCTCACGTTTTTGCTTCAGCCTCCACTGTTGCTCGGGCGGCTCGCACGGCGGCGGGCGGGTGCGGCAGGCGCGCCACGGTTGACTCGACCGATTCTGACCGTACTATTTTAGTATGAGGCATCTCTCCTCATAGCGCGGCCCCACAACATCATCGTGTCAGACCCCCCTCTGACGGCTGTAACCATCCGCAGAGGAGGTTGTTATGCGCTGGCGTATCCCACTCGTTGCAGTACTCGCACTGTTCGTGGCGGTTAGCTGCGATCAGCAACCCGTCGAACCCGAACCTGCCGAAACTGCTCTCTTTGCCGGAGCAGACGTGGAGAACGAGTTCATCTACGTTTGGCCCTGGCGTCTCACGTGGATGGACGCCGATCGCGATGCGGGAGAAGACTGGGATGTCTTGCTACTCGGCTATCACCCGGCCGGTGACGCCTCATGCAATGACGGAGAATCCGTCGGAGGCGTTCTGGCTAAGGTTCATAATGTGTTTAAGGACTTCGGCGACGACGGGGAGAGACATGTGAACATCGCACATCTCATCGGCAGACCGCCGCTGTACATGTACGAGTGGGCGGAAGCACCCTTTGGTGGTTCCGACGAAGATTGGTGTGACTATTTCGTGAACGACTGGTTTGCCAAAGGCAGCTGGACCGCCTCGTCTACAGACAACGACGTTTCCTGCTTTGACGGCACACCAGGTGTGAACTCGTACGGTCAGACGGAGACCGGCCGGTTAAAGGATGAAGACGGCAACAAGTACAAGTACTCTTGGAAGTACCACCAAACCTGCGACTCGGATAGGGACCCGGTCTTCAAGACCATGCGCGACATCGACATGGTTGAGCGGAAGTAGGTCGCAGCCACAACTGAGAGTTCCGGCGGACATCTAATCTGTCTAGCCGGGATCAGAGCAAGCGCCCGGTAGTCTCGCCAAGGCTCGAATGCCTGCGGCGGCACGCTGGGCGCTTCGCTTTGACGCGCGCGTGACTGTTCCAGGGTAGATTCAGCGTGCCCCCTCCGTGAACCGGAGGTGTGAGATGGCCCTTCCTGCGTGTCGCAAGTGCGGCCACGACCTAGTGGCGGACACGCCGCGCTGTCCCCAGTGCGGCATTGAAGATCCGGGCAGGTCAGACATCGCACGAAAAGAGTTCAGGTCGCAGATGTCGGTGATGATACTGACCTTGGTCATCGCCGCGCTTGCAGTGTTGCTCATGATGCTCCTGCCTTAGGCCAATGCTCACTCAGCGCCAGCATCAACCTGCCTGACTCTCGCTTGACTCTGCCCCGGTAGACTCACGGTGCCCCCTCCGTGAATTGGAGGTGAACCATGTTCCGACGCAGAGCGCCGGCCGTACCGGCGGCAATGCGAACGAACTCACGTCGGTCGGTCATGGTCGTCTCCGTTGAAGAACAGGTCAATGTGGGACGAAGCTAAACATCTTGAATCGGTTGAGGAATGGTTCGCCGGTGGGTTGCTAGCGTTGGCGAATGCGCAGTGGTGCCGTTTCCTGTATAGCAGAACTACCCCTTCGCGCACAGCGGTCCCTTCACTTCCGCGCCAGTACCCCCTGCTGGCCGCAGCCCTTGTTTCCGACGGGAGGTATCCCATGCAAGTGCGTCTCACCATCGCGCTCACCGCCGCTGTCTGCTTCGGACTGGCATGTCATGATCAGGTGCCGACGGGTCCGGTCGCTGACCAGGCCGTGTCAGTATCGGGCCCGGTCGCCAGTCACGGCCAACCCGGCAAGACGAAGGCCATCCGCGGCGAGTTCGTCGGCGGCGCGGCTTTCCAGACCTTCCCCGCGGAACCGGGAACGCGAGACCTCTTCGGGGGTCGCTGCACGGTCCCTTCCGACTGGGTCATCGGTTTCTGGGCTGAGGGTAACTTGCCTCACATCGGAATGGTCACCGCTCTGGTGTCTCATTGCTCCCAAGTGGACTTCAGCACCGGGACGGCGACCTACGGCGACGGCATCTTGGAACTCATCGCCCCCAATGGAGACGAGATCCGGGGTTCCTACCACAGCGGCACGTCGGGCCCGCAGTCTGCTACCGTGGTGTGGTGGCAAGACACGTTCGTGCTTGACGGCGGGACGGGACGGTTTGCCAATGCCTCGGGAGGCGGTGTGGAGGGCGGCACATTCGATCTCGCCACCGGCGTCCTGGAGTACGAGCTGACGGGGGTGATCTCCTACGACGCCTCGGACCGGCGGGCGAAGTAGAAGCACTGGTTCTTGCGAGGCCACGCAGTGCCGGGTCATTGGCCGGTTCAGCAGCGGCCGCCCTCCAGGTGTTACCCTGTTGTTCAGCGACCAGAACGCTCTGGAGGAGAATCATGAAGAAGCTTGCAGCGACGTCAGTTCTCATCGCAGTGGCCACCATCACCGGCGCGACATCCGCCCCGGCTCAGACGGCGGCCGATTCTTCGGCGATCGTGGCCACGGCGCTCGACTACATCGATGGGTTCTACACCAGTGATGCCACCCGGATGGAGCGGGCGCTGCACCCGGACCTCGCGAAGCGAATCGTCGGGAACCCGGCCGGACCGGAGAGCGTGCTCCAGAACATGACCGCCGAACAGCTCGTTCAGGCCACGGCGAGCGGTGGAGCGGATCGCATTCCGGACGAGGCGAAGAAGGAAGACGTCAGCATTCTGGACATCTACAACAATATCGCGACGGTACGAATCGACGCGGGTCTGTGGATCGACTACTTGCACGTGGCGCGCTGGAACGGCGAGTGGAAGATCGTGAACGTGCTGTGGGAGATGGCTCCGCCCGAGTGAGGGGTTCCTGGCCCTGACGGCGCGCCGGCACTCTTGCTGGTCACTGCGGGGCCAGGCAATGTTGGTCGGCGGTCGGGCCGCAGGAGCGTGCACGACCTGGCGGGGATAGGTCAATTGCGCTGGCATCCCCGGACATGACACCACCGGAGAGGTCGGTTTGTCGCTTCGCGCCCCAGTGATTGTGGCTCTCGCTCTCGCTCTCGGCCCGGCTTCGGGATGGGCGCAGCAGTCCTCGGTGTCGCTGGGCGTTCTGGCGGGAGTCGACGTGGCTGATCAGGCGGGCGAGGACGCGTTCGCTCCACACGACCGAATCGGCTTCATCGGCGGGGCCTCAGCGGTGCTTCGGCTTTCGGACCGTTGGTCCGTCCAGCTGGATGGGCTGTTCGTGCAGAAGGGAGGCAAGGAGAACAACGACCTGGATCCCGGAGACCCGGTCGATAAGCTGTCCCTCCAGTACCTCGAATTCCCGCTACTGCTCAAGTTCGCCCTCGGTGGCGGGCGGACCCGCCCGGAGCTGTTCGTCGGCCCGTCTCTGGCTTTTGAGCTCGGGTGTACCTACGACGCGTTCCCCGACGGTTCCTCCAACCCCGTCGACTGCGTGGATGCCGGGCTCGAGACTCGATCCCTCGATGTGGGGTTCGCGTTCGGCGGTGATGTCGTAATACCTCTGGGCTCAGGCCATTTCGTGATCGATGGCCGGGGAATCGTGGGGCTCGGCTCGTTCGACGACTCCGAGGCCAATCTCGACTTCCGGAATCGCATTCTCGCCCTCATGGTGGGCTACCGCTTCAGCCTGTGAAGAGCCATCTCGCGCCGCACCGTCACAAGTGACGTTGACAGAACGGCATCGAGCCCTATCTTTGCGCGAATTCCTTTCGTCGTTCATCCGGCGGCAGGAAGATCAACAGCCGAGTCGGCGTCAAAGTCGATCATCGGAGAGTATCACTCAGCAGGAGAGTAGTATGTCGAAGCTGACGGGCACCGTGAAGTGGTTCAACAACGACAAGGGGTTCGGATTCGTGTCGTTCGACGATGGCGCGCGCGATGCCTTCGTCCACTTCTCGGAAATCCAGAGTGAGGGCTTCAAGACCCTGGACGAGGGCGACGTTGTCGAGTTCGACCTGGCCGAGGAGGGACGCGGCCCCAAGGCGAAGAACGTGGTGAAGGTCGGCTGAGGCTCGACGCTAGATCCGGTTCTTGAAGGGGGGTGCTCTCAGGAGCGCCCCCCTTTTTTTTCATTCGACGAGTATCCCCCGCACCCTGGACAGGTCTCCGTCGCTTAGGGCGGCGGGCAGACCCAGCGCCGCCATCAGCAGCGGATACACATCGACATTTCGAAATGCCGGCACACGGGCGCCGTTCCGGAAGGACGGTCCCGCGGCGACGAAGATCCCCTGCATGTCTCTGGCCTCGTGGTCGTATCCGTGAGTCGCGCCGCTTGCCAGCTCCTTCCACCGCTCGAAGAACTCGTGGCTGGTGATCGACCACCCCGGATCCGCGAGTCCGAGAATGGGTGGAACGCGCCTGTGGCGACCGAAATCGAACCGTGCCGGGATCGAGTCGCGAAGATACACCGACATGTTCGGGTGGGCGTCCCGGAGGGCCCGGTATACGGCGATGACGTTTTCCTCATCGGGCCAGAGGGCCAGCACGGGGTTCCAATCGACAGGGCGAGCCGTCGCCAGGTCCACGAAGTCGTCGACGAATATCACGCGGCCCGGGCTCGTCGAGATCATTCCATGGTCTGACACCACCACCACGTTCGTCCCCTCCACAAGGCCGCGGTTCTCGAGACCTTCCAGCAGCCGTCCAACGGCCGCGTCGGCTCTCGAGATCGCGGTGAGGGTCTCTTCGGAGTCTGGTCCCGTTTCGTGGCCCGCGTGGTCTGTGCCGGCGAAGTAGAGCGTCAGGAACCTGGGCCGCTCCGGCTCCGGCAGGTCCAGGCGCTCCAGCACCCACTGCACGCGATCGCGGTATGGCATGCGGACGTCGAAAGGCAGCCAGTGGGAAGGCCTCACTCCGTCGATCTCGGCTTCAGATCCGGGCCAGAACAGCGGAGCCGTCGGTCGTCCGGCTCTCTCGGCGGTCACCCAGACGGGTTCGCCCTCGTACCACCGACCGTCCTGCACTTCGTCCCGTTTGGACAGTGAGAACCTGGCGTCGAACACGGGATCGTACATCGTGTTCGACACGATCCCGTGTCGGTCGGGTACCAGACCGGTGACCATCGTGTAGTGGTTCGGAAACGTCTTCGTAGGGAACGAGGGGACCAGGCCCTCCGCGCGGATCCCGCGCTCCGCGAGCTCGTCGAGGTGAGGGGTGATCCCCCGGTCCAGGTAGTCCCAGCGGAAGCCGTCGATGGAAACCAGGATGACGGTGTGGCCGTGTTGGTAACCGTCCTCTCTCGCGCAGGTCGTCCAGCCCGCGGCGACCAGTAAGAGCACCGATGCCAGGAGGAGGCGTGCGCCAGAGATGAGGCGGCAGCTTCGAAAGAGCGTGCCCGGTCTGGAAGTGGTATGGTTCATCCGAAGACGTATGTCCCCTGGAGCCGAAGCAGAGTAATCGATGCGCCATTCTATGACTCGTTCGGGCCATGCGCGAATCCTCCTCGTGTCGGTTGTGGGCACCCTCGGCCTCGTGCTCTGGGGCTGTGCCTCCGAGACGTCGGAGGGGGGCGACGAACGGCTCCACGTCGTGGTGACGGTGGCTCCCCTGGCCGGCCTCGTGGACAGGGTCGCCCCCGATATTTCGCGGGTTACCGTCATGATTCCCTCGGGCAGTAGTCCGGTAACCTACGAACCATCGCTCTCCCGGGTGCGGGCGGCCGCGACGGCCGATCTGTACGTGTCGATCGGCCACCCGGCGTTCGCCTGGGAGACCACCTGGCTCGCCGATCTCGTCGGGGGGGACGAAGTCTCCACCATCACGAGCGCCCACGGGTGCGACATCGTGGCCGACGATCCGCACGTGTGGCTCTCTCTGACGTGCGCTCGCAGCATCGCCGAGGAGATCGCCGGGGCAGTCCGGCACGCGCGCCCCGCTGCTTCGGAGTCAGTCGCCTCATCCCTCGCGGCGCTCCTGGCCGAGATGGACTCCTTGAGGCGCGTCGCCGACAGCTCCCTCGGGCCCCACCGGGGAGCTAGCTTCATCGTGCTGCACCCGGCCTGGGGCTACCTGGCCCACGAGTACGGCCTTCAGCAGATGGCGATCCTGGATCACGGGAGCGGCGATGCGGGCCCCGCGGAGTTGGCCGCCACCGTCGCGCAGGCCAGGGAACGGGGAGTGGTGGACGTTATCGTGCAACCGCAGTTCTCGGTCGAGCCGGCAAGACTGGTGGCGAACGAGCTGGGAGGCGAGACCGTGATGCTGGATCCGCTCGCTCGGAACTGGGCTGCTTCGTTCGGCGACGCCGTCCGGGTCCTGGCGGAGCAGGTGGGACCATGAGCGCCCCTCCGATCCTTCTGCGTGACGTCAGCTTCAGGTACGGTGCTGCCCCGGTTTTGGAGTCCGTCGATCTGCGGCTGGACGAAGGCGATTTCCTCGGAATCATAGGTCCGAACGCTGGCGGAAAGACGACTCTGCTCAAGATCATCCTCGGCCTCCTCGCGCCCGATCGCGGCAGCGTCGAGATCTTCGGCCGGCCGCCGGCCGAGAGCAGAGGAGTCATCGGCTACGTGCCGCAGTACGCCCGTTTCGATGCCAGCTTTCCGATCAATGTCCTGGATACCGTACGGATGGGTCGACTGGGCGTCCGCCGCCGCGAACGCTCCAAGGAATCACGGGCAGCGACCCGAGCCGCCCTGGACAGGGTCGACCTGAGCGGTATGGCGGACGAGCAGATAGGTGAACTGTCGGGCGGTCAGCTTCAGCGGGTCCTGATCGCCCGGGCCCTCGCCTCGGAGCCGCAAATCCTGTTGCTGGACGAGCCCACTGCCAGCGTGGATACGCGGATCGGACGCTCCGTGTACGAGCTCCTGGAGCGGCTCTCGGAGCGCATGACGATCGTGCTCGTATCGCACGACATCGGAGTGATCTCCCGGCACGTCAAGACGATCGCATGTCTCAACGTACGACTCCATTACCACCGGTCTCGCGAGCTCACACCGGAGATGGTGGAAGCGGCTTACGGCTGCCCGGTGGACCTGGTGGCGCACGGCCACCCTCACCGGGTGTTGCCGTCCCACGAGTCGGAGGGTGGGGGAGAATGATGGGCGCCCTAGAGTACGAGTTCTTTCAGCGCGCCCTCGTTGCCGGACTTCTCGCAGCCGTCGCCGCCGGCATCGTCGGCACCTTCGTGGTGGCCAGGAGGATCTCGTCAATCTCGGGCGGCCTGGCCCACGCCGCCTTTGGTGGGATCGGCCTCGGTTACCTCGTCGGTTTCCCACCCATGGCCGGCGCCCTGGCGTTCGGACTGCTCTCAGCACTGGGCATGGGGGTGGCGGAGCTTCGGCTCCGGCAGGGACTCGACACTCTGATTGCCATGGTGTGGGCCGTGGGAATGGCACTCGGGATCATATTCGCTTCCCTGGCGCCCGGCGCGACGCCAGATCTTCTAAGCTACCTGTTCGGGAACATCCTGTTCGTTCCGCCCGCCTACCTGGGGTTCACGGCCGCGCTGGATGTCTTCCTGCTGCTGGTGGTCGTGCGACTGTATCGCCCGCTTCAGGCGGTGGCGTTCGACGAGGAATTCAGCTGGGTCGCGGGGGTGCCGGTTGCGGCACTGTTTCTCCTCCTCCTGGGGCTCACGGCGGTGACCGTCGTTGTCCTGATCCGGGTCGTGGGCGTAATCCTGGTGATTGCGCTCCTCACGATCCCGGCGGCCATCGCGCGGCACTGGACGGGCGGACTGGACCGTATGATGCTGCTGGCAGCGGCGATCGGTGCGGTAAGCATAACGGCCGGACTTTTCGCTTCGTACGGCCTGTCCGCGAACCTGGGCCTGGACATCCCCACGGGCCCGTTCATCATTCTCCTGGTAGCCGCTCTGTACGGAGTCTCGGCTTCAGCGAAGTTCCTCCTGAGGCGTCGCCGACGTGCCGGATCGAGAGGTACCGCGACCTGCCCGCCGGGTGAAACTTCCGCCCCCCCCGCGAGCGTATGAGCAGGCGTAGCCGGCTCCGCCGGCCGACAGTGAGGTGCGCGAGCCACCGGTGGCCCCATCTTGGCAGTGCGACCTCCGCCGAGAGAAGCCCCCGGGCCGCCGGCCGCGGGGCCGTCTGGAGAGCTCCATGAAGACGCGAACGAAGGTAGGCATC
Organism: uncultured Gemmatimonadota bacterium; assembly: GCA_964602635.1. GTDB lineage: Bacteria > Gemmatimonadota > Gemmatimonadetes > Palauibacterales > Palauibacteraceae > Benthicola. Next base: position 10,787 of record CAZRRU010000147.1, on the reverse strand, counting down.
GGGGTGGTCGGCCTGGTCGTCGTGGCGGGCACCATCGCGGCGGTGTCGTTGCGCGGCGGCAGCGGCGATGAAGGTCCTGCCACGATCGAGGTCACGCGCGGGTCGATCGTCCAGAAGGCACTGGCTATCGGCAACATCGAGCCGGACGTGGAGATCAGCGTCAAGTCTCAGCTCTCCGGAGTGGTGCGCGAGCTGTTCGTCGAGGACGGGGACTTCGTCTCGGCGGGAGACCGGTTGCTCGAAGTCAAGCCGAATCCCACGCCGATCGAACTGGCGGAAGCGAAACGCCGGGTCCAGCTGCGGGAGATCGAGCTGGAGAACATGGAGCGCGATCTCCAGCGGAAGCAGGAGCTGCGCGGCCGCGATTTCATCACGCAGGAGGAGCTGGAGTTGGCCGAGCGCGAGTTCGAGCGAGCCCGCGTCCAGGTCCAGATGGCCTCGGAGCGGGTCGCCCTGCTCGAGACCGGCCGGGTCCGGATCGCCAACCGCAACATCGAAGGAGTCATAAGGTCTCCGATCGATGGCTTCGTGCTGGAGACTAGGGTGGAGACCGGGGACCCGGTTGTCCCCTTGAGCGCCTTCCAGGAGGGGACGGTCCTCATCACGATGGCCGAGATGAGCAACCTGATCTTCCGCGGTACCGTGGACGAGATCGACGTGGGCAAGCTCCAGGAGGGAATGCCAGCCGACGTCAAGGTCGGGGCCCTTCCGGAAGCCGAGGTGAGCGGTGACGTGTACTCGATCTCCCTCAAGGCCCGTACCGAGGACAACGCGACCGTATTTCCCATCGAGGTGAGGCTCACCGAGGTCGGCGATGCCGTTTTGAGAGCCGGCTACTCGGCTAACGTGGACATTATCATCGATCGCCGGGACGATGTGCTCGTGATTCCTGAACGCCTCGTCCGGATCGAGGAAGACGTGAGTGAGGTCACGGTCCTTCTTTCCGGCGGAGAGACCGAGGATCGGGTGATCGAGACGGGCCTCTCCGACGCCCTGAGCATCGAGGTCGTTGCGGGTCTCGAGGAGGGCGAGCTGGTGGTCGAGCCGCCACCGCGAGAGATCGAGTGAGGCCGAGAGGAGGCCGTGGGGTGAGTGGGGAGGCCGAGTGAATAGGGTCGCGTCTGCCGTCGGTGAGTTCCTGGCGGACATCAGGAACCAGAAGCTACGCACCACGCTGACTCTGCTGGGGGTCACGTGGGGCACCGTGGCCGTGGTCGTTCTGCTCGCGTTCGGGGTGGGTCTGGAGAGACAGACCAAGAAGCGGTTTCACGGTCTCGGTGATCGGGTCGTCATGCTGTTTGGCGGAACGACCACCGTTTCCCACGAGGGCTTTCCCGAGGGGCGCTCGATTCGGCTCAGGGAGTCCGACGCCTGGACTCTCCAGCAGCAAATCCCGGAGATCGAGAGAATCAGTCCGGAATACAGCCGCTGGAACTCCCCGGTCCGCAATGGACGACAGATCCTTCGACCGAACGTTGCCGGGGTGTGGCCCGACTACACGTTCATGCGAAACGTGATTCCCGACATGGGAGGGCGTTTCATCAACCGGGAGGATATCGACGGCCGCCGACGGGTGGCAGTCCTCGGGAACCGGGCGCGGGACTTCCTGTTCGAGGGGGAAGGGGAGGACGTGGACGTGGTGGGCCGGCAGATCATGATCGGGGAAACCCCGTTCACGATTGTCGGCGTGATGAAGCCGAAGCAGCAGAGTTCTTCATACAGCTCGCGTGATCGTGACCGTGTCTTCATTCCGGGGTCCACCCACCACGCGATGTTCGGCCAGGTATACCTGAACAACATCGTCTACCAGACGGCGAGCGCGGACGCGTCCCGGCGGGCGGAGAGGCGCGTGTACGAGGTGCTCGGGCGGAAGTACCGGTTCGACGCTGCCGACGACGATGCGCTCGGCGTGTGGGACACCACCGAGTTCGAGAAGATGTTCGAGTATCTGTTCACGGGTTTTCACTTGTTCTTCGCTATCGTCGGTTCGTTCACGCTGACCGTGGGTGGGATCGGTGTCGCCAACATCATGTACGTGGTCGTCCGCGAGCGGACGCGGGAAATCGGGATCAAGCGCTCCGTGGGAGCGCGCAGAAAGGACATCCTGCGCCAGTTCTTCATCGAAGCGACGACGATCGTGCTGACCGGTGGGACCCTGGGCTTCGCGCTCTCGCTGGGCCTCGTGAAGCTCGTGTCCTTCGGGGACATGGAGGAGTTCATCGGAACGCCGCAGATCTCGCCGGCCGTGGCGGTGGTGACCATGGTGCTGCTGGGGCTGGTTGGCCTCGCCGCGGGCTTCTTTCCGGCACGCAAGGCTGCCGGTCTGGATCCCGTCGAATGCCTGAGGCACTAGGTCGCGTACAATGTGGCGAATCCTGCTGACCGAGTTCCTCGGCGATCTCAAGGCCCACAAGACGCGAGCCCTTCTCACGATGTTCGCCATCACCTGGGGGACGATCGCGGTGGTGCTCCTGCTCGCGTTCGGGGAGGGTCTCCGGCGCACCATTAACAGCGGCCTCCTCAACGCCGGCGAGCGAATCTTCATGGTGTACGGAGGCCAGACGACGAGGCCGTACGAGGGCCTCCCGAGAGGTCGGCGGATTCGGCTTTCGGAAGAGGACATGGGCCTGATCGTCCGTTTCGTGGATCAGATCGAGGATGCCAGCCCTTCGTATGGTCGCTGGGGTGTGACGCTGGAGTATGGAGACGTGCGAACGACGACGTACATGGAGGGCGTTCATCCACCCTTCTCGGACATGCGTCGTATGTATCCCAAGAGGGGTGGACGGTTTATCAACGACGCCGACGTCGCCGAGCGGCGGCGGGTCCTCTTTCTGGGCGACTCGATCGCATTTCGGTTGTTTGGCCCTGAGGACCCGGTCGGCCAGATGCTGGATCTGGATGGAATCCCGTTCACCGTAATCGGTGTCATGCAGTCGAAGTTCCAGGACAGCATGAACAACGGCCCCGATGAGGACCGGGCCATCATCCCGGCCTCGACCTACCGGGCCATCTACGGTGACCGGTACGTGAACCACCTGCTTCTGAGGCCGAGAAGCGTCGAGCGTGCTGAGATCACCAAACGCGAGATCAACGAAGTGATGGGGGCGAAGCACAAGTTCGATCCGGCGGACGAGCGGGCCCTTCCCATGTGGGAATTCATCGAGGACGAGGAGCAGACCCGGGCGATAGGGCTCGGAATCCAGATATTCCTCGGCCTGGTGGGCGTGTTCACGCTGATCGTCGCCGGCGTCGGCGTGGCGAATATCATGTACGTGGTCGTCAAGGAGCGCACGCGGGAGATAGGGGTCAAGCTGGCGGTGGGGGCCAGGAAGAGCCACATCATGGCCCAGTTCATGTTCGAAGCGCTGGCGATCTCCCTGCTCGGTGGAATCGCCGGGATGACCTTCTCGGTACTGGCCGTACTGCTCGTGGACGCGATCCCGGCTTCGAATCCGGCGATGAACTACATAGCGAATCCGAAACTGTCGTGGACCATTACCCTGGCTTGCGGCTCGATCCTGATGCTGATCGGTCTGCTCTCCGGCTTCCTTCCGGCTCGCAAGGCCGCACGACTGGACCCCGTCGACTCGCTCCGCTACGAGTGAGCCGGAGAACCAAGAGGAGAAACCCGATGGAAGAGTTCTTCTTCGCGCTGATTCCGATCACGTTCATCCTGTCGATCGCCGGAGTCCTCATCTTCCGTCCACTGACCAAGCGCCTGGGTAACGTGATGGAGGCGAACGCGCTGGCCAGGCAGCAGGTCGTCGACGACAAGCTTCACCACGACCACGTCAAGACGCTGCTCGAGACGCAGAACCTGAAGATCCAGCAATTGGAGCAGCGACTCGAGTTCACGGAGTCGCTGCTGGAGGCCCGTCCCGCCCAGTACCTGGGTGGTGGCAAGACGCGGAAGGAGCTCGCCTGAAGCCGGAGGGCGTCGTCAGAAGAAGAAGAAAGCGCCGGCGCGGATTCCGAAGAGCGAGCCCGATTTGGACGTGCCAGGACTGGACACACCGTCTACGGTGAGATCGCCCCCCGTGAACCAGCCGAACAGGCCCGAGACGTCGATCGAGATACTCTCCGCTACCGGCATGTCCACGCCCACCAGCGCCGCGATCTCGAGGCCACTGATCTTGGTGGAGACGCCGTCTGCGCTGTCGCTGAGCTGCATCCAGCCCACGCGCCCCTGGAGATAGGGGATCATCTGAGTCTCATCGCTGAACAGCAGGACGTCCATCAGGGCGAAGACGTCGAACCGGTTCGCCGACCCGTCCTTGTTCTCCAGGCCGTGCCGCGAGTACCCGGCTCCCCCGCCCACTCTCAGCGGAACGGACCCGATCTGATAGAGCACGGATGCCTCGGCGCCCGGCCCACCACTGATGCTGTCGCCCACGGAGCCCGAAATGAGCGTGTATCCGATGTTGGCATCGACCATGAGGCGAGCTTCCCGCCGCGGATCGAATCTGCCCTGGGCAAGCGCGTCGCTCGACAGGCCGAGTGCATGGATGACGACGGCGATGGCAGCAGCGATCGCGATGCGTCGCATGTTGGCTCCCATTGTTGGTTTGCAGCCGCCCCGCGGAGGCCCGCGGTGCGACACTCGCAACCGGTCCGATGCATGTCAACACCGATGGAGCGGAGTTGTTTCATTCTTCACGTCTTGCCGACCCAGCCAACAGGCTTTCGATTGGTACGATCCGGGAGTGGCCCGGGCCGAATCTTCCGGACGGACGGATTCATGAGTGTTCGCAGGGCGGAATGGGCATGAGCGAAGATCAACACGACGAATCGTCCCGGCCTCCAGAGTGGAGAGTGGACGGGGACGAGCAGCTGGAAACGAGCGCCTACCACGTATGGAAGCCGCGCCCTCTCCTGCGTAGCGTGCACTGGAAGCCCTCGCCCGCGGTACCAAAGGATTCCGGTTCCGGTTCCTACGACGTGTTCATCGATCAGCGGGTTTTCAGCGCGGTCCACCAGCACCTGTGGGGCGCAGCTCCTGGTGAGGCGCCGTTCGGCTTCCTGGTGGGCGACCTGTGTGAAGATCCGGATACGGGACGCCGCTACGTCATCGTCAGCGCGGCCGTACCGTCCAAGTTTCCGTTCGTGGAAGAGGGGCCGGAGCAGGTACCGGGCGAGGCGATCGTCGCGATGCAGCTCGAGGTCGATCGCAGACGCGGGGTTCTCACGGGGTGGTATCACCGGCACAGGTCAGGATCCGTCGAGCTCACCGCCCACGACGTGCACACTCACGAGAAGCACTTTCCGGAGCCGTGGCACGTGGCGCTGCTGTTCGTGACGGATTCTGCCCAGCCGGCGGGGGCCTGCTTCCGTCGCACGCGCCACGGATTCGCCGCCGACACACCCCTGCCGTTCTTCGAGATGGTGAGTAACGAGTCTCTGTTGGCCAAAGGGGTACGCCGGTCCCACCTGGACTGGCTCAACGTGGAGACGGTGGACTCAGTCGAACTCGATCCGCTGTTTCGGCCGGAGCCATCGGACGAGGCCGAACCACGGGAGGAGCCCGAGCCCGAGGCCGGAGAAGCTGCGGAGGCGGACTCGGCCGTCGATGACGAGACGGACGAGGCTCTCACGCTTCTCAGCGCTCAGGCGGAGGAAGACACCGAAGCCGTTGCGCTGCAGGCCGAGCCCGATCTCGAGACCTCCCTGGACGACGGACTATCGGCAATCGAAGCTGAAGATGTCGTGACAGACCTGGAGTCGGCAGACGAGGACCTCACGCTGCCCGTCCTCGAGGGGTTCGAGACAGAAGAGCCCGAGTTGGAGGACGAAGTCGATTCTCTGCCCGAGCCGGGGTGGGATTCGGAGGACTCGGCCGACGAAGTCTCGGTCCCGGCGGTGCCCGACGTGGACCTGGACTCCTTCGTTACCGAGGTCGAGACGGCCGACGTGGCGGCCCAGGTTGAAGGGACATTGGAGCCGGAAGATGTTGAGCCAGACTGGGACGAGCCCCCGGCCGAGAAGCCGCCGCCTGACGAAGTGACGCTTCTCGACGTGGCTGCGGAGCTCGGGATCGGCGATGAGCCCGCAGCGCCGCCGCTGGATGGTATCGGGGATGTGGCGGTACCGGAGCCGGAACCGGTCCAGGCCGCCCCGCCGGAGCCGAGTGAGGACCGTCCGTCGGCCGGGCGTCCGCGCAACAGGGTTGTGCTCGTGGCCGGACTTCTCGCCGTGGCGGCGATCGTGACGAGTCTCCTCGTATTCGTCCTCCCTTCAGATTCCGAGAGCGATTCCGGGATCACGGGGACGGAGGCGGTTCCGGTGGTGGAAGCACCCGGCCAGGAGGACGCTCCCGTCGAAGACAATCCTCTCGAGACCGCCGTCGACGAGGCTCTCGATTCACCTCCGCCCGCCGACTCCCTGCCTTCACCGGTCTCCGCCGTCGAGGTGGAGCAACTCGGCGACGTCTTGCTCGAGTCCATCAGCCGCTACTACGGACTGGCGGTGGCAGTGGACGAGGGGCAGGCCACGTGCGCCGATCTGCAGGCAGCCTACGTCGAGGTCGAAGACCGTTGGATCACCTACAACGTGCAGGGGCGGGCGAGATTCCGGGGCCGTCTTCCGGAAGAACTGGCCACTCGGGACGAGCGCCTGTATGCCGGAGTCCAGGACGTCGAGCGTGAGTTCACGCGGTCCGGATGCGAGCGCCCGTAGCCGTCCCGGTGAGGGGGGCATGCGGATCGGCGATCCTGCTGTGTGCCTCGGCTCTGACCGCAGGGCAGGGCACGGCGCAGGAGTCGCGGCCGCGAGCCCGCGAAGCCGGCATCGAGATCGGCATTCTGGCACCGGGACCGCTTAACGCCATTACGGACGTGGAGGGTGTACGGGTCGGCCACCGGACCGTGGTCGTGGGCGACTCGATCCGCACGGGCGTCACGGCGATCCTTCCGCACGGCGGGAACCTGTTCTCGGAGAAGGTCCCGGCAGCCATCGTGGTTCGAAACGGGTTCGGGAAGCTGGTCGGCCTGAGCCAGGTCAATGAACTCGGACAGATCGAAACTCCTATCCTCCTGACGGGAACGCTGAGCGTGTTCCGTGCTGCAGACGCCCTTGTCGATACCCTGCTGGCGGATCCCGCGAACGCGGGGGTGATCTCCGTCAACCCCGTGGTGGGCGAGACGAATGACGGCTACCTGAGCGACATTCGGGCGCGACCCATACGGCCGGGACACGTCCGCGAGGCTCTTCGGGCGGCCTCAACTGGGACGGTCGAGGAGGGGTCGGTGGGGGCCGGCACGGGAACGCGAGCCCTCGGCTGGAAGGGTGGGATCGGAACTGCATCACGGCGCCTGCCTGAATCAGCCGGCGGCCACACGCTCGGCGTGCTGGTCCAGTCGAACTACGGTGGCCTCCTCACTATCGCCGGGGTGCCGGTGGGTCGATTCGTTCGGTCCGAAAGGCCGGACGGGCCGCGGCGGGATGACGAGGAAGGCGGCTCCGTGATGATCGTAATCGCCACCGACGCGGCGCTGTCCCACCGCGAGCTGACCCGTGTTGCCGAGCGGGCCTTCGCGGGAATCGCACGCACCGGATCGTGGATGTCGCACGGTTCGGGCGACTACGCGATCGCCTTCTCCACACACCGTGGAGCCGTGGAGCCGCCCGATGGCAGCATGCTGACGCGCCTATTCGTGGCTGCCGCCGAGGCAGTGGAGGAAGCGGTCCTGAACTCGCTGTTCAGGGCCACGACTACCGTGGGGTATCGGGGCCACCGGGCCGAAGCGCTCCCGCTGGCCGAAGTGCTAGAGGTCCTGCGCCGACACGAGCCCTAGGCGCGCCTCTTCGATCTGTTTCCGGACGCGCGCTCGCAGCTCGTCCAGGTCGTCCGGTTCCAGTCCCTTCGTGGACACGGGCTCCAGTACGCGCACGACCACGCGAGCGTTTCCGAATAGCATCGATCCCTTGCGGATGGCCGTCCGGGTGCCGTGTACGGCGAGTGGCAGTATCGGCAGTCCCGTTTCGATGGCCAGCCGGAAGGCTCCGTTCTTGAACGGCAGCATCTCGGCCGTCCGTGACCTCGTTCCCTCCGGGAAGAGCATTACAGAAGCCCCACGTTCGAGCCAACGCTTGAGAGCGGTGAACGCGGCGGCTCGGCTGGCCACCTCGCCCCGCTGTACCCCCACGTCGCCCGCCATGCGCATCATCAGGCCCAGGAATGGCACTCGGAAAATGGACGATTTGGAGAGCCACTTCATGTCCCACGGAAGGGTGCCGATCAGGATGATGTCGGCCAGCGACTCGTGGTTCGAGACCGCCACGAACGGATGGGCGTCACGTGAGGGGACGCGCCCCTCCACGCGCACGCTCCAGTAGGGATTCAGTGCGACCAGAAGGCGGGCACCGAACCGAAACACGCGGCCAGCGATCCAGCGAGGCCGGTCCCACCAACCCGTCGCCGCGAGCGCGATCGCGACCACGGGGGTCCACAGGATGACGAGCAGCTCCCAGGCTACCCAGACGAGAAGGCTCGTGACGGCTCTCATCGGGCGGTGGTCACGCCACGTCCACTCCGGTGTCGGCGGCCGACGGGGCACTCGTGCGAAGGACCACGATTCCCCCCACGGCCGATAGAAGTGACCCGACGACGATGCCGGTTTTGGCCAGGCCCAGCGAGTCGTAGTCCGTGAACGCGAGCGACGCTATGAAGATGGACATGGTAAAACCGATTCCGGCCAGCAGAGCTCCGCCCCACAGGGTCCGCCACCGCGCTCCCTCGGGAAGCGCTCCGAGTCCGAGACGAACCGCCACCCAGGTGAAGCCCGTGATGCCAAGCTGCTTGCCGACGAACAGCCCCACGATGATCCCCAGGGGAAGAGGATGTCCGAGAAGGTCTGCGGGCGACGAGGCCGGGATGGGGATGCCGGCGTTGGCGAAGGCGAAGACGGGTAGCACCAGGAAGGCCACCCAGGGATGGATCGCGTGCTCCATGCGATACAGCGTCGCCGCCGATTCCTGGGCCTCCTCAGCGATTTCGGCGAGGGCATCCTCGCGCAGGTCCTTGACCTCCCAGTCCTGCGACCCCGTCTCAATCTCATGCAGTGAATGGGTCGCCAGTTCGAGAGACTCGCTGAGGTCGACCGTCTCGACCTCGGAGTCCCGCCTCCGTCCTGCCGGAATCATGGCGGCGGCGGCTACACCGGCGATCGTCGCGTGAATGCCCGACTGATACACGAAGTACCACACGATTAGAATGGGTACGACGTACACCAGGGGTCGCTGAACGCCGGTCCGATTCATCACGAACATGACGGCCAGCCCGCCCCCTGCCCACGCCAGTGCCGTCAGGTCGATGTTCCCCGAATAGAAGATCGCTATCACGAGCACGGCCATCAGGTCGTCGGCTATGGCGAGGGCGGTGACGAAGGTCTTGATCCACAGGGGGGCGCGGCTGCCGAGCAGTGCCAGAATCGCCACCGCGAAAGCGATGTCGGTAGCCATCGGCACGCCCCACCCATGTACGTAGTCGCCCCCCCGGTTGAATGCCCAGTACAGGAGGGCAGGCACAACGGCGCCGCCGAGCGCCGCCAACACGGGAAGCGCCGCGCGCCGGATCGAGGCCAACTCTCCGAACAGGATCTCGCGCTTGATCTCCAGGCCGACGACGAAGAAAAACACGGCCATCAGGGCGTCATTGACCCAGTGCAGAAGGGACATCTTGAGAGCCCATTCACCGAATACGATGCCCGCGTAGGTATGCCAGATTTCCTCGTAGGCCTCCCGAAGCGGAGTGTTCGCCACGACGAGGGCCAGGGCTGCAGCGCTCATCATCACGATGCCACCCGCCGACTCCGTCCGGAGAAACCGTCGGATGCTTCGAGACACGCGCGGTCTTGAGTCGGCGACGACCTGCTTCACTCTTTCCCTCTCCGTTTCATTGGATTCTGAGGAAGCCTCGTGCGCCCGCGCCAATCCGCTGCCGCGGCTGGACACCCCCCCGGCGAACGCCCATTTTGCTCGACCGACAGCCAAGACCGCAAGCACAAGAAGATCGAGGACATGATGCCGACAGAGTCCCCTGGCCGCTCGGACATCCTCCCGGCTTCCTATCAGCCGGATCTGCCCGGGCTCAGGTTTCTGGTCGATGAGGCGCCGGGCGAAGAAGCCGTTCCGCTCGACGTGCTCATCGTAGGTGGAGGTCCGGCCGGGCTCGCGTGCGCCATCGAGCTGTCGCGGCTGGCGGCCGCGAACGAAGAGCAGGGCGGGGAACTGGGTCAGCTGGAGATCGGGGTACTCGAGAAGGCGGCGGCGCTCGGCGAACACTGTCTGTCGGGCGCGGTGGTGAATCCCGCCGCCTTTCTCGAGCTCTTCCCGGGAGTCGCCATCGAGGATCTTCCGCTCCGCGGTGCGGTGACCGGGGACAGCGTGTACCTGCTGTCGCAGTCCGGCAAGCGGAAGATCCCCACACCGCCGCCCATGAGAAACCACGGGAATCACGTGGCCTCGATCTGTGAGATCGTCCAATGGCTGGGGGGCAAGGCCGAGGAATCAGGCGTCAACGTGTTCACGGGCTTTCCGGCGGACTCGCTGCTCGTTCAGCAGGGCGGGGTCGTGGGAGCGCGCACCACGCCCGCGGGGTTGGACCGGGATGGGGAGCCGGGTAGTGGTTTCATGCCCGCCATGGATCTCGGGGCACGGGTGACCGTGCTCGCGGAGGGTACGCGCGGTCCTCTCAGCCAGGCGTGGCTCCAGAGCCAGGCCGTGGGTTCGCCGAACCCACAGATCTTCGCCCTCGGGGTGAAGGAACTGTGGCAGGCGGAGAAGCCCCT
>CAZRRU010000146.1:0-7699 GCA_964602635.1 uncultured Gemmatimonadota bacterium | reverse complement strand
CTTCGAGCTCGGCCCGAATCGGGACGTACGACTCGCGAGCGATAGCGATCGCGTTCTATGGTTCTGCCGAGTTTCAAGATTCCTTCCGTGACTTGTGGACGGAGTTTGAGGAAGCGAAGGCGTCTGGAGACTGGTGGCGGGTCAAGGAACTGGAGGCTTACGGACCTGCCATGCAGCATCGAATGCACCAGCAGGGGTTCAGCACGGGCTCTGTCGTGGAAATCATGGAGAAGATCAGCGATGCGCTTCCTGAGATCGCCCGGGGAGCGGGCGTGTCAGTCATCGTCTCCAAATGGGAGGTCACCTACGAGAGCTCGGCGGCCGACCTCGTCGATCTGACGCCGCAGCTCGTCGCGCTCTTCGATCCGAGCGAGGAGACACTCAAGGGCGTAGAGAGTTTGAAGACGGCAACTCCCGTTCCGATGGACCAGTTGCTCGCGCCTGATATCGATGAGGGGCGGAAGTTGTCTGTCGCGGAAGCGATTCGCACAGTGATCGATGAGGATGGTGTAGAAGCCGGGGTCGAGCACTACCGGGAACTCAGGAAGGCTGCGATCGAGCGCTACCGGGAACTCAGGGAAGCGGCCGCGGAGGAGTACAACTTCGCTGAGTCTGAGCTCAACGCACTCGGATACCGCTACATGGGCGAGGGTGAGGTTGATACCGCCATCGAGATCTTCAAGCTGAACGTCGACGCCTATCCAAACGGCTTCAACGCGTACGACAGTCTGGGCGAAGGCTATATGGAAGCGGGTAAGACGGAGTTGGCGATCCAGAACTACGAACGCTCACTCGAGCTCGACCCTGGCAACGAGAACGCCAAGCAGATGCTTGAGCGCATGGGCGTTGATGTCGAAGAGGAAGGCGAGGAGGCAGGGGAGTAAGGATCGGCCCCCGAGGCCAGGGGGTAATGCGGAGACCCCAATGTAAGCGGCGATGGAGGCGGCGGAGAAGTACGCGGCACACATGGAGACCCAGCGGCCCACCCAGAAGGTGATCAACCTCCGCTGAACATCCAAAGTACATCCAAAGTCAGCGGGTCTTCTCAGGTTTCTCTCCCTTACTCTGCTCTCGGGCAAAGTACGGGCAAAGTGGGAACGAGCGGGTGGGCGCCGGTGGCGGATCAGCCGGGTCTCGGCCTGGAGCTAGTGCCTCTTAACGGGGTGAACCGCCCCGGGGCGACTCGAACGAGCGCTTGAAACGGAGGGGCCGCTTTCCGACGCGCGTCCGGCTGCACCCGAGACGGTCCAGGGTCAGGGCCGGATGTCGACGAAGTCGCGAGCCTCGGCGTTGATCAGATCGGGGAGTGCTGGGGTGCCGTCGCTCGGGAGAGCCGACGCGATGAGAGCTGCGAGGGCGGCATAGCTCCGACTGACATTCATGATTCCTCCCGGCCTGTGCCCGCCCCGCAGACACTAGACGCCCGGAGAGTGCCGAACGTCACATCAGGTCACGCCCGTTCAGGTCACGTCGTCTCCTTCTAGATCCTGCAGCTTGCGATAGAGGGTGCGTCGATCGATTCCGAGGTGCTCTGCTGCGGCACCCTTGTGCCCGTCGGTGTGGCGGATCACGGTCCTAATGTACTCACGCTCGAGCTGTCTGAGGTTCCAACACTCGGCCAGCGGGCGCGCCAGGGCGTCGCTGATTCCGTTCGGGCCCAGCTTCGACCCGTAGCCGAGATGCACCGGCTCGATCACGTCCGCGCCCCGCGACAACACGATCGCCCGCTCGACAGCGTGCTTGAGCTGCCGGATGTTCCCGGGCCATTCGCGAGTCACGAGCCAGTCCATGCTCTGTGAGGCGAAGGGCACCACCGGGAAAGCCGTCTCCCGGGAGAACCGGTCACGGAAGCTGTGGACGAGATACGGAATGTCGTCGAGGCGATCGCGAAGAGGCGGAAGTTCGATGTGCACGACGTTCAGCCTGTAGAACAAGTCGGCACGGAAAGTCCCCCGCTCCACCAGACTTTCCAGGTCAGAGTTGGTCGCCACGATCAACCGGAAATCGACCGAGATGTCGTGCCCTCCGCCGATTCTCTGGATCGCGTGCTCTTCGACCACGCGCAGCAACTTGGCCTGCATCGCGGGACTGAGCGTATCGACCTCGTCTAGGAGAAGGGTACCGCCGCGGGCACGTTCGATGAGTCCGGGCTGATCTGCCACCGCTCCCGTGAAACTGCCACGCTTGTGCCCGAACAGTTCCGACTCGAGCAGACTCTCCGGCAGGGCGGCACAGGCCACGGGGGTCAGCCTGCGTGAAGACCGCTTCGAGTGCAGGTGAATGCACCGGGCAAGGAGGTCTTTCCCGGTTCCAGTCTCTCCGGTGATGAGCACCGTCGTGTCCGTGGCCGCGACCAGGTCGCAGACGTCCAGGACACGAACAATCGCCGGGGCCTGTCCCAACAATCCACAGCACCGGCATCGAGAATCTCCTTCGTGATCGATGTCATCCAGCGCATCGGGATCCCCAGCGCCGTCACACACATCGTGGCGGGCCGTCGAACAGCGTACACGGTTTGACGCTGGTACGTGAGGGTCGGTGGCCGCGAGACAATCGCCCAGTAGGTCCGGAAGCGCGAGAAACAAGACTACCAGGGCGGCCCTGAGCATACGTCACTCTCCCAGCACGGTTCGAGGCTGCCATCGGATGTGCGTAGCGGCGAACAGGGTGCGAGAGGGGTGCATCCGGAACGGCAGTTCTTCGGGGATTCGGTACAACGGCGGCCAGTACATAATATGCCCGATTTTCGCCCTGCCTGCAACAGATTTCCTTGCTTCGGAGTCGTTACATGCGACATCGATTCCGACCCGGATCGGCCAGGTTGCGACATCGCTTCGCTTTCGCGTAACTCGGAAGATGCCGCCAAGGCTGTGTGCCCGAACCGGTTAACTCGACCATCGCTAGTCGAAGGAATCCGGCCCGGCTATTGCCATAGGATCAGGGCGAGGCACCGGGTGAGCGCAAACCGGGCGTTTCTCCCACGCGGCCAATCAGACTGCCTCTGAGCCGGAGTGCTCCGGACGATCAAGTGCTCCGGCACATAGATGGAGTCAAGGGCGAGAAGGGGCCGGCGCAGTTGCGCTGAACAGATGGACAGGGCCCGAAACGGGCCCGCGTAGCGCGGAGGGGCCAATGATGCCGTTACGCCAGACACTCGCGTGGTCGCTCGCATTCCTTCTCGCCGTGACAGTTGCCTGCGACCAAAGCCTGCCGACAGACATTTCGTCGGACCACCAGGGATCCACTTTCAAGAAAGGAAAGCCCACCGGCCACGAGGCCGGCAACAATCTCTCGTTCCCCGTGATCTGGGCCGAGGGGGCCACCAAGACGCTCCGCGAGCCACCCGCGGAGGGACCTCTGCTGGACGGAGAATGGTGGTACTGGTGGGGCACCACGGGAACGGACCCCAACGTCACGCCGCTCAGCTGTCCGCCCGATCCCGATGACATGACCAAGTGTGACGATGGTGTGTCCGGCGGCGCTGAGGGACCGGAACCGAGTCCGAACGCGGATCTCGTGATGGCCTTCCTGCAGAAAGACGCGTTGAACATCTGGCAGGCCGGGTCGGCTGACTGGAGCGCGAGCCCGGTGGAGGTCGACTGGATCGACTGGGGTGACAACCTGGAATCCGTGGACTGGTACACCCGCTCGCAGGTGCGGACCGAGGTCGTGCTGTTCCAGGATCTGCCCGAGCCCATGCTCGAGTACGAAATGCGCCACACCTCCGGCTGGGGGATCACCGAGGTGCATGGCATGGCGACCGATTTGTCCGCGGAGCCGATCCTGGGTCCCGGCACGCAGGCCACGGTGTATTCGCCGTGTGCGCGCCTTACGATCCAGAAGCTGCTCGTGGAGCGGGACGACATCTCGGAAGGCGATCTGACCTGGGTTCCGACGGTTGGTTGGACCGAGACCGTTCCCGCACCGGACGGTGATGACCTGATCAACGATGTCGCCCTGTTCAACATGGCCGTCCACGAAGCCAGCGACGGACCTGGCTACTACAACGCCGAGATCAACGTCAAAGGCAGGATCATCTACGGCTACACGTGGAACGTCCGGAGGCTGAACGAAGGCGCCGGCGACTACCGGCTGACGTTCAGTTTCGACGAATCCTGCAGCCCCTACAACCTCAACACCTTCTTCGTCGGGGGGACTACCGAGATCATCCCGCCCTCTGAGGAGGAAATCGAGACGGCCGCGGCCGAAGAGGGTGAGTCGCCCGGTGGCGGCGGTACCGGCGTTCTCGATTTCTCCAACAACCTCACCTACATGGACATCTCCATCCTCGAGCGCGGTGGCGGTGGTGGCGGTGGTGGCGGTGGTGGTGGCGGTGGTGGCGGTGGTGGCGGTGGGCCGCCGGGCGGCGGCAACCACTGAACCTCTGATTCAGAGTTTCCTCAACCTGGTCCTGCCGGAGTGAACCGGCAGGGCCGCAACCGGCAAAGTGAGGCACACGATGAGGGCGAACGGACGACACGCGACGACGCTGAAATGGAGCGCAACCATCGGCGCCATACTGCTGATGCTCAGCACCGCAAGCTGCTCGAACCCCAACGCCCTTGACCCCGAGGGCGAATTACTGGCCGCTCGCGGCCGTCCGGGACAGGCGGACGAGATCCGTTTCACCGGTACGGTCGACATGGTGTGGCCAGGCGGAAAGGGAATGAACGCACCGGACGACGATCGATATGCCCAGGCCAGCCTGGTGGCCTTCCCCGGTGTAGAGCCAGGGAATCCGGGCCTGGGCAATTTCGCGTACCGGGTCATCGCCTCCTCGCCGTCCGCGGACTGCGGCAGTTGTCACGAGGATCCGCCGACAGGCATTGAGCAGCACCCTTACGTGGGCGACGGGATGTTGCACCGGGAGATTGGCGTACAGATCTACTACGTGGACATTCACGACGACGACGCTGAGGTGCGCTTTCTGGGAAGGGTCATTTCGGACACAAAACCGTGTGGGGGAACGGGCCAGGGGGGTGGCGGTTGCTCACACGATGACGGCGGCTGTTCGCATGACGACGGCACCACGCACGACGACGGCGGCTGTTCGCACGATGACGGCACCACGCACGACGACGGCGGCTGTTCGCACGATGACGGTTCGACAGGTGGACACGGGGAGCCCGGTGGATCCGGGGGATCCGGAAGCCATCCGAACGGAAGCGACTGCCGGATCGGGCAGATCGTGCTTGGCTGGGCGCACGACGCAGGCAAGTCGCGTACCGATACCGACCGGATTTCATGGAAGTGGTTCTACCC
Source organism: uncultured Gemmatimonadota bacterium (assembly GCA_964602635.1). Classification (GTDB taxonomy): domain Bacteria; phylum Gemmatimonadota; class Gemmatimonadetes; order Palauibacterales; family Palauibacteraceae; genus Benthicola. Next base: position 2,437 of record CAZRRU010000146.1, on the reverse strand, counting down.
GGACGCACCGAAGGTGCAGCAGATAGACACGGCGATCGAGTCAGACGGTCACGTGGCCGAGGACCTGTGGCCGTGCAAGCTGTGCGAGAAGGAAATCATCGGAGGAAACCTGAAGCTGCACAGTGACTAGCTACACGCCCGGTAGGATCCATGCGCCGGAAACGGCCATGGGGGGAACGCCCGCCCTGCCCATCCTACCGGGTACTTCCTCAGGTGGCGAATGGGCCTGGAGGTCCGCCCGGCCCACAGCGGGCGGGCCTCCAGCCCTCCGGATTGACATCAAGCGTGTCAACTCGACTCTCGGTGTGACCTTCCTCCTGTTCAGGTCGTCAGTTCCTCGGAGGGGTAGGGGCCACTCACCAGACCGGTCGCACGGTCAACCAGGCTGCTTCCCCATTTCCTTGAACAACGAGGGCGGGCACTGGAGAAGCACCATGTTGCGGACGCATCTCGCTGTGACAGCGTGGGTGGCGATCTTTAGCATCCCACTTCTTGCGCTCGGCGCGTGTCAGGCCGAGCCGACTACCCCCGAACCCGTCGTGGCGCTCGCGCCCGAGTACGCAGGCTCGGGACCGGATTCGGGCCCGTGCGAAGCGGTACTCGAGATCCTCGATGAGGCCATCGCATCGGAAATCATGGCGTACTTCACCTATCTGTACGCTGCCGACGAATTCGGAATCCCGTTTACCCGGATTCGCGACGCCGAGCTCAGGCATGTAGAGGCCGTACAACATCTCTACGTCAAACGAGGGTGGGAGGCTCCACCGCTGGTGGAACCGGACGGAGTGCCGACGTTCGAGACGAGGCTGCTGGCCTGCCAGGCCGGTGTGGCGGTGGAACTCCAGGTCGTCGCCCTGTACGACGAACTCCTACCTCTCGTCCCGGCTGACGTCGCGCGGGTCTTCCTGCAGTTGCAGACAGTGTCGGAGGACAATCACCTCGAGGCCCTCCTGGCCTGTTCGTAGGTATCCACCTTGGGGGGGGGGCACTCTGCCCCCCCTCAGAACAGCCCAGAAGAACTTGAATGCCCGCGGCGGCACGCCGGGCGCTTCGCTTTGACGAGCAGTGAACCCAATCTGTCCCAGATATTGTCCCACCAGGGCTTTCACAGATGAAGAAGGCGAGCCGGTTACTCTCGTAGCCGGCGCGCCCAGAAGGGCTTGGAGAAATGACCCCGGCGCGACTCGCTGTCGAGCGAAGCGAGACATTGAGCGAGTGAAACGAGCGAACTACGCGCGGATAGAGTGACCCCGGGAGGACTCGAACCTCCGACCTTCGGATTAGGAATCCGACGCTCTATCCTGCTGAGCTACGGGGCCGTGTGAAGCGCACGACAATATAGTCGAGTCGCGTTGCCTCGCTACTGAAGTCTCCCCGGGCCACCGGCCTCCGGCCATTCCTGCCAGTTTGACCGCGCATCGCTCAATCTGACGGACCAACTCGCCGCAAAACGCCAAATCTGCAGATATTCAGACCAGATTCACGGCACACTCATTGCATTTTCACCGGTCGAACCGAGAACACGGCGCACGCTCACAAACTTGGCTGGCGTGAGCAGCGCTTGGACGCATGACGAAATCACAGGAGGAAGAGATGCATCTCCCGACCCAGAAGAGATCAACTGCCGTGCTGCGGCCGTTCCCCGAGCTCCGGTGGGACGCTGACCGGCTGTTCAACGAGATGTTCGGTCGTCCGCAGGTCCGCGTGGCGCCCGGTGGCCCGGAGGCCGACTTCTTCGAGACCGAGAACGAGTTTGTGCTCGAGATGGATCTGCCCGCCTTCTCGAACGAGAGCGTGGACGTCACGGTCGAGAAGGGCGTGATGACGATCCACGGCGAGCGGACGCTGGAGAACGAAGAGGCCGAGGGGACATACCACCTGCGCGAGCGTTCGTGGGGCAAGTTCTCCCGAAGCTTCTCGATCCCGCACACGATCGACTCGGAGTCTGTCGACGCCAGCTTCAACAAGGGTGTGCTCACGGTCAGGCTGCCGAAAGCCGCCGAGGCCAAGGCCCGGAAAATCGAGATCAAGGGCGAGTAGCGGACATTCCCGCCCGTTAGTACTGGTGATCGAGGGGTCGGCGTGAGCCGGCCCCTCGGTTCATCCTTACTCCAGCGCCTCACGCGCTCGGAAGTAGACGTCGTCGGGGATGTCGGCCTCGCGCTTCCAGCGGGCGCCGGCGGTATGGAAGTCGGGATGGGCCCCGCGGCGCCGGTTGTCCTCGACGAGCGCCGCCACCGGATCGGGCGGGATCTCGGGCGCCTCTCGCGGCCGTCCCAGGTGCCCCTGCCCCCGTGGGTCGATGAAGGCCGGCTGCTTGTCCCTGCCCCACCACTGGACCCTCCACCCCTGTTCGTGCACCAGCCGGTGATGATGACTGCACAGGAGCAGCAGATTCCCGAGCTTCGTCTCTCCTCCATCGGCCCAGTGCTTCACG
>CAZRRU010000145.1:0-63611 GCA_964602635.1 uncultured Gemmatimonadota bacterium | reverse complement strand
GAGGCCGACCGGGAGATGAACGAGAGGTATTTCGGCCAGCCGTGGCAGTGCTGCGTTCTGGCGGTACCGGATCCGGCGCGGCCACTGGGCGCCGTCTTCAGGTCCTCCGCGGCGCTCGCCGAGGCCGAGGAGAAGCCAGCCCCTTTCCGCGAACTCCTGGCGATGGAGGACGTTCCGCCGGAGGGTCCGATCGCGACCGCTGTCCGGTGGAAGAACTATCTCCCGGATCGGGACGTCCGTCAGTCCGCGGCACGGCCCGACGAACCGGCGGGGCGCGAAACCCCGTCTGTCATTTCCGAAGGTCCGCCTCCCGATGAGTACGCTTCTTCCATGACGCTCGTTCTGCCTGACAACCTCTCCGAGCGCATGTACCCGCGACTTCCCCTGCGGCGCAAAGGCACTATCTGGCTTCTCGTGGCAGTGGCGGTGATGCTCGGTGGCTACTTTGGAGGACTACGGCTCTTCCGGGCCGGCGGCGACTCCACGCCCGTCGCTCCCGTTCCCGTCGAGCAACCGCCGCCTGTAGCTCCCGAGGTGCAGCGCTTCCGCGACGCGGCGACCGGCCTGGAGGAGGCGATGCTCAGATACGAGGAGCGACGGCAGGATTTCGATCTCGGACGCATCGGCTGTGAGCTGCTGGCCGGTGGATACGCGGCTGCCGATGATGCCTTCATCTCCATGGCCGGGTCCTACGCCGGGTTGGGAACGGCGGCGGACGAGACTCTCAACGCCGAGTACGAACGCCTGGTGGAAGACACGAACCGGCTAAACCAGCACTTCGACGCCTCCGGGTGTCCACGTCCCTAGTGAGGACGCAACTCATGCACCGAACAGCTACGTACGTGGCAGTGCTCGCGATCCTGTCTCTGTGTCCGCCTGCCCTCCCGGCACAGGAAGCGGAGCCGCTCCAGAAGAGTGATGTAATCCGCCTTCTCACGGGAACGACATACACGAAGGCAGAGGTGGCCGGGATCGTACGGCAGAGTTGCCTGTCGTTCACGCCGACCGAGAGGGACCGCGCCGACTTCCGGGCGCTCGGGGCCGATGAATCAGTGATGGCGGCGATCGACGGCTGCGACGGTCCTGCAGTGGCCGCACCGGCTCTCCAGTTCAGCGTGAATCGACGAATCTTCGACGTCGCGGCGGGAGAAACGGTCCGCATCCCGGTGGCTGTGAACCGCGGTTCAACGGGCGTGAACGGAGTGCGGCTTCAGCTCGTGGGCAGTGGCGCGCTTGTAAGTGGGTCGGACGCGAGGGCGGTCACCGGGGCGAACGGGCAGGCCACATTGGTCGTTCCGGTCGGCAGCCGTGCGGGAACGTTCGATCTGACCCTGGCTGGCGACGTGACGATCGGTGGTTCCAGCGCCATAACGCTTCGGGTAGGCTCCACGGCGCCGGCCACGGCGACGGGAAGCCCCGATCCGCTGGCCCTGTCCGTCGATGATGAACCGGCGCAACTCGATGTCGAGGTTCGAGACCGTTACGGCAACGCCGTCTCCGGCGTACTGATCGAGGTGCGGGCGGGATCTGCGAGTGGGTTGGCCCTGGCTTCGGGCCGAACGTCGAACTCAGGCACACTGGAAATCTCGGTCACCGAGTCCATCCTCGGGGGGGCGAATCGGCTGGTGTTCGTTTCCGGCGGCGAGGTCCTGGGTTCCAGCGGAGTGGCGCGCCCGGGTGGTAGGGTCGCCGAGCTGGCTGCGGTTTCCGGCGGCGACCAGGTTGCCGACGCCGGGCAGGACCTTCCCCTGCCGCTGGTCGTGGCGGTGACGGACGCGGGCGGTGCTCCGGCGCGCAACGTCGAGGTGCTTTTCTTAGCGAGAAACGGGCAGGTGGTTCCCGGGTCGGCGCTGACGGACGATCGGGGCCGGGCGAGCGCATCCATAACGACGGGCGCTCTAGGGACGGAAACTGTGGTAACGGTTACGGCTGGAGAGGTTAGCCGGGAATTTTCCTTCCCGATCACGCGGGGAGGGATGACCGTGGCGGCCATAGAGGCAGCCTTCCTGCAGGCCACCCGGCTCCTCGAGGCGGGTGACGCCTCGGGGGCGCGGGACCTGTATCTCGAGGTCTCGGAGGCGGACCCGTCCAACTTGGCCGCGGCCATGGGAGTAGCTGACACTTATGCAGCCGAGGGACGATACACCGAGGCCATCGAGCGATATCGTGCGATTCTGCGAGCGGAGCCGTCCCGCCGCAGTGCCCAGGTGGGAATGGCGCGGGCGAGCCTCGAGAACGGGGACCCGGGGGAAGCGGTCCGTTGGTTCGAACTGGCGCTCAGTCAGGACCAGGGCGACGTGGATTCCTGGGTTGGGCTGGGGAACGCTCGGGCCCGTCTGGGCCAGGAAGCCGAGGCGCGGGAAGCCTACGAGAGGGCACTGGCAATCGATCCCGGGAGCCAGGCTGCCAGGCGGGGGATCGATCGGCTGAGCCAGAACCCGTTGTTGCTCCAAGCAAACGTGTGGGGCGGCTACACGGACGACAACGGCCGCAATCCCGGGTTCCGTTGGGCAGAGCTGGGGATCTACCCGGGCGCCGGATTCGAGCTCTGGTTCGCCTTCGACAACATGCTGAGTTTCCGTCACCCGTACCTCGTGCGTGGCCAGGACGACATCGAAGGCCTGTACGGTGGCCTCGGATACAGCTACGGCGCGAACCGGACTTACCGCACGTCCTTCGAGCTCGGGCGCAGGGAAGAGCCGGTTAACGGGACCATTCAGACCACCTGGACGCTGGACCAGACGTTCGGGTTGAGCTCGGGCGGGTGGTTCAAACTGGGCGGCTGGCTGGGCCACTGGTCTGACCGGGACGACTGGGTGGTGTTTGCGGAAACGGGTATCGAGGCGGGGGCCGCCGTCGTGAAGCCAATGGTTTCCTACGGCGACTACTTTGGCTCGGGTCTTACTGGAGTTCCGGCCGGTGTTCCAAACCGGGCGCCCGCGAAGGAACTGCGAATCGGCCTGACCACACGCTTCGAAGCCGAGTCGGGCCTGGGTCTCGAACCCGGGGTGTTCTACGGGAACGTGAACAGCGACGTTTCCGACGAGCTCAGCGGCAGTCTGTGGGATGCATCGATGCGGCTCTGGTATGCCGTGAGCCGAACCTTCGCTGTGGACAGCTTCGTGCAGTACCAGTCGCCTCCCGGGCTGCCTTCCTTCTGGAGGGTCGGACTGGGTCTGCGATTCGGCATCAAGCACCCCGATTGATCGAGGGTCCCTACCCGATTCAGTGAAACACTGATACGCCCTCGTGACCTTGCCGGCCATGAGGGCGTTGTAGTATCATGTTCTCACTTTCGGTTTTTATTCGGTATCCCGGGAAGAGGAAGTCATGCGGCGCTCGGCGGCCATCGTACAATTAGAGCGGCAGATCGAGCGAATCGAATCGAAACCCCGCGGTCCGGGCGGTTCCGTCCCCACGGGCGTTTCTTCCCTGGATACGCTGCTGCCCGGCGGTGGATTACCTCGCGGTCAGGTGGTGGAATGGCTCGGTCCCAGGTCGAGCGGCAAGACGACACTGCTTCGGGCCACTTTCGCCGCTCTGCGAGCGACCGGCGAGTCGATCGCACTCATCGATTCCGCCCGTTCCCTGTATGCACCGGACTGGACCAGCCTGATCGCCGGGGAGGGAAGGTTCTGGGTCATTCGTCCTCCAGATCCGACCGAAGCCGTCTGGTGTGCCGATCTGATCCTTCGCAGCGGGGCGTTCGGGGCGGTGGCGCTCCTGGCATCGACGCACACCGTGGCATCGGATGGAGTCGATCCGCTGCTCAGGCGAGCCGTGACGATACGCCTGCAGCGCCTGGCCGAAGAGGCGAACGCCGTTTTCCTGACGGTGGGACACGTTCCACTGGCCGCTCTCCGTTTGTCTTTCCGAGCCGGTCGCGTGGAATCCGTACAGAAAGCCTTCGGGCCCTTTCTCTCATCCGTCAGGCCTATCTGGGTACGTGTGGGAAAACGAGGCGCAGTGGAGGTGCCGCTTCTCTGTCCGGTGTCTCCTTCATGGGGCCCCGAACCAGCCCGGGATCGGAAAGGTCCAGCGACTTGAACGCCGCTCCGTTCCGTGTGGCTACCGTTCTTGTGAGCGAAGGACCCGCGCTTTCCGGCGACTCCAGTGGGACCCGGCTTGCGACGGCACTGTTGGCCGGCTCACCGCGCGTAGCTCCGGTGGGGCCGCAGGCCTGTCGGGTGGATGCGCGGGGATGGGATCGCAGGGGGGGCGAGACGGTTCTGGTCCGTACGCTGCGCGGGGCCACGTTGTCGGCAGGATTCACGGGAGCCTGGGCCGGCGTAGCGAACGTGGCTGTCGTGGCTGATGCCGCGGCGATGCTGGCGAGGCAACTGGACGGTCAGAAACCGAACGCCGCCTCTCTCCCGGTGGATGTCGTGTACGAAGAGGCTTCGATCATCGTGGCTCCGGGTACCGGTCCGGCTTTCCTGTCACCTCTGCCGCTGTCGTTTCTGCCGATCTCGGACGAAATGCGCGAGACCCTGAGGGCACTCGGATTTCGTCGCATCGGGGAGCTGGCCGTACGCGATCGGAGCGAGTTGGAAGCCCGATTCGGTTCCGCCGGTGTGCAGGCGCAACGGTGGGCCTGTGCGGAAGACGTTCGAGCGTTTCGTTCCCTGGCTGCGGATGAGCTCCCTGAATCATCGCTGGAGCTGGACGGGGCAGCAGTTACGCTGGAACCGCTGTTGTTCGTGCTTCGTCACCTCCTGCACAGGGTATGTTCCGACCTTCTGCGCATGGGACGATGTGCCTCCCGTCTCTCGCTCGAGCTTCACCTGGATGGATCCACCACGACGCAGCGGGCGAAAGTGCTTCCAGCTCGGGCGACGAGGCGGGAGGATCTGCTGTACGACCTGTGTCGCGCGGCCCTGGAGCGTGCCGTGGACACGAACGGCTGTCTGGCGGCCCCGGTCAGCGGGATTGAGTTGCGGGTGGAGGAAACGGCGCCTCCGGGAGCACGCCAGGGTGACCTTTTCACGGGAGACTGGCGTGATCCGATGGCCGCTGCCGCGGCTCTTTCCCGTCTGCGGGCCCGGCTGGGCGAGGAGGCGGTGGCATGGCCCCACCCCCGTGCGATCCATCGACCGGAGTCTCGCAATCGATGGCGACCGGCAGCTTCCGTCGAGACACCGGAAGAGGATAGAGCCCGATCCGACCCATCTCCGGGCACGGCTCGTATCGTATCCGCGGATGGAACGATCGAGAGCACTCTTCACCTTCTGCCCGATCCGGTGGCAGTGGACGTATGGGCCAGCGAGGGCTGCCCCCGGGAGCTACGGGATCGCACGGGGCGTCGTTCGCTGCTCGTCACCGAGGGACCGGAGCGTCTTTCCGGTGATTGGTGGAAGGATCCCTATCGGCGCGAATACTATCGGGCGTGTACGGAGGAAGGAGAACTGTTGTGGCTGTACAGGGAATGGAGGGGACGGGGAAAGGAGAGGGTGGCGAAATGGTGGCTGCACGGGTTCTACGACTGAGCGGGTCGTCCTCGCTTCGCTGCGGAGACGCGCTCCGAGAGGACGAGCCCGCTCATGCGCAGCGCAGCGAGGACCAGCTCGTGGAAGGGGGATCGCTCGTTCATGGAGTGTGACGAGAGATGAACGGCGGTGACTTCGTAGAGCTGGCGGCGCGATCGGCTTTCTCCCTCCTGGCCGGCGCCTCGAATCCGGAAGACCTGGCGGAACGGGCAGCGGCTGAAGGAGCCCCGGCCCTCGCTCTGGCCGACGTATTCGATCTCGGGGGTGCCGTGCGGTTCACGCGCGCGTGTGACGACGTGGGTGTACGTCCGATCATCGGAGGTGAAATCCGCCTGGGTGACGGGAAACGAACCGCCTCCGGCCGTATCGGTGACGGCAGGCTGCGCCTGGTGCTCCTGTGTGAGGACATCACCGGCTACCACGCTTTATCGGCGCTCATCACCCGGGCGCGCCTGGCCTCCCCGCGGGGTTCTCCCGGCCTCGTGTTCACCGAAATCGAAGGTAGAACGGGCGGACTGACGTGTCTCGTCATGACGGAGAACCTGCTGCCCGAGACCCCGGGACTCGCCTACAGGATCGACAGGTTGAAGACCCTGTTTCCGGGGTGCCTGCACCTGGCGCTGGAGCATCACGGGCTTCCGGCCGACGCACGTCGTTGTTCCGCCTGGATCGGGCACGCCCGCGATCACGAACTTCCGTGGCTCCCGGTGAATGCTCCGCTGTATGCCCGCCCGCGCGATCGAATCGTCCTGGATGTGCTGATCTGTCTCCGCTATGGCACGACCCTGGATGAAGCGAACGATCGGTTGCCGCCCAATGGCGAGTGGTACCTGAAGGGGGCCTCCCACATGCGAGAGCGGTGGGGGCGGGAAGCGCTCCGAGAGACGGTGCGCGTGGCTGACAGGTGCCGGTTTCACATGGGCGACCTGAAGCCACGACTCCCTCCCTTCGATGTGCCCGGGGGAGGGGATCGGAACACTTTCCTCAGGGGGCTCGTGGAACAGGGGGCACACGAGCGATACGGTAATCGGCTCGGTGCGCGGCACATTCGACAGATCGAGCACGAGCTCGGAATCATCGGTCGCCTCGACCTCGCCGACTACTTCCTCATCATGTGGGACATCGTCCGGTTCGCGAACCGGCGCGGGATCCTCGTGCAGGGCAGGGGATCCGCGGCCAATTCGGCGGTGTGCTACTGCCTCGGGATCACGGCCGTGGACCCCGTCGGGCTTGATCTGCTGTTCGAGCGCTTTCTCTCGGAGTCGCGCCACGAGCCGCCGGACATCGACCTGGACATCGCCCACCGGGACCGGGAGGAAGTGCTCCAGTACGTGTACCAGAAATACGGTCGCCGGCACGCGGCCATGGTATGCGAATCCATCACGTACAGGGGAAAAATGGCGACACGGGATGCGGCGCGGGTCCTGGGGTTTTCCTCCGCGGAGAGTGATCGCCTGTCCCTGGAAGTAGATCGCGGCGGCGCCGTGGATGCAGCCCATAGGCTCGCGGAAGGTGGTGCCGTGCGCGCCGGTCTCCAACCCACCGATCCCCGGACGATGGCCCTTGTCCGGACCGTGGCCGGACTGGAAGACCTCCCCCGTCACCGCTCGATTCACGTGGGCGGGTTCGTGATTTCCGACCGACCGATCGGAGAGCTCGTGCCCGTGGAACGAGCATCCATGGCGGACCGGACAGTGATCCAATGGGACAAGGACGACCTCGATCTGCCAGGCTTCATCAAATTCGACCTTCTGGGCCTCGGGATGCTGACGTTGCTCGGTGATGCCATTCGCACCATTCGGCGGACCCGCGGGGTGTCGATCGACCTTGCTCGTCTACCGCCGGACGATCCGGCCGTATACGACATGATCTGTGCGGCAGACACGGTCGGCGTGTTCCAGATCGAGTCGCGAGCCCAGATGAACACGCTTCCCCGAGTGCGTCCCCGCTGCTTCTACGACCTGGTCGTCGAGGTGGCCCTCATCCGTCCGGGACCGATCCAGGGAGACATGGTGCACCCGTACTTGAGGAGGCGAAACGGAGAAGAACCGGTAACATATCTGGACCCCCGGCTCGAACCGCTTCTGAAACGAACGCTCGGCGTGCCGCTGTTCCAGGAGCAGGGGATGAAGGTGGCCATAACCCTGGCCGGGTTCACCCCGGGTCAGGCGGACAACATGCGTCGGGCGATGGGGTTCAAACGCTCACATCGGAAGATGCAGGAGGTCGAGCGGGACCTGGTAGACGGATTGCGCCGAAACGGGGTTCCACCGGACGTGGCCGCGCAGATTCTCAAGTATCTCACGGCGTTTGCTAACTACGGATTTCCGGAAAGCCACTCGGCGAGCTTTGCCCTCCTGGTGTACGCCTCCGCTTACCTCAAGCACTATTACGCACCGGAGTTCTACGCGGCGCTACTGAACGCACAGCCCATGGGCTTCTACTCTCCGGCGACGATCATCAACGATGCGCGACGGCATGGAGTGGAAGTCCGTCCGGTGGACCTGGCTCATTCCGAGTGGAATTCGACGCTGGAAGAGGGAGTGCAGCCACCTGCCCTGCGGATCGGACTTCGCCTCGTACACGGCCTCGGTGCGCGGGCCCGGGAGAAGCTACAGGCGGCTCGTGAAGAGGGGCCGTTCCGGAGCGTGGAAGACGTCATGCAGCGAAGCGGTCTGGGTGCTCCGGATCTTCGCGTGCTGGCGGAAGCAGGCGCATTCGAGGCCCTGTGGCCCGGCCGCCGCCAGGCACTGTGGGAACTCCTGCGGCAGGTTCGTGGGGACGCGGGTCCTCTCGCCCGTCGTTCTCGCGAGTCTGCGGTTCCGATTCGCGAAATGTCATCCCTGGAGCGGGTAGCGGCGGACTATCGGTGCGTCGGTCTGTCTTCCGAAGGACACCCCATGGAGTTTCTGCGGGAGAGGCTCGAAAACCGGGGAGTGTTGACGGCCGAAGAGTTGAGATCACATCGGAGCGGGGACGAAGTACGAGTCGCCGGATTGGCAATCTGTCGCCAGCGTCCGGGCACGGCGAAGGGCGTCATGTTCGTGACGCTGGAGGACGAGACAGGGTTTTCCAACTTCGTGGTGATGCCTGATGCGCGGGAAGAGATGCGGGACACTTTGCGGGCTCCATTGCTCCTGATGGAAGGAATCGTGGAGAACGAACGGGGCGTGGTGAACGTACTGGCGCGCCGGGCTCATCGACTGAATCTCAACGGCGACCTGGGGCCGAGCCGCAGCCGCGACTATCGCTGAGGGTCCAGTTGTTGCACACGGCATCGCCGGTATATTGGGCTGCCAGCCAGCTTGCCGTGAACCGTTACGGGGTGAGAGCCGAGTGGGACAGATACCGCGACACCCGAAGACTGTGGACAAACCGTGGGGGCGGGAAATCTGGTACGCCCATAACGACCGTTATGCCGGTAAGGTTCTCGAAGTCACCCAGGGTCATCTGCTGTCCCTGCAAAAGCACCGCGTAAAGCACGAGACACTCTATCTTCTCGTCGGGCAGGTCCGTCTGACGCTGGACGGGGAGGAGATGGACTGGCTTCCCGGTACGGCGATCGAAATCGCTCCCGGGACTGTCCACCGGATGGAGGCCATAGAGGACAGCGTCCTGCTTGAGGTCTCCACGCCCGAACTCGACGATGTGGTTCGTCTCGAAGACCGCTACGGGCGCGCGGTGGATTGATCTGTTTGCGCGGCCGTTCGTGCGCGCCTATTCTCAGCGGCCGATCAATGGGTGGATGAGAAAACCCCCTCGGCCACGGATCGACTGCGGGGATAGGATCCGAGGTAGGCACCGTGGCTCTGGGGGTTGCCTCATCTACTGAAACACGTCGGGGGCGAGAACGTTCCACCGCTCCGGACGCTCCACCGGACCCGTCGCCTCGGAGGATCGATGCGAGACCACACGTCCGATTCCAGCTCCCAGGCACTCAGAACCATCTACGCAGCGCTCGCCTTCGGGGTGTTCCTCTTTGCCGCGATCGTGCTGTTCGTCATCGATCCGCTCGAGGCATCGGTCGATCCGAACGTGATGAGGATCGTGTGGCTGGGGGTGGCCGTGGTCGCGACTCTCGGCGCGGGAGTGATCAGGGGCCGCATGACGGGCGCCGCTGCGGGGCCTGACCAGAGGCGGGCGGCGGCCATCGTGGTGTGGGCTCTCGTGGAAGGTCAGGCCCTCCTGGGCATCGTCGGCACGATGCTGACCGGCGACCGTGTTACCGCCTACGCCTCCCTGGCCCTGTTTGTCTGGCTGTGGATGCGATATCCGCCCGGGAAGTTCGTCGGCAACTGACCTGCCGCCGGTCTCATCAGGCGTCGATCTCCGCGAAGATCTCGTCGGGCGTGCAGTGCCTCCCTGTCGCCTTCTTCGAGTAGATCAATTGGCCATTCAACTCAACCTCGAACACTCCGCCGCCGGAGCGGATCAGGTCAATGACCAGGTCCGGGTACCGCTGTTTCAGACTGGCCGCCAGACTGGCGGCTTTGGGTTCGTAGTTTCAAACCCCGCAGTATTCGATGCTCAATCGCACCGGCGCCCTCCTTGATCTCGATTCCGGCTCTCGCCGCGCTCGCTTGGCCGCAGTATTGTCTGTCGCTTCCGGTCGGGCAACGGAGTCGCCCGGTCCGGGACTACCTCCATCCCCGGGGTTCCCGGGGGCAGCGGAGCGGATCGGCCGATGGAACGCGCACGAACATGGTGGCAGTGCAGGCGATATCCGAGCAGTGCCAGGTCTGGGGGAGGGCACTAGAGCCGGCGGGCTTCAGATGCGGAAACGGCCGGAGAGTGTGTCGCCCTCCGGCCGCTTTCCGCCACCAGCCGCCCGCTTGGGCGGTCGCCCGCGGGCTAGTATGTGGTCAGGTAGCGATCGAGTTCCCAGCGCGTAACCTGCGCGATATTCTCGGCCCACTCCTGCTTCTTGGCGTGCACGTAGTTGTCGAACAGGTGCTCGCCTAGAGTCTCCCGGATCAAGTCGTCCTTCTCCATCTCCACGATCGCCTCGCCGAGATTGGCGGGAAGGCTCTCCATCTGGTATCGGGAGCGCTCCTCTGCGCTCAGCTCCCACACGTTGGTGTCAATCGGGGGCCCGGGATCGACCTGTCGCTCCATCCCGTCCAGACCCGCAGCCAGCTGCACCGCCAGGGCAAGGTATGGATTGCAGGCGGGATCCGGCATCCGGAATTCCACTCGCGTGCCGACGCCCCGACGATCCGGCACCCGGATCATCGGCGAACGGTTGCGCTGTGACCACGCGATGTCCACCGGCGCCTCGTAGCCGGGGACGAGCCGCTTGTAGCTGTTGACCAGGGGGTTCGTGATCGCGGCCACTGCCTTGGCATGCTGCTTCAGGCCACCGATGTAGTAGCGCATGGCGTCCGAGATCTGATACTCGGCTTCGGCATCGAAGAAGATGTTCTCGCCGTCTTTGAACAATGACTGGTGGGTGTGCATGCCGGATCCGTTCTGACCGAAGATCGGCTTCGGCATGAACGTGGCGTGCAGATCGTGCGCCATCGCCGCGTTGCGCACGATAAACCGGAACGTGGTCAGGTCGTCTGCGGTCCTGATCACCTCCTCGTACTTGAAGTCGATCTCATGCTGTCCCGGGGCGACCTCGTGGTGCGCTGCCTCGACCTCGAATCCCATGGCCTCGAGATCGTTCACGATCATCCGGCGAGCCTTCTCGCCGAGGTCCACGGGTGTGAGGTCGAAGTACCCGGCCGCATCGTGGGTGATGGTCGTAGCGCCGCCGTTTTTGTCGGTCTGGAAGAGGAAGAACTCCGCTTCCACTCCGGCGTTCATGACGTACCCCCTTTCCGCGGCACGGCTCGCCACTCTCTTGAGGCAGAGCCTCGGGTCGCCGGCGAACGGAGTGCCGTCAGGCTTGTGCACGTCACAGATCAAGCGGGCAACCCTGGCCTCCTGGTTGCCCCAGGGGAAGACCCGAAACGTCTGGAGGTCGGGCTTCAGCAGCATGTCGCTTTCCTCGATCCGCACGAAGCCTTTGATCGAAGAACCGTCGAAGAGAATCTCCCCATCGAGCGCCTTCTGGAACTGGCTGGCCGGAACCTCGACGTTTTTGGTGTGCCCGAGGATGTCCGTGAAGGTGAGCCGCATGAACCGGACGTTCAGAGCCCGACACAGTTCGAGGATTCCGTTGGCGTCGGGTGCGCCACCCAGCTGCCGGCCGTACGTGGAAAAGCGAGCTGCTTCTTCGTGCTGAGACGGCGCGCCGAACATCGTATCTGGCGTCATGCGTAACTCCATCGAGAAAAGGTGACGCAACGCGGTTCACGATGGGAAGCTATGCACAAGTTGCGCCAAACGTCAAGGATTAGCCGAATGGTTAGTATATATGGGCTAAATCAGCACAAATAATCGTGTAATTAGATTCTTGTTGTCGCAACCACGCAACATGTGACGTAATTTATGCGCCGCCGAGCCTGGACCTCCGGGCTGCCGGGCGGCGCCGCGTCCATGTCGCCTCGGATTGCCGACTTCTCGCCGGCCTGGCCCCGTTTGGGCATGGCGGCAAAGGTCTTTCTCGCACTACTATGGTGAATGGATCGTGCAACCGATGGAAGTCCAGGTGTGACGGGCCATGAGCCGTCCGGCGGGGAGAGATCTCGCTCGCTCTCGTTGCGAGTTCGTCTCATCGGCGGCCTCCTGATCCTGCTCTTTCTCGCGCTGTTTTCGCTGGCGATCGTGGTGTTCGTATGGGAGCGAGTGGGCCTGCCATCCGACTATCTGTACGTGGCTCTCGTTGCCGCGATCGGGATCGATCTGGTCCTGCTCGGCTTGGTGGCAGACTATCGATTGCGTGTCCTCGTGGTGCGACCTGTGGCTGAAATGGTCGGCGGAGCCGAGGAAATCGCGGCCGGCCTGGAGGAGCATCGTCTGGCTCCCTCCGACACGGCCGAGATCGACCGGTTGTCAACGGCGGTAAACGAGATGGCGGACCGCCTCATCCACAATCAGCAGCTTCTGGCGGAGAACGTACGGTCACTGGATGAGACCAACCGGGAGCTCTCGGCGGCGCGCAGCAGCCTGGCCCGGGCCGACAAGATGGCGTCCATCGGGCGCCTCGCCTCCGGAATCGCCCATGAGATCGGCAACCCGCTCGGGGCGATCCTCGGGTACGTCGAGCTGGGTCGCCGCAGCGGCGAGGAAGGGGCCGAGTGGCTGGACGGAATATCTCACGAAGCGGGGAGGATCGACGCCATCGTGCGCGGTCTTCTCGACTACGGTCGCCCGAAGGCCGCCGCGACGCGAGATGTAGACGTCAACGAGGTGATCGGACCGGCGGTGGACCTGATGCGCGTGCAGGGACGTCTCAAGGACGTTGACGTCCAACTCGACCTGTCCCCGGACGGCGTGGTCGTAACGGCAGACCCGTTCCAGCTCGAGCAGGTGTTCGTCAACCTGCTGCTCAACGCGATTGACGCTGTCGAGGAGGCTGCCGGTTCGCGGTGGATTCGGGTCGTGTCCGGGACCACGACGATCACCGCCCGTGACCGATGGGGTGCCACGCGGAGCCGCCGGGATGACCCGCAGGGGATCGACTACTCCCACCTGAGGCGTCTCGACCAGGCCCGCGACCCGGGGCCGGCCCGGCAACTGTCGGAGGGAGATGCAGCCGTGGAGGTGGTCGTCAGGGACAGCGGACCGGGAATCCTCCCCGAAGACACACAGCGCGTCTTCGATCCCTTCTTCACGACCAAGGCTCCCGGCCTGGGAACAGGACTGGGCCTGGCGGTGTCGGCGAGGCTCATCGAGATCATGGGGGGGACCATCGAGGCGGTCCCCGCAGCCGATGAAGGTGCGGCCTTCAGAATTCTCTTACCGGTGGCGCTGGAGCGGGCGGAATGAAGATCCTCGTAGTTGACGACGACGCAGGACTGAGGCGGACAGCTTCGCTGATTCTCGAGAACGAGGGGTACGACATCGCCACGGCGTCCGACGGCGAAGAGGCCCTGGATCGAGCGGCTGACTGGCTTCCCGACCTGATCCTGACCGACGTCAGGATGCCGGGTGTGGACGGCCTGGAGTTCCTCGATCGCTACAAGGAAGCCGGCGGGACCGGTCGTACGATCGTGATGACGGCGTACGGGAGCCAGGACCTCGCTGTGGAGGCAATCCGCAAAGGAGCCTACGACTACATCGACAAGCCGTTTTCGCCCGAGGCGCTGCTCTTACGGATCCGGATCGCCGAGGAGCACGGCTCGAAGGACCAGGAAATCCGGAGACTCCGCAAGGAAGTCAGGGTCGAGAGGCGACGCGGCGACATCGTGGTGGCGAGCGCGGGGATGAAGGCCGCGGTCGAGCTGGCCGAGCGCGTGGCGCAGCATCCGACCACGGTCCTCATCACGGGAGAGAGCGGCACCGGGAAGGAGCTCATCGCACGGCTCGTGCATCAGGCGTCGGCGCGGGCCGATGGTCCGTTCGTCCCGGTCAACTGCGGTGCGATACCCGAAAACCTCCTGGAGTCGGAGTTGTTCGGTCACATCAAGGGCTCGTTTACCGGGGCCTCTCGCGACCGGGCCGGACTGTTCGAGGAGGCGCAGGGAGGGACGCTGCTTCTCGATGAGATCGGAGAACTGCCGCAGGCCCTGCAGGTCAAGCTCCTGAGGGCATTGCAGGAGGGAGAGATCAGGCGGGTAGGAGAATCAAAGGCCCGGCAGCTCGACGTCCGAATCCTCGCCGCCACCGCGCGAGATCTGGAGACGGACGTGCAGGAAGGAGAGTTCCGCTCCGACCTGTACTACCGTGTCAACGTCGTGCGCATCCATCTGCCGCCCCTTCGGCATAGGGTGGATGACGTGCCGGTCCTGCTGCAGCACTTCCTCGATCTGTATAATGAATCGCTGGGACTGGCGATCGCCGGATTCGAGCCGGAGGCGGTCAAGGCTCTGTCCGCCTACTCGTGGCCTGGGAACATTCGCGAGCTGGAGAACGTGGTGGAGCGAGCGATGGTCCTGGCCGACTCAGATCGAATCGGTGAGAATGATCTTCCGGCCGGCATTCGTGACCCGAAGACCTCGGTAAAGGCAGCGGGCGGCAACCTTTCCAGCGACGAGCTTTCGGTGAAGAAGCGAACGTGGGAGCTGGAGAAGCACCTGATCGGGAGGGCACTGGAGGTGACGGGGGGCAACCGAACGAGGGCCTCGGAGCTTCTGGACCTGAGTTATCGAGCCCTGCTCTACAAGATCCGGGACTACGGGCTGGACTAGAAGCGGCCCGTGTTGTTCCGCACCTCAAGACGCCCGAATGTGTGGTAAGGGCGCAATACCCGGCAAGCCGGAGGCATGGGCGCGAACCGCTTAAGAGATTGTAAAGGAATACGTTGACTCGATTCATCCGGAATGGCACGACAGATGCTCGAAGCGGGGAGTATGACATCTTCCCGGAGAACGAGTGCGCCATGAGCACGGATGATCAGGTTAACGATATTGGAGGGGTAGCTGCGATGCGTCTCCGGCAGGGGGGCGCGGCACATCGCCGTTTCGTCCGCCTCGACGGGCCGAAAGGTCCACGCCTCGAGCCGGAAATGCCCACAGGAAGGGACATCAGCCGGGTCGAGGAGATCCTCCTGCGGCTGGCGAATCTGGTCGTCACCCTGGTGGCACTGACCGTACTCCTCCCGCTCATCGTGGTCATCGCGGTGCTCGTGCGTTTCGACAGCCCTGGACCGGTGATCTATCGCCAGCTTCGTGTTGGACTCGACCGGAGGGGGCGTATGGACACTCGGGACAGAACCGGCCGGCGTGTGAACGATCTTGGTGGCCGGCCGTTCATGATCTACAAGTTCCGGACGATGCCGGTCGATGCCGAGTTCGACTCGGGCCCGGTTTGGGCGCGAACGAACGACGAGCGAGCGACACGGGTCGGCCGTGTTCTCCGTAAGACGCGGTTGGACGAAATCCCCCAGTTCTGGAACGTCTTGAAGGGGGACATGGCCGTGGTGGGACCGCGACCCGAGCGGCCGAACTTCGTCCTCGAGCTGCAGAAGGAAATCGACGGATACCGAATGCGGAACCGAGTCAAGCCCGGGATTACCGGCTGGGCTCAGGTCAACAGGGGCACGGATCAGACTGTATCGGATGTTCGGGAGAAGGTGGACTTCGATATCGAGTACGTTCACCGCCGCTCCTTGTGGTTCGACTTGCTGATCATGTTGAAGACGCTGCCGGTGATGGTCGAGCGCGAGAAGCCGCTAGACCCGAACGACAACGAACAGTGACGGAAGCCGGCGACGACGGACGAACCGCGTCCGCGTCCACCAACGAGCAGCGAGGAGCCCCCGCAATCATGGCGAACGGCCACGAGACTTCGCCGGCGAACACGGTCAACGTGATGCTGGTGAGCGCACACGATTGGTTCGCCTCGGCGCTTCAGGCGGTGCTTGAGCCCGAAGGCTTCGTCTTCGCTCGTATGCGGTCGGCGCGAGTTGCCCTGCGCGATGCCTCACAGGTGAATCCCGATATGGTGATCATCGACGAGGGGCTTCCGGACATGGAAACGCCCGAGTTGACGTCCTCGTTCGGCCTCGGCGGCCTCAAGTCCAGCATCCCGATTCTGGTCCATTCCGCCAATTCCTGGCAGGAGAACCAGCAAGCCGCCGCGATGCGGGCGGGCGCATGGGACATCATCAAGGAACCAGTACGCTCCAGTCTCGTGGTGGCCAAACTGCGCCGACTCCTGGAAATCAAGAAGCTCATCGAGGCAACCGAAGAGGGCTCGCTCTCCGACATCACCACAGGACTGTTCAATCTGGCGGGCATGATGCGGATGCTTCGCGTACTGGGTGGCGCGTCTCGTCGCCACGGTACGCCCCTTACCTGTGTCGCCCTTGGACCGACGGAAATACCGAGCGCCGACTCCATGGAGGTGCTGCGTGAGCGCGTTGCTCGTCTGTGGGGGCAGGGAATCCGTGAATCCGACGTGTGCGGTTGGATCGACGATCTGGAGCTCGGGATTGTCGCGTTCGGCACAGATGCGGCGGGAGTTACAACTCTGGTAAGGCGACTGACGGAGCGCGCTGAAGCTGATCCGGATGGTGCCGGGCTGGCATCGCTAAGCGCCGGTATCGTGGAGTTGACGGACCACTTCGTCGAGGAGAGTGGAGTGAAGGCGTCCCAGGTCTCGCCGATGGCCACACGAATCGCGAGTCTGGCGGGGATCGCGGCCGCGCGCGCGGCCCTTCGCGAAGCGCGGGAGGCCGGCGGCGGCATTCGGATCGCGAAGATCTCCTGACAAGTGGTGTACCCCCCGCTGGCCCCGACTCACCGGGTCACCCAGGAGTCTCGACTCGAACCGCAGTGATCAGCTTCGAGTCAGATCCGGCGAGCGTGTTCCCGGTTGCAGGAGCGGCCGATCTCCTGACGGCCATCCGTGCCGTGCTGCTGGGTGGGCGCGCGACCCTTCCGCACTACCGATCGGACTCCCTTCAGACTTCGGAGAAGAGTCCAGGCGATCCGGTGAGCGAGGCCGATCACGCTGCAAATCGGGAGATTCTCTCGGTTCTGGGGTTCGAGTGTCCGCAGGATCCCATACTGAGCGAAGAATCCGATCGACCCGATGCCGCGTCGATCGCTCGGCGTCTGTGGGTCGTAGATCCGCTCGACGGAACCCGCGAGTTTATCGATGGCGTCGACGAATTCGCCGTGATGGTTGGTCTCGCGGAGGACGGCCTCGCCACCCTCGGCGCGTTCTACCTTCCCGGAAAAGCACGTCTCTATGTGGGTGTGGTGGACGGAGGCGCGTGGATCGCTGACTGTCGCGCGGGTTCGCAGCAGGGTTCCTCGATCCAGGTCGGCGAGTTTCGTCCACTCCGTGTCGGGGAGCCAGCGGCTGACCGAGTGCGCCTGGTGAGGTCCAGATCCCACCCGGATGAGCGTCTGCGGGCGATCGAAGAAGCACTCCCGTCCGTGGAGGTGATTCGGTCAGGATCTGTGGGAGTCAAGTGCGCTCGCATCGCGGAGCGACTGGCCGATCTGTACGTCCACCCGGTTCCGTACCTTAAGGAGTGGGACACATGCGCTCCGGAGGCGGTGCTTCGCGGTGCCGGAGGAGAGGTGACGGACTGCGGCGGCGGACCCCTCCAGTACGGCAAGGAAGATCCCGGTCAACCGGCCGGCATCCTGGCGGGAGATCCCGTCAGTTGGGCCCGGGCTCTTCCTCTGGTGCGACAGATGTCAGCATCGATACTCTAGCCGCATCCTGGCAGAGATGACCGTCGCCGGACCTCGCTGGGTTCGGACGAGCATATGTGAAGGATCGACACGACCATGATGCAGAAATCTAGGAACGTACACTGGCACGAGGGACGCGTATCCCGTGATGCGAGAGAGGGCCGCGGCGGCCACCGGGGGGCCATTCTGTGGTTCACGGGGCTCTCGGGCAGCGGCAAGAGCACCCTGGCCAACGCCCTGGATCACCGCCTGCACGAGCTCGGCCTGAGTTCCTACGTACTGGACGGGGACAACGTTCGGCACGGGTTGAACGGTGACCTGGGCTTTTCCCCGGCGGACCGGACCGAGAACATTCGGCGGATCGGAGAAGTCGCGAAGTTATTCGCCGACGCGGGGACCTTCGCCCTCACGGCGTTCATCTCGCCGTATCGCGAGGATCGGGACCGCATTCGCATGACGACCGCCAGGCCCGATGACTTCGTGGAGATCTTCGTCTACTGTCCGCTGGATGTCTGTGAGGAGAGGGATCCGAAGGGCCTGTACAAGAAGGCACGGGCCGGAGAGATACCCGAGTTCACTGGGATCAGCGCTCCGTACGAAGAGCCGGACGCTGCGGACCTGGTGGTCGATACGGCCGAGAACTCGCTGGACGAGTGCGTGCATCTGGTGTTGAAGCACCTGAGGGAGCGAGGTTACATCGAGTAGACCGCCGTCGCGGTGTGATGCGAGCGACCCGTCTGCGGTAACTGACAGGGGCACTAGCGAATGACTATACAACCATATGGCGGCGTCCTGGTCGACCGGGTCGCCTCTTCATCCGAAGCCGCCGAGTTGCGCGCGGTGGCCGCGGGCCTTCCGGCCGTCCAGATATCGCCGTGGACGCTCAGCGACCTCTATCTGATTGCCGTGGGCGGCCTGTCCCCACTCGACGGCTTCATGGACCGGGATGCGTACGGGAGAGTGGTCGACGCGATGACGCTACCAGGCGGCTTGCCCTGGTCGATACCGGTGGTGCTGCCGGTATGCGACGAGGAGGCGGCGAACATCTCCAGGGGACAGAGCGTCGCGCTGTACGCGCCGGACGGCGAGATCGCTGCCGTTGTGGACGTCACGGACGTTTTCGACCGTGACCGCGACCGCGAGGCCGCAGCCGTGTTTCGTACCTCGGACCAGGCCCACCCGGGCGTGGCCGCCATGTACCGGATGGGTGGCCGGTGTGTAGCGGGTCCGATCCGATACGTGTACGAAGAGGACATCACGGGGTTTCCGGACGACAACCTGACGCCGGCACAGACCCGGGCCGCGTTTGCCAAGCGCGGGTGGGAGACGGCCGTCGCGTTCCAGACCCGGAACCCGATCCACCGGGCCCACGAGTACATCCAGAAATGTGCGCTCGAAGTGGTGGATGGACTGCTGGTGCATCCCCTGGTGGGCGAGACCAAGTCGGACGACATACCGGCTGACGTGCGCATGGAATGCTACCGCGTGCTCCTCGACGGCTATTATCCCGCGGACCGGGTAATGCTGTCGGTTCTACCCGCCGCCATGCGCTACGCGGGCCCGCGGGAGGCCATCTTCCATTCCATCATGCGGCGCAACTACGGGTGCTCCCACTTCATCGTCGGCCGGGACCACGCCGGGGTCGGTGACTACTACGGCACGTACGACGCGCAGAAGATCTTTGACGAGATCGATCTGGATGCGCTAGGCATCGAGCCGATGAAGTTCGAGCATTCCTTCTATTGCTTGCGCACCAAACAAATGGCGACGCCCAAGACATCGCCGGCGTCGATGGAGGAGCGGGTCTTTCTCTCGGGGACCAGGGTCCGCGAAATGCTGTCGCGCGGCGAGTCCCCGCCCGAAGAATTCACCCGGCCCGAGATCGCCGCGATCCTGATGAAGTCGTATCAGGCGCGGCCGTCGTCCGGCTGACGGTCCTCTATAGCGGGAGATAGCCGGTGCCGACATCGGCCATCCTGACCCTTCTGGTACTGGCGGTCGCGATCTTCCTCATCGTGAGGGAGGTGGCGCCACCTGATGCCATGCTGTTTGCGGCCCTGGTGGTCCTGATGGCCGCCGGCGTCGTAACGCCCGAGCGTGCTCTCGCATCGTTCGGGAACCCGGCTGTCGCGACGATCGGGGGGCTGTTCATCGTGGCGGCAGGAATGCGAGCGACGGGCGTACTCGAGAGCGCGTCCCGTACGATCCTCGGCCGCGGCAACGGGCTCACCCGCGCACTCCTTCGACTGACCACATCGACTGCGGTACTTTCCGCATTCATAGCCAACACTCCAATCGTGGCGATGGGAGTGCCAACCGTGACGTCGTGGGCCGAGCGGAACCGGGTGTCGCCATCGCGTCTCTTGATTCCGCTGTCCTACGCATCGATCCTCGGCGGGATCTGCACTCTCATCGGAACATCGACGAACCTCGTGAGTCACGGTCTCTTGCTGCAGGCCGGAATGCCGGGCTTCACCTTCTTCGAGCTCTCTGCGATCGGAGTTCCGTGCGCTGTACTCGGAACGCTGTACCTGGTGCGCGTGGCCCCCCGCCTGCTCGGCGATCGCGTTCCGATCCGGACCGTGGGGGATGATGTCCGTCGCTACCTGGTGGAAATGAGGCTGTCGGATCCCTCTCCGCTCGTCGGTAAGACGATTCTGGAAGCGGGCTTGCGTCACCTGCCCGGCCTGTTCCTGGTTCGGGTGGAGCGTCCCGGCGGGGCGATATCACCGGTCGGACCGGAAGTGAGGCTTCTGTCGGGCGATCTCCTCACTTTCGCCGGCGTCGTCGAGACGATCGTAGATCTCCGAAAGTACGTGGGTCTAACGCCGACCGCCTCGGAGCGGCCGAGCAAGGCCAGTGGCTGGGAACTGCACGAGGCCGTCGTCTCGCTCGGCTCTCCGCTCGTCGGATCGAACATCCGGGACGCCAATTTCCGAGGCCGCTACAACGCGGCCGTGATCGCCGTTCATCGGCGCGGCGAGCGCATCGAAGGGCGAATTGGCGATATCAGTCTGCGACCGGGCGACACGCTTCTCATCGAAGCTGCCGGTGCGTTCTCCAGGGCCTTTCGCGACTCCCCCGACTTCTACCTGGTAAGTCGCGTGGGCGACAGCGCGGCCCCCCGGAGGAACCGGGCCTTCGCGGCCGTGCTCATCATGGTCGCCATGGTCGCGGTCGCTGCTCTGGAGGTAGTGCCCATCGTGGTGAGCGCCCTCAGTGCCGGGATTGCCATGGTGGTCTTCCGGTGTCTCAGCCTCGGCGAGGCCAAGCGGTCGATCAACTGGTCGGTACTGCTCACGATCGGTTCGGCCCTCGGGATCGCCGCGGCGCTGGAAGCAAGCGGCGCCGCGGCGATTCTCGCCCAGGGCGTTGCAGGCGTCGGGGCGCTGTTCGGCGGGATCGGCGTGCTGGCAGCCGCCATCCTCGCGGCGATGGTGCTCAACGCGCTCGTCTCGAACACGGCGTCAGCGGCGATCATGTTTCCCGTGGTGGTATCGGCCGCTGGCGGCCTGGGTCTCGACCCGCGGCCTTTCGTAGTCGGGATCACGGTAGCCGCGTCGCTCTCATTTGCGACTCCGATCGCCTACCAGACGAATCTCATAGTCTACGGCCCCGGCGGGTATCGTTTCACGGACTTCGCGAGAGTCGGAGTTCCTCTGCAGATGCTTCTGGCGATCGTCTGCCTGCTGCTCATCCCCATCGTCTGGCCATTGACCGGCTGATCCGTGCTGACCGGCCCACGGCCGACGTCGGCTGGGCCCGCCTCATCTCTGTGGCACGCCTGCCACACTCGCCCCCGACTGACCTTCCGGCCACGCACGACGCGCCTGCTATCATATTCCGTAACTAGCTACCGCAACGCACGTTATGCGACCGACAACGTGTGGCGGCACCAACACCCTGGCGACTGGCGCGCGTCTTGTACCGGAGTCCCATGTCGGCGGGACCGTCCCGCCGGATCCGCGAAGCGCCAGAGCTGGCCGCGGCTTCGCGGGGAGTCCGTATCCAAGAGGATCGCAGCCCATGTGCGGAATCGTCGCGTACGCCGGAACAGAACAGGCGACACCCATTCTCCTCGAGGCACTCAGTCGGCTCGAATACCGGGGATACGACTCGGCGGGTCTGGCCGTGCAGAACGGAACCGGGCTCGAGACCCGCCGCGCCGCCGGTCGGCTCGAGGCCCTCGGCGCCCTGCTTGCGCAGGAGCCGGTCGAGGGCGAGTCCGGAATCGCGCATACCAGGTGGGCCACGCACGGCGCGCCGACGGTTGGAAACGCGCACCCTCACCAGGACTGCTCGCGCGAGATCGCTGTGTGCCACAACGGCATCATCGAAAACGCCGATGTGCTGCGGGCGATGCTGATGCAGAGAGGTCACGAATTCCAGTCCGAGACGGATACGGAGGTGTTGGCACACCTGATAGAGGAGCACTGGCTACCACCCCTGCACCTCAGCGTTGCCCGCGCCCTGAGCATGGTCGAGGGCACGTACGGCCTGGCCGTGATCAGCTCCCGCGAGCCCGGCAGGATCGTGTGCGCACGACGGGGGTCGCCGCTTCTGATTGGTCTTGGCAACGGCATGTTCTTCGCCGCGTCGGACGCCGCGGCCGTTCTACCGTACACCCGGCGGGTCGTCTACCTGGACGATGGAGAGCTGGCCGTCCTCGACTCTTCAGGTTGTGACATCCTAGCAACGGACGCCATGTCCCGAATCGTGAAGCCGGTCGAGGAGCTCGACTGGGATCTCGAAGCCGTGGAGCGCGGAGGGCATTCCCACTTCATGCTGAAAGAGATTCACGAGCAGCCGACCAGTCTCGAGGCTACCATGCGGGGCAGGATCCAGCGTTCACCGGCGGCGGTGAAGCTCGGCGGACTGTCCGATGTTGCGGGGATCCTGTTGGAGGCCCGACGGATCATCTTCACGGCCTGCGGCACGTCCTGGCATGCCGGTCTCATCGGTAAGTTCATGGTCGAGGAGTACGCCCGCGTGCAGGCGGACGTGGAGTATGCGTCTGAATGGCGGTACAGGAACCCCGTGCTTGAGCCCGGAACGGTCGTCGTGGGAGTCTCGCAATCGGGCGAGACGGCCGACACCCTGGCCGCGCTCTCGCTGGCCAAGGAGAAGGGCGCGACCACACTCGGCGTCGTCAACGTGGTGGGAAGCTCCATCGCCCGGATGACAGACGCGGGAATCTACCTTCATGCCGGACCGGAGATCGGGGTCGCATCGACGAAGGCGTTCACCTCCCAGGTCGTTGCGATGGCGCTGTTCTCCCTGTACCTCGGTCGCCAGAGGGGCCTCGATCCGGACGTGACCGCTCGGGTGCTGTCCGAGATCCAGGCGCTCCCCGCCAAGGTGCGAGAAGTCCTCGCTCGCGCTGACGAGCTGGAGGGACTGGCCCGACGGCTGGTCGAGCGTGGCAACAGCAACTTCCTGTATCTGGGTCGAGGGTACAGCTTCCCCGCTTCCCTCGAGGGGGCTCTTAAGCTCAAGGAAATTAGCTACATACACGCGGAGGGCTTCTCAGCCGCCGAGATGAAGCACGGTCCGATCGCCCTCATCGACGAGAACATGCCCGTAGTGGTAGTCGCCCCTCGCGATGCCGTGTATCCCAAGGTCCTTTCGAACATGAGAGAAGTGAAGGCGCGCGGAGGCTACCTGGTCGCGGTCACGACCGAGCCGAACGGTCTCGCTGAGCTGGCGGACGAGGTGGTCATCGTTCCCAACACTGAGGACTGTCTGCAACCGGTCATCACGAGCATACCACTTCAGTTGCTGGCCTATCATATGGGCGCGCTGCGAGGCTGCGACGTGGACAAGCCACGCAATCTGGCCAAAAGCGTTACGGTGGAGTGAGGACGACCCATGAAGGTTCTCCACGTCGTGGGTTCACGCTCCGGCTTCTTTCGCATCTCACCCGTTTTCCGCTCTCTCAGGGCGGCGGGCGTGGATCGTCAGGTCATCGTGTACGCCGGACACAGGGAAGAACTGGATGCGCGCGGGACCCTTCTCGAGGAGCTCGAGCTTCCGTCGCCTGACCACGTCCTTGGCATTTCGACCGGGACCTCCGCCGTCCGGACAGGACGGTCGCTTATCGCTCTCGAACCCGTCATACTGCGCGAAGCCCCGGACTGGATCTTTGCCGTGGGAGACGTCGACGCTGCCCTCGCGGCGGCCCTGGTGGGGCGCAAGAACGGCCTCCCACTGGCTCATCTGGAGGCCGGGTTGCGGGCCGGAGACCCACAGGCGCCGGCGGAAATCAACCGGCTGCTCACCGACCGGCTCTCTAACGCGTTGTTCACGGCGGAGCGGGAGACGAGCGAGCATCTGATATTTGAAGGCATCGACGCGGAGCGCGTTCATTACGTCGGCAATACCGTTGCCGATACCGTGCTGCGTCTTCGGCACAGGTCCACGTCCCTCGATCTACCGGCGGTTTTGGGGTTGGAAGAAGGGTCGTACATCATCGCCTCGCTGCATCGAACCAACGGTCCCAGGAGTGCGGACCACCTGAAGGACTTCCTGGTGGCGCTGGACGCGGTGGCGTTCGAGACGGGGCGGTCTACGATCTTCTTGCTGGATCCGCACGATGCGGCTGACGTCATGGCGAACAATCTGGAACACCTGCTGACTCCGATCACCGTCGTGGAGTCGGCCAGCTACGTGGAACTTCTCTCCCTGGTCCTGGGAGCTGGCGCCGTGGTCACCAACGCCAGCGACGTTCAGGATTGTGCGACCGTCGTCGGAGTGCCGAGCGTCGGCATCGGAGACCTTGCGGTCGGACGGGGCGCGATCTTCAAACGTGGCAACCACGTGTCGTTGGAATCGCTGGACGACTTGCCCGAGGTCGTGGTCAGTGCTCTGGACGAGCGGCTCGTGGCTGCGCAGCCAGAACTATGGGACGGGCTGGCGTCCAAGCGGATAGCGGAAATCACGATGACCAGTCTCCCGGTGTCCGTCGCCTGACGGCCTGGCGCTAGCGAAGACCTCGTTCTCCCCCTCTGCCGCCCCGTCGGTGCGGTGATTTGGCCGCCCTCGTTGCGGAATGCGACGAACCGGCTGTGCTCTCAGCAGGTGCTGACTGCTCGAGTCGGCAGCCAGGTGTCGCGATTCTGCCACATCTACGGATCATCACGCTAAATACGGCATCCCACCCCCGTGCGGGTCCAGATCTTGATCTTCTCGGGCCGGCCGGCCGTAGCGCCGGCACGACACCGTGACCCCAAAGGGGGCAGCACGAGTGACGCAAAACTTCCAGTGGAAGATCGATTCATGGGTGAGAGCATCGAAATCGACGAGCCGATCCTGCCGGACAGCGCGGAGCGGGTCCTCATGGCGCCTGAAGACCGGGCCGCCATCCGGATCCTGGTCGTAGACGACGAACCGAGCATCCTCGAGAGCTGTGAGACCGTTCTCAGCGGAGAAGGGTACGGCTGCCAGGTCGAGCGCCGGGGCGAAGAGGCACTGCGCCGGCTCAAGGGCGAGACGTTCGAGATCGTTCTGATCGACCAGAACATGCCACAGGTTCACGGGCTCGACATCCTCGCGGAACTCAGGAAGCGCAACCCGGACTGCCTGGCGATCGTGATGACGGGACACGCCACGACCGAGGACGGGGTGAAGGCCATTCAAGCGGGCGCCTGGGACTACCTTCCGAAGCCGTTCACGGCTACTCAGCTTCTGGTCCTCATAGGCCGTGCAGCGTTCACCCTGATGCGAACGCAGAAGATGACCCAGCCGTCGCAGCGCGAGGGACTGCTCGTCGAGCGCGGGACAACTATCCTCGGCGTGTCCACCGCGATGCGTGAGGCCGTCGGCAAGGCGCTCAAGGTCGCGCCCACCGACGCCTCCATCTTCATCACGGGCGAGAGCGGAACCGGCAAAGAGCTTTTCGCTCAGTACATTCACCGGGAGAGTCGCCGGTCGCGCAAGCCATTCGTTGCGGTGAACTGTGCGGCTCTTCCCGGAGAGCTCCTCGAATCCGAGATGTTCGGTCACCGACGTGGAGCCTTCACCGGGGCGATCCGGGACAAGGCTGGACTGCTGGAAGTAGCTGATCAGGGCTCGTTCTTTCTCGACGAGCTGGCGGAGATGCCTCTCGCGATCCAGGCCAAGCTGTTGCGAGTCCTGCAGGACGGCGTGCTCAGGCGTGTCGGGAGCGAAAAAGACGACGCGGTCGTGGATGTGCGCTTCATCTCGGCGACAAATCGCGACCCGGAAGAGGCATTGAACGACGGGGCCCTCAGGAACGATCTGTACTACCGGCTGCGTGTCGTTCCGATTCACCTCCCGTCGCTGAGGGAGCGACCGGAGGACATCCCCGTGCTCATCCGCCACTTCGTGGATCACTTCTGGCGCCGGCATCAGTTGCCCGGATCAGAGCCCCCGAAACTTGCCGGAGAGACCCTCGAAGCTCTGATCCACTACCCGTGGCCAGGCAATGTCCGCGAACTGCAGAACGTGATCGAGAACCTGGTCGTGCTGTCGGATCCCGAGGAAGCGATTCCCGCAGAGCGATTGTCGATTCTCGAGCAGCCACCCGAGCTGAGCCAGGGGAGCGGGCTCGGACCCGCGCTGGACCTCCGCATGCCGTTCCACGATGCGAAACAGATGCTGGTCGACCGCTTCGAACGGGAGTACCTGGCGCACCTGGTGGCGCGCACGGGTGGGAACATGTCCGAATCCGCCCGCCAGGCTGGCATCGACAGGACGACTCTGTATCGCCTGATGGACAAACACAAGTTGGCCCGTGAGGCCTTCGCGTCCTGACTATGGCAGACAAGGTGGTTCCATGGTCTGGCTCGCCCTCGGACCGAGCCGGAGATGTCCGCCGACCGGGGGACGGTTCGGCCGCGTTCCTTGACGCTGAACAAATCGTCAGCGAGCTGCCGGAGACGTTTCGCGAACCCGCTCGTGAGCTGGCTATCCACCTGGGAGTGGCGGGCGCTTGGGGCCCATCGGACGCCGATGCCGGTTCCAAACAGAAAGTGAAGTGGTACGAATCGCTTACGCCACAAGAGTCGTGGGCGGTGATCGGCGCCTTCCGCCGCTCGATCGACGCCGCGCCGGAATCGGCAAGCCTCCCCCTTTCGCCGTCAGAGCTTCACACGGCGCTCGACAGACAACTACTGGACGTCATGTCCGAGGCCGTGAGCGGGACGGCTGCTGCGTACCGGCGAGTTCTCGAGGACGTGTCACACGACATCCGATCTCCGCTCAACTCGATTCTGTTCCTCGCCGATGCTCTTCAGGCAGAGAGAAGTGGGTCGCTGAACAAGATCCAAACCCGCCAGATGGCCGTGCTGTACACGGCGGCGGTAACGCTCGTGGGCCTCATAAACGATCTGATCGACTTCGCTCGCCTCGGTGGCCGGGAGAGGATCCACGTGGCCGAGTCTTCATTCTCGGTCGAATCGGTGCTCGACAACGTCGGGGGTCTGCTCGGGCCCATGGTCGCTCATTATGACGTGTCGATCGGTATCGACGTTCACACGGAAGGCCCGCGAACCGGTGATGCTCAACTGCTGAATAGAGTGTTGCTCAACCTTATCTCTAACGCAGTCCAGGCTGTGGACGAGGGAGGGCAGGTGAGCGTTCGAGTGGACGAATCGCCACGCGGGGACCTGCTAATCGAAGTGAGTGACAGCCGCGAGGATACGGACGTCGAACGTCTGCGGGCGCGGATCAGCGAGGCGGCGATGGACGAAATCCCCGGCGAGACCCGGGGCTGGACGCGCGGACTCGGCCTTTCAATCAGCGCGCGCCTCGTCAAGGCCGCCGCCGGACGCCTGGAGGTGTCGAGCCGGCCAGGGGAAGGGACCGTGTTTTCCCTCGAGTTGCCGTTTCGTCGGCTGTGAGGTCGGGACTTACGGGCGTCGGCTGGCTATCTTCAGGAGTCGGTGTGGCGGCGATGCAACAGTATGGTGTAGCAAACCAGCATGTGGCGACGTAAGATCAAATAATCACTGTAGTTAGTGCTACAATAAGTGGTGGGAGCGCTTCTTGCTTTTCCACCGCATCGATATGTCGACGACTCAGGATTCGACCGAGCCGTTGGTGTCACAGGTCCGTCTGGATATCAGGCGGACCGCGCGAGCGAGAATGGGCTGCAGGGAGTCTTCACCGAGCGCGGGTGCAGACCAGACTCTGTTACTCACGGACACGGAGTGCATCGAGGAGCTGGGCCCGTGAAACAAGGAATAGATGCACCGTATACTCCCAGCTGGTATGCACTGTATACCAGGGCGCGGCACGAGAAGAAGGTAGAGTCCGCTCTGCGCCAGCACGGCCTCGAGGCGTATCTGCCACTTCTCGCACGGGAAAGTCAGTGGCATGACCGCAAGAAAACTATCCTCTGGCCCATGTTCCCGAGCTATATCTTCGCCCGTTTTGATAGCAGGCAGACGGCTCAGGTCGTGGCGTTGCCCGGGGTGGCCAGCGTCGTCAAGACGGGGAACAGGCCAGCGACGATCCTGGCCTCCGAGATCGACAACATCCGACTACTGGTATCCAGTGTGACGGGAGCCGGGAAGCTGTCTGCCCCGGTTCCGCTCGTCGAGCAGGGTCAGGTGGTATCGGTAACGGAAGGTCCGTTTGCGGGGGTTACCGGGAGAGTCGTCGAGCGGCGAGGCGACGGTCGGGTGCTCTTGCAGATCGGTGTGTCCGCGATCGGTCAGGGAGTGCGACTCGAGATCAAAGCGAGTTCGGTTCGACCGAGCCGCCGCCAACCGGTCAGGAGGTAGAGGTGCGGGAGGCAGGCTTGGAGAGGCACCCCACGGGGGAATACTGGGAATCACAGCGAGTCCTCGTCACCGGTGCGAACGGCTTTCTCGGCTCGGTGCTGGTGGAGCAACTGCGATCACTGGGCTGCGCCGCGATCGCCTCGCCGACCCAGCAGCAGGCGGATCTTACGGATCCGGCGACGGTCCGGGAACTCATGCAGAGTGAGCGCCCGGATATGGTAATCCACCTGGCGGCGGAGGTCGGTGGAATCGGGGCCAACCAGGACAACCCGGGCCGGTTCTTCTATGCGAACTTGGTCATGGGCCTGCACCTCATCGAGGAAGCTCGTCTGGCCGGTGTAGACAAGTTCGTCCAGTTGGGGACGATCTGCGCGTATCCGAAACACACCTCCGTGCCGTTCCGGGAAGAGGATCTTTGGGACGGGTATCCGGAAGAAACCAACGCTCCTTATGGAATTGCCAAGAAGGCACTGCTGGTCCAGTTGCAGGCCTACCGCGAGCAATATGGACTCAACGGAATCTACCTTCTGCCGGTGAACCTGTATGGCCCGGGCGACAACTTCGACCCTCGAACGAGCCACGTAATCCCGGCGTTGATCAAGAAGATGACAGACGCCCGCAAGGCGAACGAGCGACGGGTAACCTTGTGGGGGAGCGGATCGGCATCGCGAGAGTTCCTCTACGTGGACGACTGCGCCAGGGCCGTCGTGCTGGCGGCGGAGCACTATGATGGTCCGGCGCCCGTGAACGTCGGCACGGGCATGGAGATCACCATCTCTGATCTGGCTGCCCGAATAGCGGACGTAACGGGTTTCCAGGGTGAGCTGGCCTACGATCTCACCAAGCCGGACGGCCAGCCCAGGCGTTGCCTCGATACCTCTCGAGCTCTTCAGTCATTCGGCTTCAGGGCGTCGGTATCTTTCGACGAGGGTCTGAGAGAGACGTTTGAATGGTACGAAGAGCACGGTCCGCGGTGAATCCGGCAAGGCACCTGAGAAGGAGCGGTCGGCGCTTGCGCCGTCGCTTCACCGGCACACTTACGCACGTTCGAACCTCGGAGAAGGTTGCGGCTCTGACCTTTGACGATGGACCGCACCCGGTGTTCACCTTGCAGCTCCTTCAGATCCTGGAAGGTCACTCGGCATACGCAACGTTTTTCATGGTCGGTAGTCGCGCGGCGCAGTGGCCGGACCTGTTGAACAGGGTGGCGGAACGTCGGCATTCTGTCGGCAATCACTCGTGGGACCACCCGTGGTTCACCGAGATCAATCCTCGCGAACGTCGACGGCAGCTGCGAACCTGCCAGAGAGCCCTTTCCCCGCATGCCGGCCGTCTGTTTCGACCGCCGGGAGGGAGGCAGGACGATGCCTCGCGTCGCGCGGCCTTGATGATGGGTTTCGAGGTCGTCGGGTGGAGTGTCGATGTCCGGGATTGGGAAGCTCGCGCGGCAGATGAGATGGCTGACGAACTGGTCGAGAAGATCCGTCCCGGAGCGATCGTCTTGCTACACGACAACGTAATCGACGCGACTTCCCCGGGACCAGCCGATCGGACGGCGCTTCTGGAAGCAGTCGCTGCAACCTTGCGACGACTGCCGGGCTATCGGTTCGTCACCGTTCCGACCCTGATGCGACTGGGTCGACCTCAACGGGGCGAATGGACCCACGCCTGAGCGACCCATGAGCAATCAACCCAGGCTTTCCATCCTGATGCCGTTTCTGAACGCTGGCGCGACGATTGAAGACGCGCTGAAGGGTCTCCTCGCACAGCGCTGGTCGTCTGCGTGGGAGATCGTGGCAGCGGACAACGGCTCGACGGACGCCTCGGTGGAGATTGTTCGCAGCTACGAGGGCCGGCTGCCCCTACGGTGCATCTCTGCAGCGGCCCGGAAGGGAGCCAGCTATGCATTGAACCGAGCCGCCGAGGCTGCCTTCGGCCGGTCGGTCGTCGTCTACGATGCTGACGATGTTGCGGCCGACGGGTGGCTCTCGTCGATCGGTGACGCGCTCGAAGAGCACGAATGGGTTGCCAGTCGGCACGATCCGTGGGCGCTGAATCCGAGCGGATTCAGCGCGATAAAGAGGGGAGAATCGCAAAACGAAGGGCTGCAGACTACGTGGTACCCGCCGTACATCGAACATGCCGGAGGGTGCGGCATGGGGGTTCGCCGCTCCCTGCTTCTGCGGGTTGGAGGTTACGCGGAGGGGCTGCAGAACCTCTACGACACCGAGCTGTGCTTCCGCCTCACGGCGGCGGGCGCGAGGCTCACCTACGTGCGGGACGCCGTGATGTGTGTTCGCTACCGGACCGAAGCAGAGTCCCTGTTTCGTCAGGCGGCGGGCTGGGCCAGAGCCAACACCTGGTTGTACCGGCGATACAGGCCCGACCACGCACGACTGGTCGGGGCATGGTCGGCTCATGTTCACCGGTGGCGAAGACTGCTTCAGATGACCACCGTCCCGGGTGACGCGTGGAGTCGGCTGGACCTGATGTGGTGTCTCGGTTGGCAGTGGGGCCTCCTGCGCGGTGCCCTGGAGAATCACGTGGAGCCCGTGATGCATGGCTGCTGCGCAAAGCTGCCCGACGGAGGGACGATCTCCCCGCCACGATAGCGGACGGACGCGCAGCGGAACCAGCCACTGGAATTAGGGAGAACAAGTTGACAGAATCCCAGAAGAGAGCCCTGATCACCGGGATCACCGGTCAGGACGGCAGCTATTTAGCCGAGTTGCTGCTGGCCAAGGGCTACGAGGTTCACGGTATCATTCGCCGTTCGTCGAGCTTCAATACGGACCGAATCGAGCACCTGTATCAGGACCCGCACGACCAGCCGGAGCTGCTGCTGCACTATGGTGATCTCACGGACAGCAGCGTCCTGAACCGGCTTCTGCGCCAGATTCGGCCCCACGAGATCTACAATCTCGGTGCCCAGAGCCACGTGAGGACGAGCTTCGAGTTACCGGAGTATACTGCGGAGGTCACCGGACTCGGGGCGGTTCGTTTGCTCGAGGCCATGCGAGAAACGGGAGTCACGCCCCGATTCTACCAGGCCAGTTCTTCCGAACTGTACGGCAAAGTGGCGGAAGTGCCGCAGCGCGAGACTACCCCCTTCTACCCGCGTTCGCCCTATGCCTGTGCCAAGGCATACGCTTTCCACCTCACACGCAACTACCGTGAGGCTTACGGCTTCTTTGCGGTCAATGGGATACTGTTCAACCACGAAAGCCCTAGACGAGGCGAGACCTTCGTGACTCGCAAGATCACGAGGGCTGTCGGGCGCATCAAGGAAGGCCTTCAGGACAGGCTCTTCCTCGGAAACCTGGATGCCAAGCGAGATTGGGGATATGCGCCCGAGTATGTCGATGCGATGTGGCGCATGCTTCAGAGCGATACTCCCGACGACTACGTCGTGGCCACCAACGAGACACATTCGGTGCGCGAGTTCCTGGACGAAGCGTTTGGATACGTGAACCTGGATTGGCGGGACTTCGTCGAGATCGATTCACGGTACGAGCGACCAACCGAAGTAGACCTTCTCATCGGCGATCCGTCGAAGGCGAGAGAAGAACTGGGGTGGGAACCCAACGTGACCTTCCGCGACCTGGTGGCGATCATGGTGGAGGCCGATGTCGAACTGGCACGCCGGGAGGCCCACGGAATGAACTTCGATCGAGCGGCAACCTCGTGAACGGCCACCCGGTCGACGAAGTAGCGATTGGTGCGCGGAGCGAACCTCCGGTGCTCCGGATCGAGCCGACCCAGGGTTGGGTCTCGCTCAGGCTCAGGGAACTCTGGGAGTATCGGGAGCTCCTGTATTTCCTGACGTGGCGTGACATCAAGGTCCGCTACAAACAGAGCGTCCTCGGGGCGGCTTGGGCCATTATCCAACCGTTCATCGCCATGGTCGTGTTCACGCTGTTCTTTGGGAAGCTGGCGAACCTCGGTCCCGCTGGTGTGCCTTACCCGATCTGGAACTACGCGGCGATGGTGGTCTGGACGTACTTCGCCAATTCGCTGACCAAGTCCTCCAACAGCCTGGTGGGGAGCGCGAATCTGATCAAGAAGATCTATTTTCCCCGGCTGGTGGTTCCTATAGCCGCCACTCTATCGGGCCTGGTGGACTTCTTCATCGCCATGACCGTGCTCCTGCCGATGATGCTCGTATACGGCTACATGCCCACGATCAACGTGTTGTGGCTTCCAGCTCTCCTGCTTCTCGCGTTCGTCACCAGTCTCGGTGTGGGTCTGTGGCTGTCGGCGCTCAACGTTCAATTCCGTGACGTGCGGCACGTAGTGCCCTTCATGGTTCAGATCTGGTTCTTCGCCACGCCAATAGTCTACTCGGTCCAGGACAAGATCACCGATCCGATGTGGATGACCATTTACAGTCTCAATCCGATGGTCGGAGTGGTAGAGGGCTTCCGCTGGGCCCTTCTCGGACTCGACACCAAGCCGGGTCCGGAGATCATCGCGGCGGCCATGGTCTCCCTGGCGATATTCGTCGGCGGCCTCTTCTACTTCAGACGTATGGAGAAGACCTTTGCGGATGTGGCTTGAGGAGGGGCGTTGACTGAACGGGCGATCGTCGTTGACGGTTTGGGAAAGCAGTATCACATCGGAGCGGTCCAGGACCGGCGGTACAGGACCATACGCGACGGTGTGGCCGATGCCTTTGTGGCCCCATTTCGCCGAGCAGCCAAGCTGATGCGAGGGCAGGCTACGGGAGCTGCCGAGTTGGACGAGACCATATGGGCGCTGCGCGACGTCAGCTTCGAGGTGAAGCCTGGAGAGGTCATCGGGATCATCGGCCACAACGGGGCGGGGAAGTCTACCCTGTTGAAGATTCTGTCCCAAATCACCGAGCCGTCCGAGGGCCAGGCGCTCATCTACGGCAGGGTAGGGTCGCTGCTCGAGGTAGGTACGGGATTCCACCCCGAACTGACCGGGAGGGAAAACGTCTACCTCAACGGCGCGATCCTCGGCATGACTCGCGTGGAAATTGAGGCGAACTTCGACGAAATGGTGGCCTTCTCGGAAGTCGAAAAGTTCATCGACACGCCCGTCAAGCACTATTCGACCGGCATGCAGCTCCGGCTGGCTTTCGCGGTGGCCGCCCACCTCGAGCCCGAGATTCTCATCGTTGATGAAGTGCTCGCCGTAGGCGATGCGGCCTTTCAGCGAAAGTGCCTGGGCAAGATGGGCAACGTGGCCGAGCAAGGCAGGACGGTGCTCCTGGTAAGCCACAACATGAGTGCAGTCACTCAGCTGTGTGACCGGGCGCTGCTCGTTTCCCACGGGCGGCTGGCCATGGACGGTGACGCGCCGGACGTCGTGTCGGCATACCTGTCCAGCACGGACGCTGCCAGCGGAAGCTGGTCCATGACCGAGGAGTCAGGCGAGGGGACTCGTCGTGATGATGCAACCATCGAATCGGTGCGAGTGCTCAACCAGGGCGGCCAGCCCGAGGCGCTGGTCCCCTTCGACCAGGACTTCAGTATCGAAATCGGATACACGGTCCACGAGTCCATTCGCGATCTGGCGATGCTCTACGCCGTGATCAATGAGCGGGGCGAGGTTGTGTGGGCCTCCTGGGATACCGACTCCGGAGATTGGGCAGGTGCCGTGAGAAAGCCGGGCACGTACGTATCCAGTTGTCGCGTTCCCGCGAGGTTCCTGCGACCCGGGCGGTACTATCTGAATGCCGTGGGCCACGTTCCGGACGTCAGGATGGTGGACAAGAGGATGCGCGTCGTCGCGTTCGACGTGTCGCCCTCGGGATATCGCTTCGATGCCAGCCGTGATGGTGCGATTACTCCTGCTCTCGATTGGACCGTGGAGCGCGTGGGCTCGTGAGCAACCGAACCACTGACTACCTGGTCATCGGAGGGGGAATCGTCGGCCTGACGCTGGCGCTGGCCCTTCGCCGACGGGAGCCGTCCGCCAGCGTGCTCCTTATCGAGAAGGAAGACGAGCTTGGCCTGCATGCGAGCGGACGCAACAGTGGGGTCTTGCACGCCGGCTTCTACTACACGGCAGACAGTCTGAAGGCCCGCTTTTCGCGGGACGGCAACCGCTGGCTCACCGATTTCTGCGAACGCCTGTCACTGCCCATTAATCGTTGCGGTAAGCTGGTCGTCGCGAGAACCGAGGCCGAGCATGCGGGGCTGGACGAACTCCTGCGCCGGGGGCAGAGGAACGGAGTCGAGCTCCTGGCGATCACCGAGAGGGAAGCCCTCGAGCTGGACCCGTCGTGCCGAACATCAGGGCGCGCCCTGTTCAGCCCTACCACGTCTTCTGTTGATCCGGTTGCGGTGATGCAGGCGCTCACTGTCGAGGCCCTGGGCTCGGGCATCGCGATTGAGACCGGGAATTCGTTCGTTCGGAGAATCGAGGGCAACACGGTCGAGACGGCGAGCGGACGACTCGAAGCCGGCTACATCATCAACGCGGCCGGGCTATATGCCGACCGCATCGCCCGACAGTTCGGGTTTTCATCGCAGTACAGAATCCTCCCCTTCCGCGGACTGTACCTGAAGGACCGTTCAGGAACGCAGGCTTTGCGCCGTCATATATACCCGGTTCCGGAGCTCAAGTATCCGTTTCTTGGCGTCCACTTCACTGTTCAGGTGGACGGAAAAGCGAAGATCGGTCCTACGGCGACGCCGGCCGTCTGGCGAGAGCAGTACGGAGGCGTGTCCGGCATCTCAGCGCGAGAAATCTCCGAGATTGGCGGACTGCAAAGCCGGCTGTTCCTGTCGAACGCGTTCGAGTTCCGCACGCTCGCTCGACGAGAACTGCCCAAAGCGCTCAAACGCGTCCTGCACCGCCGCGCGGGCCGCCTCGTGAGCACACTGCAGCCCGCCAGGATGTGGAGCTGGGGGAAACCCGGCATCAGAGCGCAGCTGGTCGACGTCCAGGAAATGGCGTTGGTCATGGACTTCCGCTACGAGGGGGACGCTCGGTCGCTGCACGTGCTCAACGCCGTATCACCCGCGTTTACCTGTGCGATGCCCTTCTCAGAGCACCTCGTGTCGGAGATCGAGAGTCTGTCCGAGGGGCGGAGGGTGACGGAGCCGCAACCGGCAGAGGTACTTTGAGCTCACGGCACGGCGGTCTCGAAGTTCCCTTTCCGGCCCCCGATCTCGGGGTGGCCCGGGGTCTCCTGCGCGTCGTGCGTTTCACATCGCCGCCTGCGGAGTCGGGTGGAAGCTTCCGAGCTCGCCTGGAGTGCGTACCGGGTAGAGACGGCATTACGATGCAGGACAACGACATACGAGGCTTTCTGGACGGTGGTTTCTTCCTGCCGTGGAACCAGCCGGGGCAGCCTTACGTGCGAATCGGCCGTTCCGGGTACGGCGATGACGGGTCCGCATCTCCACGTGGACGCCCACCCGTGTTCGGCGAGCACGAGCTGTTCCGCTGTCTGCAGAAATGGGAGGGATTGGCTCTTCCCGCCGGTGCGATCGTCGACGGGGCGTCGATCACGCTGCAGGTGCGCGACGGGTGCGATCGACCCCTCCGATTGTTCGTGTACGCGGTTTGCCGCGATTGGCAGCCGGGCCAGGGCGGTACCGAGCGGAACAACCTCAGCGTGCCCGCGGAGGGGGAAGTCTGGTGGAGTGAGGCTGCGGCTGGCGTCGAGTCCTGGGGTCTTCCCGGGG
This sequence comes from uncultured Gemmatimonadota bacterium, assembly GCA_964602635.1. Taxonomy (GTDB): domain Bacteria; phylum Gemmatimonadota; class Gemmatimonadetes; order Palauibacterales; family Palauibacteraceae; genus Benthicola. The sequence continues at coordinate 27,522 of CAZRRU010000145.1, read as the reverse complement.
TGGGTTTCGCCTCGGCCGGCCACCCGGATGCGGACACGTCGGAAGGGCCTCTGGCCGACGCCGAGTATCAGCCGAACGATGAGGAAATCACATTCCGTTCGTCCGAGCTCGCCGCGTACGTCAACGATCAGATCGCGCGTCGGGAGTCGGTGCGACTGATGTTCAAGATTGCCGACCACCTCGAGGACGTTCCGGGCTGCCTGCTGAGACTGCATTCGGCAGACTACGGCGACTCGTGGACCCTGGAACGACGACCACGAATGGAGATCAGCTGGGAGCACCGGTCCGCCGAGACCGTCCTCAGTCGGTCGTTCGCGCTCGAGCCCGGCCGGGTGGTGCACCTGGAGCCAATAGCACTGGACCCCCAGATCCCTACGTGGGTGAGCCTCGATCAAGGCGAAGGCTCCGGTGGAGTCGTGGTCGATCATGAGCTCACAGAGGTCGATTTCAACAGGTGGGAGCGACTCGCCGTCCTGACCAGCTTGTCGGTCGGAAACCTCCGTCTACGTCTGACCGCAGCCCGTCACGACCTGGATCTGGGTACCTCGTTCGAAGCCACGCTGCGTGAGACCTGGTGCACCCGGGGACCCCCCGAGGAACAGGCCGTGGTCTGGACGTTCGAATCACCGTCCGGGATCGTCGAAGACGTGTCCGGAGACTATGTCGGCGACTTCACGTGGCGCGTTCGATTTGCTCCGGCCGAGCCCGGCACCTGGACATATACCTGGAGCCACCGTCTGTCGCCCTCGGGCGGGCAGGGCGCCGGCGAGTTCTACGTCGTACCTCGGGACATGGCCGCGATCAAGAATGCTCTGGAGGACCTGGCCGAGAAGGTCGGCGCTGCCACCTCCAGCCGACTACCTGAGAATGTTGAGAGAATGCGCGGAGCGTTCATGCGGCTCGAGCGTGGCGCGCTCTCGCTGTTGGATCCGATCGGGTATCGGAGCGACGAGGGTCGATCCGCGCTCGCGGAGCTCCGGCGCGTCCGTGGGATTCTCTGGGGCAGACCGGTGCCCGATCCGCTCCCGAAGTCATCGATGCCCCTCGAACGCACGTGGGACGGTCGCCCGCTGCGCGACCCGTTTCCGCGTCCCGAGGTGCCCACCCGGGGATCGGCGCGTGCGGTGCGTGCGATGGGCGGGTACGGCAGGAGATTGCTGCGTCGCGTCCGGCGCAGACTGGCGGGTCCGGGCCCACAGCGCACCACGCGGGCCGGCGACATCGAAGGTTCGACCGGCCAGACCTCATCCGAATGAGCTGGAGTCGAGTGAAATGAAGGCAGTTATCCTGGCCGGTGGCTACGGTACTCGCCTCTCGGAAGAGACGGCGATTCGCCCCAAGCCGATGGTAGAGATCGGGGAAAGACCGATTTTGTGGCATATCATGAAGATCTACTCAGCCCACGGAATCAACGATTTCGTGGTGTGCTGCGGCCACAAGGGTCACGTGATCAAGGAATTCTTCGCCAACTATCACCTCCGCGTCTCGGACATGACGTTCGACCTCGAGAGCCGCAAGATGGAGATGCACTCGAACGAGGCGGAGCCGTGGCGGGTCACGCTCGTGGATACCGGTGACGGCACGATGACCGGTGGCCGCCTCAAGCGAGTTCGAGACTACCTCGATGGCGGCACGTTTTGTCTCACCTACGGTGACGGCCTGGCGGATGTGGACATCGGGCGACTCGTCGAGTTTCACAAGAGCTCGGGCGTGGCTGCGACACTTACTGCCGTCCGACCGCCGGGTCGCTTCGGGGCATTCCCACTCCACCATGGCGATCCGCTCATCCGCAGCTTCCGCGAGAAGCCGCAGGGGGACGGGGCCTGGATCAACGGCGGCTTCTTCGTCCTCGAGCCTCGTGCGGTCGACTACGTGGAGGACGATACGACGGTGTGGGAGCGCGATCCGATGGAACGGATGGCCCGTGATGGAGAGCTCGCAGCGTTCCAGCACGAGGGGTTCTGGCATCCGATGGACACGCTCCGTGACCGGATGGTTCTCGAGGAACACTGGAGGAGCGGTGACGCGCCGTGGAAGAAATGGTGAGCGCATTTCGCCGGCCATCAAGCGACTGAGAGTGATGACATGAAGATCCTGATGACGGGTACGGAAGGTTACATCGGTTGCCTCGCGGCGCCCCTGCTCAGCGACCACGGGCACGTGGTTACCGGCGTAGACACGGGACTGTACCGGGAGGGCTGGCTCTACTCCAACGGGAGTTCCGACGTTCCCCGCTGTCTCAGCAAGGATATCCGGCGGATCACCGCCGAAGACCTGCGGGGATTCGACGCTGTCGTCCATCTGGCCGAACTGTCCAACGACCCGCTGGCCGAGGTGAACCCCGAGCTTTCGTTCGAGATCAACCACGAGGGCAGCGTGCGGCTTGCGCAGTTGGCGAAAGATGCCGGTGTCGAGCGTTTCGTCTACGCTTCATCGTGCAGCGTTTACGGGGCCGGGATGGGTGAATTCAAGACCGAGGAATCGGAGGTGAATCCCCAGACCGCGTACGCACACTGCAAGGTGCGAGTGGAACGAGACGTTCGTCCGATGGCGGACGACGATTTCTCGCCGACGTTCCTGCGCAATGCCACAGCCTACGGACCGTCACCCCGGATGCGGTTCGACATAGTGCTCAACAACCTGTCGGGTCACGCATGGACAACGAAGGTCATCCGCATGACCAGTGATGGGTCTCCATGGCGTCCCCTGGTGCACGTAAGAGATATCTGCGGTGCGATCCGCGCCGTGCTCGAGGCGCCTCGCGAGGCGATCCACGCTGAGACCTTCAACGTCGGGGACAGCCAGGAAAACTACCGCGTCCGCGAGATCGCCGAGATAGTCGCCGAGACCTTTCCGGGGTGCGAGCTGACTATCGGTTCCAGCGACGGTGACAGCCGGAGCTATCGGGTATCGTTCGACAAAATCCGCGAGAGAGTTCCCGCATTCAAGTGCGAAAGGAATGCTCGTGTTGGAGCCGAGCAGCTCCTCCGGGTGTTCGAGCGCATCGAGATGACGCCGGCCGTATTCGACCATCGGCCGTTCACTCGACTCAAGCAGCTCCAGTATCTGATGCGCACTCAACAGGTCGACGACCGTCTGTTCTGGAGGGAGTTGTGATCTTCATCGACACGGGACTCAGGGACGCCTACCTGATCCGGCCCGAGAAGCGCGGCGACGAGAGAGGGTTCTTCGCCCGGGCCTGGTGTCAAAGCGAGTTTGCCGAGCAGAAGCTGGAGACGAATATCGTGCAGGCCAACATGTCCCTCAGCGCCGACGTCGGCACCCTGAGAGGAATGCACCTGCAGGTTCCACCTGCGGCAGAAACCAAGATCATACGCTGCACGGCCGGTGCGCTGTACGACGTCATAGTGGATCTTCGCCCCGCCTCGCCGAGCTACCGGAAGTGGTACGGGGTCCGCCTCGACGCAGTCAAACACGAGTCTCTCTACGTTCCCGAGGGCTTCGCGCACGGATTCCTGACGCTCGAGCCGGACACCGAGGTCTACTACCTGGTTTCCGCCTCCTACTCCCCCGACAGCGAGCGCGGCGTACGCTACGACGACCCGGTATTTGGAATCGAATGGCCGGGAGAGATAGCGGTCGTTTCTGAGAAGGACCGCACCTGGAAGGACTACGAGCCGTTCCCCGAACTGGCGGCTCTCTGAGTCGAGCTTCCGCTCCACCAACCCCGTCGACAGAAAGCAGGGAACACGATGCAGATCGTTGATCGTGCGTTGCAGGAGAGAGAGGTGGCCGGAAATCCGATCCGGGTAGCGATGGTCGGTGCCGGGTTCATGGCTCGGGGGATTGCACTGCAGATCGTAGGCGTCGTTCCCGGCATGGAACTGGTAGCGATTTCGAATCGGACGCTCGAGGGAGCTCGCCGGGCATTCGACGAGGCCGGCGAAGAGGATCCCGTACACGTAACGACCTCCCGCGAGCTCGAAGTGGCGATCGCTGACGGACGCCCTGCAATCGCCGACGATCCGATTCCCCTGTGTCAGGCGGACGGAGTGGACGTCGTGATAGAGGTGACCGGCGCCGTGGAATTCGGGGCCAACGTAGTGCTCGAGGCGATCAGGAATGGCAAGCACGTAGTGATGATGAATGCCGAGCTCGATGGGACGATCGGGCCGATCCTCAAGGCGAAGGCGGACGAGGCTGGAGTCATCGTAACCAACTCGGAGGGTGACCAGCCGGGCGTGATCATGAACCTGTTCCGGTTCGTCAGGGGAATCGGAGTGCGCCCCGTTTTGTGCGGCAACATCAAGGGACTCCAGGACCCTTACAGGAACCCGACGACGCAAGCCGAGTTTGCCAAGAAATGGGGCCAGAAGCCGCACATGGTCACCTCGTTCGCCGACGGGACCAAGATCTCGTTCGAGCAGGCGATAGTAGCCAACGCGACGGGAATGAGAGTCGCGAGACGGGGGATGCACGGGCCGAGCGTCCCTGCAGGCACCTCGATACAGGAGGCCGTGAACTGGTATCCCCTCGAGGACCTGCTGACCGGTCCCGGCATTGTGGACTACGTGGTCGGGGCCTCCCCGGGGCCCGGAGTATTCGTGCTCGGAACACATGACGATACACGCCAGAAGCACTACCTGAACCTCTATAAGCTGGGAGAGGGGCCTCTCTACTGCTTTTACACGCCGTACCACCTGTGCCACTTCGAGGTTCACAACTCGGTTGCACGGGCGGCCCTGTTCCACGACGCCACCATCGCGCCCGAGACAGGTCTGAGAGTCGATGTGGTCGCCACGGCGAAGACCAACCTCGAGGCGGGCCAGGTGCTGGATGGGATCGGGCACTACATGACGTATGGCCAGTGCGAGAATGCCGACGTGGTGAGACGGGAGGGTCTTCTGCCCATGGGTCTCGCGGAAGGGTGCAGCGTCAAGCGCGACCTCCCGCGAGATCACGTGCTCACCTGTGACGATGTCGAGTTTCCCCTCGGGCGGGTCAGCGATGAGCTGCGCGAGGAACAGAACCGACGATTCTTCGACTGAGCGGTCGCGCCGCTCTCAAACGAGATCGCGATATAACATTGTCCACATACATACTGGGAATCTCTGCCTTCTTCCATGATTCGGCGGCCGCACTCCTGAGGGATGGGGACGTGGTGGCCGCTGCCCAGGAGGAGCGCTTCACCCGCAGAAAGCACGATCCACGCTTTCCTCGAGAGGCCGTGGAATACTGCCTGGCCGAAGCGGGCATCGAGCCTTCTCAATTGGATTGCGTGGCATTCTACGAGAAGCCGCACGTTAAGTTCGAGCGATTGCTCGAAACGTATATGGCCTTTGCGCCAAGAGGCCTCAAGTCCTTCCGCCAGGCCCTGCCGCTCTGGGTGCGACAGAAGCTCCACCTGCCGAAGCTGATCCGATCGGAACTCGGCGCGAGCTTCGGAGGCGAGGTTCTCTTTGCGGATCACCACGAGTCGCACGCGGCCAGCGCATTCTTCCCATCGCCGTTCGAGGAAGCCGCAATCCTCACGCTGGACGCGGTGGGAGAATGGTCGACGAGCTCCCTTGGGGTCGGGCGGGGGAATCGCATCGAGATGCTGGACGAGCTTCGGTTTCCGCACTCGATCGGTATGCTCTACTCGGCGTTCACCTACTATGCAGGCTTCAAGGTCAACTCGGGCGAGTACAAACTCATGGGGCTCGCGCCCTACGGCAGGCCAGTCTACGTCGATCGCATCCGAGAATTCCTCGAAGTCGGCGAAGACGGATCCATCTGGCTCGATCAGGCTTACTTCGACTACTGCCACGGGCTCGAGGTGACGTCGAAGACCTTCCACGACCTGTTCGACGGCCCTCCAAGGGAACCGGAAAGCCAGATTACGCAGAAAGAAATGGACCTGGCAGCCTCCGTGCAGGTCGTCACCGAGGAAATAGTCCTGAGAGCCGCCGAGGATGCACACCGAAGAACGGGCCTGCCCAACCTGGTCATGGCTGGCGGAGTAGCGCTCAATTGCGTCGCCAACGGACGGATTCTCCGCGAGGGACCGTTCAAGGGCTTGTGGATACAGCCGGCGGCCGGCGATGCCGGCGGGGCGCTTGGTGCGGCGCTACTGGCCTGGCACCACGGAGTCGGCGCGGAGCGCAGTGTAGGTCCATCGGACTCGCAAAGGGGATCGCTGCTCGGCCCGTCCTTCTCGAGCGACGACATAGAGCTCTTTCTCGACAGCGTCGGGGCCACCTATCGGCGATTCGATTCAGAGCCCGAGCTGCTCGACCGGGTCGCCCGGTTGATCGAGGACGAAAAGATCATCGGGTGGTTTCAAGGAAGAATGGAGTACGGTCCCCGCGCGCTGGGCTGCAGGAGCATCCTGGGTGATCCGAGGTCCGAGCGCATGCAGCAGACGATGAATCTGAAGATCAAGTTCAGGGAGTCGTTCAGACCCTTCGCCCCGTGCGTGCTCAGCGATCGGGCCCACGAAGTGTTCGAGATGGGGGATGGGCAGGAAAGCCCGTACATGCTCCTGGTGGCTCCAGTGCGTGAGAATCTGCGCCGTCAGCTGAGCGCCGAGGAGACGGAGCAGATGAGCAGCCCCGATCTCCGGGTCCGCGTCTCCGTACCCCGGTCGACCCTCCCCGCGATCACGCATGTAGACTACTCGGCGCGCGTCCAGACCGTGGACGAGGAACGTCACGGGCGGTATGCCCGTCTCATGAGACGCTTCGAGGAAATCACGGATTGCCCCGTTGTCGTCAACACGAGCTTCAACATTCGAGGCGAGCCGATCGTGTGCACGCCAGAGGACGCGTTTCGCTGTTTCATGGCTACGCACATGGACGTGCTGGTGCTCGAGGACTGTGTCATTCTGAAGGACGAACAGCCCGAGGCGCTTCTGACCGACGCCGAGGACTACCGCGCGCAGTACGCGCTGGATTGACCTCACTTACAGTGCGAGAACGATGATCGAACTACCAACACCGTGCCGCCGAGTGGATCGAAGGGCCTTTCAGCTGGCGATAGGGGTCCTCGCAGCGACGGTCGTGACGCTTGTCGCCTCTCCGTGGCTGGGTGCTCGAGCGATCGGAGCCGGTGCGGCAGCTTTCGTCGTATTGCTGATCGCAGGATTCGTCGCTCCACGATTCCTGGATCGCGCGTACGATGCGTGGAACAGGGTGGCACTGCTGGTTGCGCGAGTCTGTCGCCTCTGGATCACTGCCGTCTTGTTTGGAGTGGTCGGCCTCGTCGGAATCGCCGGGTCCCGCCTGCCCCTGGGAGGGGAAGGACACCGGCGTGCATCCTGGCGAGCCAAGCCCACGGTTCCACGGGAGGCTTACCGGAGCCAGGGGGCTGAGACCGGGCCGTCGAGCGGCTCCTGGCTGTACCAGCTGTCGGGATGGAGTATCCGGTCGAGAAACGAGTGGACACTGCTGCTCGTACCTCTTCTCGCGGCGCTGCGCCTCGTGCACGGACAGACCAGCAGCTCCCTCAGCGCCAAGAACTACACTCTGTACTGAGGTCAAATGCGGATTCTGCGTGTCCTGATCGCACTCGTCGCGGCTCCCCTCGGCTGGCTTCTCGTTCTGCCGGCGTTGCTGGTCGCGGCGCCGTTCGTCCTCACGGCGTACCTCACTCGTCGGCTGGCGGAGTGGCTGGGTCCCAAAGCGGTCCCCTGGGAGGAGCTGATTCAGTTCGAGCCCGTGTTCGGCTGGCGCTCGAGGGCCGGACTGAGCGCGATCGCTCTGGATTTCAACGGCGATCCATTCCGGGTCACGACCGATTCCGATGGGTGGAGGGGCGGTTCCTCACTCGATGAGGCGGAGGTCATATGCTTCGGCGATTCCTTCGCCTTTGGTAGCGGCATTGACGACGAACACTTCTTCGCCGAGCTCGATGGCTCTCCGGCTATCAAAGCCGTTGGCGTGCCTGGATACAACCTGGTTCAATCGTACCTGTGGATGGTCGAGCTGCGCGAGCATCTGCGCGGCAAACAGGTGGTCTGGCTCGTCTATCCCGCAAACGACCTGGACGACAACCTGCTCCCCAACATGGAACGCTACCGCATGCCGTTCCTCCGGAAGGTAGACGGTACCTGGGCGATTCACAGCGCTCACGTCACGCCCGAGCCCTGGACGATCGAGTCCCGGCGACAGAACGTCGACCGGGTCATCGAGATCGGGGCGGGCACGCCCAGAACGGACCGTGTCATGGACGGCTTCCGGTGGTTGCTGGGGCAGGCCTCCGACGTATGCAGCTCCGTCGGAGCCACCCTCACCGTGGTAAACGTACCCGATCTTGCCAGGATGAGCAGCGACGCACTGGACGCCGCGCTCGCGGACCACCGTTACGCGGACCGATTCGATGCCGAGGGTCCAGCTCGGTCGATGGGCGAGATATGCGAGGACCTTGGCGCCAATTATCTCGACCTGGGCCAGTATCTGGAACCGGTCGACTACCTCGAGCGGGACGTGCACTGGAATGAGATCGGTCACCAGAAGGTCGCACGCGTGCTCCGCAGCCTCCATACGACTTCCGATCGGCAACGCGAGGCAGAGTCGGAGGCCGCGCTCGCGGTTTCCAGCGGAGGGAGCGCCCGGTGACCAGAGTCACCGTCGCCGTCCCGTTGTACAGGAGGTTCGGGTACCTGCAAGGCGTTCTTCGCTCGCTCCGGGCGCAGGATCACGCCGACCTCGACATCCTCATCTCCGACAATGGCGAAAACGGACCGGAGCTCGAGGACAGGATCTCAGCTGAGCTCGACCGGGACTACCGATTTCGACGAAACGACAGCACCGTCAGCATCTCCGAGCATTTCAACCAACTCCTCCAGGAAGCTCGAGGCGAGTACTTCGTGCTCCTGTCCGACGACGACGAACTGAGCTCCAACTACATATCGGCGCTCAGTGCGCGACTGGACGAAGACGCGTTAGCGGGCGTGGCGCTGGGCCGTGTCGAGGTTCTCGACGAGGCGGGCGCAGTCGTCGATCGCGGCGAGCGAGGCGAAATGCCGCCGCCAGCCATGGAAGGAATCGACTTCGTCCGCCGGTGGTGCCGCCACGAGTATGACTTCGTCTGCTTCGTGACGAACATGATGCGGACCCGAGACCTCAGGGCTTCCGGCGGATATCCTCACTTCGACGGGGGAACCTCCATCGATAACGCGCTGGTCGTGAAGGGGAGCTTCGGGCGGCGCGTGGCGTTCGTCGACGAGGCCGAATTTCGCTATCGAATCTACGAAGCTAGCACAGGTCTTTCGCTGACACCCGAGCGCCTGTCCCGGGACCTTCGTGGTTTTCTGCGTTTCCTGGACGAAGATCCAGCCCTGCAAGAGATGGCCAGGGCGAAGCCCCAGCTGTGGGACGAAACCCGCGGGCTACTTCACGACATGACATGGCGTACGTACCGGCACCGGTGGAAGACCATGTATCGCCGGCGACTCTCGACCGGTGAGTGGATAAGGGCTGCGTTCCGAATGCCGTTCATTCCCGAGTACTATCACGACGTAGCCCGGACGCTGTTCCGCACCGGAGCCAGCGCGGCAAAACGGGCCGTGACACGCTCGGGGAACGGAGCCTGAATGCCCCTCCGCGTAACGCACTACAGCTTCGACGATGTCACGGGAGGTGCGGCGCGCTGTGCCTTTCGTCTGCACGAAGGTCTCAGCCGGCTGGGGCATCGATCGAACATGGTCGTACGTCGTCGTAGGAGCAGCGACGCTGACGTGCTTGCTTACCGCCCGCCCGGAGGAATGGCCCCGCGGCTGGCACGACGCGCCGCGACGAAACGGATCGACCGCGCGCTGCGGCCCTATCGATCCACGATGCCGGAAGAGACGGAGGCGTTCAGCGACGATCGGGCTCCGTTCGGCGCTGACCCGGTGCGGATGGCGGAGGGTTCGGACATCGTGAACCTGCACTGGGTAAGTGGGTTCCTCGCCCTGAGGGAAAATCTCGCAAGATTGACGTCAGTTCTTCCCGTCGTTTGGACGCTGCACGACATGAACCTGTTCACGGGAGGGTGCCACTACGACCGCGGCTGCGATGCCTGGAAGAGCGTGTGCGGAGCCTGTCCGCAGCTCGGTTCGAGCGTCCGACACGATCTGTCGGAAGAGATCTGGAGGAGGAAGAAGAGCGCGCTCGACAAGGTCGAGCATCGAAGCCTGCATATCGTGTCGCCCAGCCGATGGCTGGCCGAACAGGTTCGCGAATCCTCGCTCGTCGGAGACCGATTCCCCGTGACAGTGATACCGTACGGTCTGGATACAGAGGTTCTCAGGCCACGCGGGCGTGAAGTCGCCCGGGCCGCACTTGGCCTGCCCTCGACCGGGACTATTCTGTTGTTCGTGGCCCAGACCGTGACCAATCCTCGAAAGGGATTCGAGTTGCTGGCCGCTGCCGCAGAAGCGTTGCCCATCGAGGACCTTACGCTGCTCTCGATCGGGGCCGGACGTCCGGAGGTCCCTTCGAGTTCGAGACACATCCACCTCGGCCACACCAGCGACGAGCGACTCCTGTCCGTCGTCTACAGCGCAGCCGATGCGTTCGTCATTCCGACGCGACAGGACAACCTGCCCGCGACGGTGCTGGAGTCTCTGGCGTGCGGGACACCCGTGGCGGGATTCGATGTCGGCGGCGTACCGGAAATGGTCCGTCCGGGCGTCACCGGCGAGCTAGCCCCGGCAGAGGACGTAGAGGGCCTGACTGCCGCCATTCTCAGGGTCGTCGATCCACAGGCCAACCACAGGCTGGCAGAGGGCGCCAGGCGAACCGCGGAGGAGGAATTCAATCTCCGACTACAGGCCGAGCGCTATGAATCTCTCTACGTGAGCATGGGAGCGGAGGGAGTTTGAGCGAGACACGGAGGCGGGCAGGGCCCGCCTCGCTCGGCGAACTTCCAGCGCCACCCGCCGGCCGGAAAGGCTGGCCGTGGACGGTCGGGTCCGAAAGCCTGTCAGACTGTCTTCCGGACGGACGCCCATGGCCCCGGTTCACCGTGGTGACGCCCACCCTGAATCAGGCCGAGTATCTGGAGGAGACCCTTCGCTCCGTGTTGCTTCAGGGGTATCCCGATCTCGAGTATATCGTGGTCGACGGAGGCAGTACGGATCGAACGCTCGAGATCATCGAACGGTATTCGCCATGGCTGGACCGTTGGGTAAGCGAACCTGACCGGGGGCAGAGCGATGCGATCAATAAGGGCTTCCGGATGTCCACCGGCCGACTGCGGGCGTGGTTGAACAGCGACGATTCCTACTATCCAGGAGTCCTCGGACGGGTGGGGCAGTGCCTCCGACCGGGCGGGCCGGACATCGTTTTCGGGGCCATGGACAAAGTGACGCTCATGCCGGACGCATCCGAGGCGATCGTGACGTCGCTCCCGACGCAGGGTGAACCTATGCACATGTTCCCGATCTTGCCTGGAGACGAGGGCTCGCGCTTCCATTTCTTCCAGCCGGCCATGTTCTGGACGGATGACATCTGGTCGGCGGCCGGTGAGCTCGACGAGCGGTATCACTACGTGATGGATCTGGAATGGTGCAACCGGGCGCTGGCCAAAGGGGCCCGGGTCGAGACGATGGAGGAACCGTTGGCGCGGTTCACCCTGCATCCCGGCTCCAAGAGCCAGGAGTACGAGTACCGTTTTGCGCGTGAGCGAGTGCGAATGTACCTGGAACTGGCGCGCCGTCCCCACTTCCGCACAGCCGGGTGCCTTCTGTCCGTCCTCAAGCCCATGCAGCGCCTGAGTACGCACGGCTACGAGCGTTGCCGGCGGGAGGGGAGGATCCTGGCGGCCGCTCCGTGGCGAGTCGCGGCTTTGAGTATCAAGGGATTGAGACGCCTGCCGGGGCTGGGCGGGGCCCCGCACCTGCAAGGGAGCGCGTCGGCCAGTCCTCGGGACGGGAAGGACCTCGGATGAAGAAGGTCCCGGCACGGGTCCTTTACATACAGAGGCCGAGGGGGGGTGGATCGCTGAGCGCCCTGATCGACATGATCGCCAGTCTCGATCGAGGGCGCTTCGATCCTCATGTTCTACTATGGGAAAGCGGTCCTGGAGTCCCGAAGCTGGAGTCGGCCGGCGCTGGGGTCCACCTCGTGGACGTCCGGCCAAGCCTGATCGGTGTCGCAGCGGCGATACCGGGCGCGCAACGGATGAAGTCCGCGTTCAGCAACCTGCGGCAGACGAACCGTCTCGTGCGCCGGACGTTGCCGGAGTCTCGACGCTGGGCGGATGCGATTCGCGAAGTGAGACCCGGCATCGTTCACCACAACGACACACCAAGTACCGACCGAGCCTCGATCATCGCCGCGGCCCGGCTCGGCCTGCCCCAGGTGTGTCACGTTCGGAACTACGGCAACTACTTCCCGATGGTCGACAGGTGGTTGTCGCGTTCGGTCTCGCACTACGTCTTTGTTTCCGAGGCCATTCGGGAGCACTTCGGCGCGTGCAGCGGAGTGTCAGCCGATCGTGGAGAGACCGTCTATGAGAGCTTCGACTTCGACGGGCTATCCATCGATGCCGAACATCGCAGGCTGGTTCGAGAAGACCTTGGCCTTCCGATGGAAGCGCCCGTCGTCACCAGCATGGGCCGGGTCGTCCGCTGGAAGGGACAGGATGTGTTTCTGCGGGCCATGCAGCAGGTGGTGAAAGAGAATCCGACAGCGATGGGCCTGATCGTCGGCGCGCCTGGCGAGGATGCGGACAGCCAGCGCTTCGCGAGCGAGCTTCGCGATCTTGCCGGCAGCGTTGGCCTCACCGACAGAGTGGTGTTCGCGGGCCTCCGGGACGACGTACCGGCCGTGCTTGCCGCGTCGGATATCGTCGTGCACAGCGCGACGACTCCGGAGCCATTCGGGAGGGTACCTGTGGAAGCTATGGCGGCCGGCAAACCGGTGGTGGCGACGGGGGCCGGTGGCATCCTCGAGATCATAGAGGATTCTCAGACAGGCCTTCTGGTCATGCCGGGAGACGATGCGGCCCTGGCTGAAGCCATTCAGAACCTGCTGACCGACAGTGAGAAGGCTCATCGTATTGGTGCGGCTGGGGCGGCGTCGGTTCGCGAGCGGTTCACGCGACACGCGTTCTCTGGAAAGCTGTCGGAGATCTACGATAGGTTGGCGACCTAGCCGGCTGTTCGCCTCCATTCCTCAGAAGTTGGGAGAGTTCACATGTGGAAGATCCGTTTGCCGCTTCTCGTCCTGGCCGCGGCGATGCTGTCGGTTGCTCCGGCGGCTTTCTCGCAGGAGAGTACCCCTCTTCTGCGTCCGGGTGACGGCCTGAGAGTGAGCGTCTGGCCCGCCGTCGAGTTGAGCGGCGAGTTCTTCGTCGAGGAATCCGGCAACGTCTATCTGCCCTACCTGGGAGCAGTCCGTGCGACGGGCATCTCGCTCGAAGAGCTGAGGCGGGAGCTAGTCGCCGGATACACTCGCGGCATGCAGAATCCCGTCGTGTCGATTACGCCGCTGATCAGGATCGCCGTGCTCGGAGAAGTGCAGCGACCTGGCAGCTATCTGATCACAAACACGGACCAGTTGTTCGACGTCGTCGGGCTGGCAGGCGGCTTCACTCGCGCCGCGGATCAAAGCAAGGTCCGTGTCGTGCGTGAGGGACAGGTGGTAGAGCTCGATGCCCTTCGAGCGCTTACTACAGGTGACTTGCTGCCGATCAAAGCTCTGGGCATGCAGTCGGGCGACAACATTGTGGTCCCGCAGGCGACGCAGGGGATTCAGCTCGAGACGATCCTCCTCCTCATTACCACCGTAACTGGCATCTTGTTGACGGTCGATCGGATTGTCAACTGAGCGACGGAGGATTGCCCGCACGAACCCAGTGCTCGCGACGTCATCGCCGCCGGTTGAGCAACTTCCGATCTCGGGCCTCCAAGTGAAGGGCGCTGTGGACCCGAAGCCGAAGCTCCTCTTCGTCTCGTATACGGCGGAATGGACAGGGCCGACTCGGAGCCTGCAACTTCTGCTTCGCGAGCTCCAGGCGGGATTCGAGTGCGTCGTCGTGTTGCCGGGGAATGGCAGCTTCTCGGCGGCCCTCGATGCCGAGTCCATAGCCTCGATTTCCCTGCCGACCCTGACGAAGCGTCACGCGCTACAACTTGCTCGTTTGGCACGGGACGGCTTCGATCTCGTTTATGCCAATACCGCCGATCGCTCCTCGCGACAGGCCGCGCTGGCGGCGCGACTGGCAGGCATCCCGTTCATCTGCCATGTGCGATCGATGGGGTGGCACAAGAGCTGGTCGCGGCTGGCTCACCTCCGTGTGGCGGACGCCGTGATCGCGGTTTCGGAGGCCACGGCAGCTTCCGTCCGAAGGCACGTTCAAGAGGGCCGGCTCCACGTGGTGCACAACGGCGTGGACCTGGCCGCGACAGTGCCCGCGGACGAGCCGCTGGGGCGGATTGAGCACCTTGAAGGTGATCCGCTCATCGTCGGCGCCGCACATCTGTGTCCCAGGAAGGGGCAGGAGTGGAGCATCGCTGCTCTGGCTGACCTTCGGAACGAACATCCAGCGGCGCGCCTGTTGCTGCTTGGCCGGACGGACCGCGACCCTGACTACACGCGCCACCTGGAGGCGAGTATCGAGACCCTAGGTCTGCAGGAGGTCGTCACCCTGGCCGGCTTCGAGCCAGAAATCGAGCGCTATTTGAACGTCGCAGACATCTTCATCCATTCGGCGGTGGCCGACCCGCACCCACGCGCGGTGGTGGAGGCCATGGCTGCCGGATTGCCCGTGGTTGCGTTCGCGACGGACGGGGTCGCAGAGACGGTTCTCGACGGGCTGACCGGCTACCTGGTGCCGAAGGAAGACCGTGGCGCGATGACCTCAGCGCTGGGCGAGCTGGCAGGCGACCCCGAGCTGCGACACCGGATGGGCGAGGCCGGTCGGCAGCGGGCTGTCGCCGAGTTTTCGGCTGAGGCAACCGGCGCCGGAGTGGCGAGGATCCTCCAACGTATCCTCTCGAACGATCGAGCCTGACAAGGTGACCGCTCGGGCGGTGCGTGAGCCGAGCCTACGTGATTCGCTATGAACCTCGACGTTTGCGTGGGCACGCTGTTCTTCCACCCGACCTACGCGGGTCCGGCCGTGCGGTTCCGGCGGTACGCGCCGGCGCTCCTGGACCGTGGAGTAGCCCTGCGGGTGTTCTCCGGCGCGTTCGAAGACAGCGTCGATGACGCGGTCGGAAGCCGGAGCGACCGCTTGCCCACCGTGTGGGTCGACGACCACGTACGCGTCGATCGGGTTCGGCTCCCGCAGAGCAATCGCCAGAGGCTGTGGCGGTATGCCAACGCCCTCGAGAAGTACTGTCGCGAAGAACCGCCGGAAGTGCTGCAACTGTTCGCCTCGACGTGGGAGATGGTTCCGGCGTTCAGCCGTATTCGTAGACTCGGAATTCCCATCCTGTACACTGACACGATGATGCTCAATCAGCTGTCCCCGAACCCTGCGAAACGACTCATCCAGCAGGTCTATTGGGCCGGCCCGTTCTCCCATTCCAGCGCCGTCGTGGTAAGCAGCGCCGCTATGAAGCGGGCATTGCAGGATATGGGCGTTCGAGTGCCCATCCACGTGATCTCCAACGGGGTCGACCTCGATCGATTTGCTCCAGCCGACGACGCCGCTCGAGAGAGTCTCCGTGAGAAGCTGGGATTGCCCATCGACTGCGACATGGTCGTCTACGTTGGTTCCATGAGTCGCCGCAAGGGCGTGCACCTGCTTCTCGAGGCATGGCTGGGGGTAGCGCGGCGACACCCGAGGGCGCAGCTGGTCCTGGTCGGTCCGAGTCGCTCGAGCATCCGCCCATGGGAGGACGCCGACGAGTTCGAGCGAAGGATCCAGGAGTTGCTCGACGCGCCAGAAGCCCGGGGTAGAGTGCACATGGTGGGGCCCGTGGACGATGTCTCCGACTACATCAGGGCCGCGAACCTTTTCGTGTTTCCCTCGGCGAGAGAGGGGATGCCCAACGTGGTGCTTGAGGCCTACGCCAGCGGCGTCGCCTGCGTCTCGACTCCGTTTCGAGGCCTTTCCGAGGAGTTCGGACGTCCCGGGCACGATTATGTACTCGTGGAGCGAGACGTTGAGCAGATCCAGGACGGGATACTCCGACTTATCGAATCTCCCGATGATCGCACGCAACTCGCCCGGAACGCTCGCGACCTGGTGGAAAAGCAGCACGGGGTGGACGAGAGCCTGGATACGTACGTGGAGCTGTACCGGAGCCTGGCGATTCGCTCCGGTTGACCGGAATTACCGACCGAAACTTCACCAGAACAGTGCGGAGCCCGAATGAATCAGGTTGACACATTGATCATAGGAGCCGGTCCATCGGGACTCGCCGTCGCCCACGAGCTGAACCGGGACACTCTGATCCTGGAGAAGGAGGCTGAAGTCGGGGGTCTCTGCCGCTCGATAGAGGTTGACGGAGGTGTCTTCGATATCGGAGGGCACTCCTTTCATACGCCACATCCCGAAGTGGACGAGCTGGTCGAAGGGGCATTCGAGGGCGGCCTGTACCGTCAAAAGCGGGACGCCAGGGTCTTCTCCCACGGGACTCTCATTCCGTACCCATTTCAACGCTTCTACGACCGGTTGCCGGATCCCGAGATCGTCGCCGAATGCGAACGGGGACTTAAGGCCGCAGGTGAGGCGCAAGATGCCGAACCGGCGGATTTCGAAGAGTACATCATCCAGAAGTTCGGCCCGGGAGTTGCCCGTCATTTCATGCTGCCCTACAACCGCAAGCTGTGGGCGAGAGACATCAGCGGGATCTCATGTGAGTGGACCTCTGAGAGAGTAGCCGCGCCCAAGGGCAGCGCAGAGCAGTTCGACACCAGCGGAGGAAAGCGAAAGCCGCTCCAGCCGGATACCCGTGTCGGGTATCCACCGGACGGCGGCTTCGTCGAGATATTCCGCTCGCTTTCAAGGCGTGTGCCGCGAGTAGTCACCGGCCAGCAGGTCGTCTCGATCGATCCGGTGTCGCGTACTGCGTGGACCGTCGACGGCACCGCGTTCCGCTGGAGACGCCTGGTGTCCTCGATGCCGCTTCCGGATCTGGTCAGGGTGGTGACCGGAGTCCCGACGGAGATCATCGAGCTGGCCGGTCGCCTCGAGTACATGTCCCTGCGGGTCGAACTGCTCCTCGTCGGTCGCCGTCTGGAAACGGATATCCAGCGGATCTACTCGGCGGATGCGGAAATCCCGCCCCACAAGATAGCGTTCAACCACAATTCGTCGGACTCTCTCCGGTCCAGAGACCGCCATGCCATAATGGCCGAAGTCTCTCTCTCGCCGGAGAAGGATCTCGATGTGGAGACGATCGCCCCCCGGACGACAGAGCTCCTGCTGAACCTGGGATTCCTGTCGTCAGCGTCGGATATCGTCTGGACCGGGCATGTGGACGTCCGGTATGCGTATCCGGTCTATACTCACCAGCGTCCGGGTCTCGTGAAGGGGATCAAGACGTGGCTTGCGGAATATGACATCCACACCGTGGGTCGCTTCGGTGACTGGGAGTACATCAACTCGGACCGTTGCCTGATGAAGGGGCTGGCCCTCGGCCGGCAGCTCAGGCACGACTGAGCCGCAAATCGCCAGTGGAGACCCGAATCTTGGAGACTTTCCCGAGTACTGCAGAATCTGGCCGCATGGTGGTCGTTGCGGCGACGGTTCTCATCCTCGGTGCTGCCGCGGGCGCCGCGTTTGCAGCGTTCGGTCCAATGGCATCCGCCGGCCTGCTTGGCATAGCCGTCGTCGTGGCGACCCTGCGTTCTCCAGCCATCGGACTGGCGTTGCTGGCCTTTCTGATCCCGGTGGAGTCGGCGATCGTGGCCGCCGGAGGTGACAAGGCCGTCAAGGCGCTGCTGATTCTCGTGGTTCTTGCGTGGCTCGTTCGGAAGATCCTGACACGAGAGTCCTTCCGGCCCGTGTTCGCGTCCCCCTTCGTGATTCTGGCCATGCTGTTTCTGGTTCTCGCTGTCACCTCGACGACGTGGGCGCTGCACACCACGATGATCCAGTCGCAGCTGGCGCGGCTAGCGAGCGTGATCGCCCTCAGCATCGTGGCAGCGGACGTGACGCGCGACGGGAGGAAGGCGGACCTGGTGATCCGTATGCTGGTCCTGGGGGCGCTGGTAGCCGTCGCTCTTACCCTGGTGCAGTACTTCGGCGTCGGAGGCGTCCGCAGGGCGGGTGGCGATATCACGGGCGGGATCAACGCGACCGCGCTCTTATTCGTCAGCGTCGTTCCGTTCGCTTTCTACCTGTTTCGCGGCGGCGGTCCGCCTGTGTGGCGCCTTCTCGGGTTGGCATACGTCGCCGCTGCTCTGATTGCCGTATCCGTCACGTTCTCGCGTATGAGCATGCTATTGCTGCCCCTGCTGCTTCTTGTGGAGCTTGGGGCCACGATACGCACGAAGAGAGGAATCCTGGCAGTGCTCTTTCTCTTCGTGGTCGCCCTGCCGGTGGCCTGGCTCGTTCTGCCGCTCGACAAGATCATTGATCGTGCCTCCACCATCGGTCCGTACGTGGAGCAGACCCTGGGTGGAAGCGAGCCCGGCCTCGCCCGGGTGAGTAGCCGGGGCTTCCACCTGAAGGTCGCGACGGAGATCTTCGCAGAGCATCCGATCGTTGGAGTCGGCTACGGCAACTTCGGGATGTTCTTCCTGCAGTATCAGCTCGACGTTCCGGGCTCGTCGCATCTCTACCGAACGCCGCGGAGCGCTCACAGCAGCTATTTTGCCATGCTCGCGGACCTCGGGCTTATAGGCATAAGCCTGTTCCTGGCACTGATGTTCGTCGCCGGCTTCGCTGCATGGACTGCCGTCAGGCAGCTCAAGCCTCCCGGAGGTCGGGACCAGCTCAGGGCTCGCGCCCTCTTCGTTTGCATCCTTGTACTGGGGCTGTACGGATTCTACGCCGAGCTCCATCGAGACAAGTTCTTCTGGCTCGTTCTCGGGATGTGCTCGGCCGCTGTGGCACTGGTGGGTAGCAGGACACCCGCCACGGACTCGGCAACGAGGGAGGCGGAGGTTCACGAAGAACCTCGCCGCCTGGAGTCGAGACCCGACGTGATTCCCATCGCCAGGTTCTCCTGAAGTCGATCCACAGGTCTTCTCGCCTGATCTCACGGACGACAATGCGTGTAATAATCGTCGCCGACATGTATCCGACGGTGGAGCACCCTGCCGCCGGCAACTTCATCCACCGACAGGCCGTGGAGCTCGCCCGCCAGGGGTGCGACGTGTCTGTCGTGCGGCCTGTTCCGTCCCGCGAGCCGCAAACCTGGCGCGGCCTGAGACGGCGGCAGGAGTCACGGGTTGTCACGCGAACTCTGGACGGAATCCGGGTCGAGGAGGTCAAGTACTTCGCCTGGC
The DNA here is from genome assembly GCA_964602635.1 of uncultured Gemmatimonadota bacterium. Lineage (GTDB taxonomy): Bacteria > Gemmatimonadota > Gemmatimonadetes > Palauibacterales > Palauibacteraceae > Benthicola. The sequence continues at coordinate 8,185 of CAZRRU010000145.1, read as the reverse complement.
CACAGTTCCTGTCTCCCCGGTACTCCGCCATCCAGCTAACCCGAGCAGTCGCGCCACACCTACGCCGCGAGGTCGAGTCGGCGTTTGAGCCAGCGATCGTACATGCTCACCGGTTATACCCGATAGCGGCTGCTACCCTGCGAGTGGCACTTTCTTCCGGGGCCGGCTTCATTTGCACGGCGAGGGGGTCTGACGTGCACACCCACCCCGAGCGGAGCCGCCGGATCCGGCGAATGACTCGTGACACGCTCGCGAGGGCTCCGAGGGTGCTGGCCGTCAGCCAGGCGCTCGCGCTCGAGGCGGCGGACCTGGAACCAGCGGCCCAACCGGTGGGCGTCGTCTACAACGGAGTGGATGTTGATCCGGATCCGTCGGCGGGGCCGGCGGCGGCGCTGCGGAGCGAGTTGGGGCTTCCCACCGAGGGATTCGGAATCGTAAGCGTCGGTCGATTGGTTCCCGGCAAGGGTTTCACCGATCTGCTCGACGCCTACGCGGCTGTGGCCAAAGAGTTTTCCGATGCATGGCTTGCCTTAGTCGGGGGCGGTCCGGAGATGTCCAGCCTTCGGCGTGCCGCGCTGGCGCATGGCGTGGCTGACCGTCTTTTTCTGCCCGGACCGGTCTTGCCGGGCGAGGTACGACCCTGGATCCGCGCCGGAGATGTCTTTGCCCTGGCGACACACAGGGAGGGCATCCCGAATGTTCTGTACGAAGCCATGGCGTGTTCGCGGCCCGTGCTTGCCACAGCCGTCGGAGGGATTCCGGAAGTCGCGAAAGACGGGGTGACGGCGATTCTCGTGCAGCCTGGGAGCTCGGATCAACTGCGAGAGGGCCTGGACCGTCTCGCACGGGACGAGACTCTGAGAATGTCGATGGGAAGCGAGGGCTACCGTCGAGTCCGCGACCACTTTTCCTGGGCGGAGAGCGCTCGTCAGCTGACCGACGTGTACCGGTCGGAGACCGAGCGAATGCAACGGGAGGCATGATGTTCTACGATGTCAGCAGTAACTCTTCCAGGGGAGCGTTCGTCTTCTCGTTGGATACGGAGCTCGCATGGGGCGGTGTGCATAGTAGAAACGTCGAGAGCCGGCAATCTCACTTCGATGGCACTCGAGACGCGGTTCGTCGTCTCCTCGAACTTCTGGAAACGTTCGAGATACAGGCCACGTGGGCAGTCGTCGGTCACCTGATGCTCGACGAGTGTTCGCGCACGGGCTCCGTGCCGCACCCGGAAATCGTCCGACCCGAGTATGATTGGCGCCAGGGTGACTGGTTCGATCTCGATCCGTGTTCGACCAGCCGAGAGAGCCCTCACTGGTATGCCCCGGACATGATCGAGTCGATTCTGGCGTGCAAGGCGGCGCAGGAGATCGGGTGCCACACGTTCTCGCATGTCATCGTGGGGGATCCAGGCTGCAGCAAGGAGTGCTTCACGTCCGAGCTACAGGCCTGCCTAGACGTCGCCGACGATTGGGGCCTGGAACTGCGGTCATTCGTCTTCCCTCGCAATTCGATCGCTCACCTGGATGTCTTGAGACGGTTCGGATTCACGGCCTTCCGGGGCGAGGTTGAGACGTCCTGGGGCACTAGCCTTCCGGGAACGTTGGGGCGCGCTGCCCGCGCGGCGCTATGGAGTACGCCTGCCCACCCGCTGACGGCACCTGTGAGCCTTCGAGCCGGGATGTGGGACATCCCGGCGACGTCCTTCTTTATCCATCGAGATGGGCTGGCAAGCAAGATACCCATGGGGATGCGCGTGTGGAGGGCCACCCGCGGCGTGGAGCAGGCCGCGAAGGATGGTTCGATCTTCCACCTCTACCTGCATCCGTTCAACCTGGCCTCTGATCCAGACGCCCTGCTGGGTGGCCTTGAATCCGTGTTCAGGCACGTCGCCACGCTTCGTGACCGGGGCAAGCTGTGGAACCCGACCATGGGCAGGCTGGCGGCGGAATTAGGCCAGATCGAGGTACGAGTGTGAAGGTGCCGGCGCTGGTCCTCGGTTTGTCACCCACCGGACTCGTGCCGACGCGGAGTCTGGGCCGGCGGGGCGTTGCGGTCTACGGAGCTGACTTCACTGACGCGAACCTCGGCCGTCATTCCCGCTACTGTACTTACGTTCCGGAGCTCACGGCAGTCGCATCGACGAGGAACGGACAGCGACTCGCCACCGCCCTGGTGCGGTGGGCAGACGAGCAACCGGATCGACCGGTCCTGTTTCTCACGACTGACGACTTCATCGAGCTCCTGTCACCGGAGGCCGATCGTATCGCCAGCCATTTCCGAATGTCCACGGATCTGGCTCGGTCCGGAGTTCGGTTTCTCGACAAGAAGAGCTTCTACTCCATCTGTCTCGCGGCGGAAGAGGAAATACCGGCTACATATATGCCGGCTGACCGCTCCGAGTTGGCAAACATCGGGGCCGGACTGCGCTACCCCGCGATCATCAAGCCGGCGTACGGCCACCAATTCCTGGCCACGCTCGGCGGTCGCAAAGTCGTCCACGTCGAGGGGCCTGAAGACCTGGAGCCCGCCTGGGACTCGCTTGTGGGAGTAAGCCCGGAGTTGATCGTCCAGGAAGTGATTCCGGGCGGAGACGATACGATACTCATCGCTGCGGTGTATTCCGACTCGCGGGGCGAGCCGCTTGCGACGTTCGTCGGCCGCAAGATCCGGCAGTATCCCCCCGGCTTCGGGGTCAGCAGCCTTGCCGAGAGTCTGTGGAGTGACAGAGTGGCCCGCCGTGCGCAAGATTTCGTTCGCCGCACCGAGTTCTCCGGGCTGTGCGGTCTCGAGTACAAGCTGGACGCCCGGGACAGCAGCCTGCGCATGATCGAGGTCAATCCGAGAGTCGAACTCTGGTTGGAGTTGGCGTCCAAGGCTGGCGCCGACCTGGCGTATCTCGCCTACGCCCACCTCACCGGTGCACCCCTGCCCGCGATCGAGCAGGAAGAAGGGATCCGCTGGACTTATCTTCTACGCGACGCGATGTCGGGGTACAGGCGCAATCGTTCGGGTGAGCTGTCCCTGTCCGAGTGGGTTGAGTCGCGGCGCAACATACAGGTGGGAGCGCTGTGGGCGTCCGACGACGTCTGGCCGACGCTGTCGTTCCCTGCCTACAGCTGGCAACGCTGGCGGCGCAGGCGCGCATGAGAGGGGCCACGGACGAGTTGAGGCGCATCCGAGTCGTCTACCTGGCTCTTCAAGCCCCTCGGGAGGGCACCGCATCTCACGCGCACGTGCACGAAATCATTCGGGGCCTCGAGAAGAGGGACGTCGAGGTAGAGCTATTCGCGCCAGAGTACCCGTCCTCCGGACCGCCGGTGAGCGCCTGGAAACGATTGGGGTGCCTTGTATCGGCACAGTTTCGTATGTGGAGGCACGCGAAGGATGCGCATGTTCTGTACGTGCGCTCTCATTTCGCCGCATTCCCATCGTACTTGTGGGCCCGCTATCGGAGGCTCCCCATCATCCGAGAGATCAACGGCCCATACCAGGATCTCTTCATCGCGTGGCCGGCGGCGAAGAGACTCCGACCGATACTCGAGTGGATGATACGAGCACAGTTCAGGTGGTCGGATGTCCTGATCGGTGTCACGCCGGATCTCGCCCGCTGGGCCCAACGAGAATCGCAGGGAGTCTACACAGTCGTGATCCCCAATGGTGCGAACGCCGATCTGTTTCGCCCTGGCGCGGAATCCGTCCAACGCGTATCGCGTCCGTATATCATCTTCGTCGGCGTGCTGGCGGCCTGGCAGGGAATCGACACCATTCTCGAGGCCATCGACCAACCGGAGTGGCCGAAAGAGGTCAGGCTGGTGGTTGTCGGAGAAGGCGCTCTGCAGGAAAAGGTCGAACGGGCCGCGACCGACGACAGGATAGAGTATCTTGGGAGAGTGCCCTATACCGATGTTCCCGGCCTCCTGTGTGGGAGCATTGGAGCACTGAGTCCACAGACGGATACGGAGGGTCGGTCGCGCACCGGGCTCTTTCCCCTCAAGGTGTTTGAAGCCATGGCGTGCGGTGTGCCCATCGTCGTGACAGACCACCCGGGACAGGCCGATCTCGTACGCCAGACCGACTGTGGGCTGGTAGTCCCGTCCGAGGACGCACGGGCCCTGGCGAAGGCCGTTGCTGAGTTGGCCTCCGATCCCGAGCGGTCCGAAGAGATGGGATCGAGAGGCCGCCGGGCGTTGGAGAGGGAGCATTCGTGGGATGCCCGCGCCGCAGCTACCCGCGACGTCATCCTCGAGACCGTACGTGGAGGCCGGTCCGTCCGATGAACGGCAAACCGCGTATCCTGATCGTCGGCGGACCCGATGTGGACAAGCGACTCGACCTCATGCACGCCCTGCAGGGGGAGTACGAACTGCTGGCGGCGGGTTCCGGAGATCTCGCCGATCGATTCCTCGCTGCCGGCTTTCCCTTCCACCGGTTTCCGATGCGCAGGACCGCGAATCCGGCGGCCGACCTGGCCACTTGGGCGTCGCTGCACCGCCTGTACCGGCGCCTTCGCCCGGACATCGTCCATACGTTCGCCACGAAACCGACGGTGTGGGGGAGAATAGCAGCGAGAACTGCCGGCGTGCCTATCACGATCGGAACCGTCCCGGGGCTCGGCTCCCTCTTTCTTACCGACCGCCTGTCGACACGCAGCATTCGCTCCGTCTATGAGCGGTTGCAGGCGAAGGCGTGCCAGGTCTCGGACTTGACCATCTTCTTCAATCGTCGTGATGCGGACTACTACCGGTCGCGCGGATTCGTCTCCCAAGAGCGGTCAATCGTAATGCCGGGGTCTGGCGTGCGGACCGATCTCCTGGATCCGGCCCTTTCTACCGATGCGGATCGAGCGGATGTCCGAAGCGAATTGGGCGTACCCGAAGAGTGCGTCCTTGTCACCATGATCGGACGGATTCTCAGAACCAAGGGCGTCATGGAATTCGCGGAGGCTGCGGCACACGTGGGTGAGACGCGCCCCAACGTCCGTTTTCTGCTGATAGGCCCCGAAGACCAGCACAGCCTGGATCGGCTTGACGGCGCTGAGCTCGACCAGTTGCGGCAAGCGGTTGTGTGGCCGGGCCCTCGTCCGGATATCGTCAGGCTCCTGGCCGCATCCGATATATTCGTACTTCCGTCCTATCGAGAAGGCATTCCTCGGGTTCTGCTCGAAGCCGCCTCGATGGGATTGCCCCTGGTCTCGACGCAGGCTCCGGGCTGTGAGGAAGTCGTGAGCCACGGATCCAACGGTTTCCTCGTTCCCATCCGCTCCGCCGAAAGGCTGGCAAAGGCCATCATGAGTCTCGCGGAAGATCCCGAGACCAGGCGGCGCATGGGAGCCGCGTCGCGCCGTCGTGCTGTCACGGAGTTCGATATCCATGTCATTGCGAAGACTCTGGATACCCACTATCGACGTCTTCTCCACGGACTGCCCGGGGCCGGCCGGCGTGCCGGAACCCCAATCGAACGCATATGTTGAAGTGTAGCATGGTCACCACAGACGCATCTCGGTCGCCAGTCCGGTGGGGCTCATCGGCGGCCGGAGGGTGTAGGCTTCTCTGGACATATGACTCCCGGAGGTGCCGGCCAGTTGGTTTCGGCCCGTTGCTTGCTACAGTTCTTCCGGAAGTCCTGGAAGTTCGATTCCACTTGAAGGAGAATCCGGTTCCGTGGATTCGATAAGCAGCTTTGACGGGCCCGAACCGCCGCATAGCGGATCTGACGATATCTGGCACTACATAGGCGTTTTGCGCCGACGCTGGTGGCTGGTGGCGGCAACAGCGGTCGTCGCGATCGCTGCTGCCTGGTGGATGCAGCGCGGCGATTACCCCGACTATACGGCGGAAGTCCTCCTGCAGCAGCGGAGCGCCGGCTCGACCATGGGCGTGGGCATGCCCGGTATCGGCGCCATGGTGGACTTTGGTTCCCACCTGGACATCCTGCGAAGCCAGGAGGTTCTGGGCCCGGTCGTTCAGGAAATGGGTCTACAGCTTCTCTTGCGAAATCACGAAGATGAGCGCTCGCGTGTGCTCGGCATGGTCGTGGCGGAGCGAGCTCCGCCGCCGGCAAGCTACGAATTCTACGAGCAAGAGGACGGGCGGCGAGCGCTCGTGCTCAAGGGCCAGGATGAACCGATTAGCGTCGTCGCGCCGGGCGAGGTTCTGAAGGGGCCGGGATTCTGGTTCCACGTGTCCGATCTGTCGGGAATCGACGATCGCGTAGAATTCGTGATTCTCGACATCGATCGTGCGTACGACCTGTTGAAACGCCAGCTCCAGATTCAGGAAGGTGCGGGAATGGACCTGATTCGGGTTCGTTACCGATCACCCGATGCCGAGCTGGCCGCTGATCTGGTGAATTCGGTGGCAAATTCGTATCAACAGAACCGCGCCCGTCGAGCCCAGGAGGAGGCCGCTCGCACCCGGCGAGTCATAACGGACCAGCTGGTTCTTCTGGCCGACTCACTGCGTGCGGTCGAGGACGCAGTGATGCGGTATCAGTCTCAGGAGCGTCTTCTCAACCCGGACGTGGAAGGTAACGCGCTGCTCAACGAGCTGTTTGCGACGCGCAACGAGTTGAGTGAGCTCAGGTTCGGCGAGCGACTCCTCGAAGGAGCCGTGGCGGCCCTTGAGAACGCAACGCCGGACACGGACCTGCAGCAGATCACGGGGATGATACAGGACCTCGTGCCGGGAGCCGGAGCGTTGATTTCCGAACTCAGAGGGCTCGAGTTGCAGAGAGGCCAGCTGACGGCCTCGCGGTTCGGTCTCACGTCGTCGGACCCACAGGTCGAACAGATCGATTCCCAGATCAGGACCATTCGGGCGGCCATCGCCGGATCGGCCCGACAGGCACTGGATCTGCAGCGGCGCAGAATAGGTGAGGCGGCGGGGCGTGAGGGCCGGGTGCTCGCCCGGGTCGGAGATCTACCTTCCCGCACCTCGGAGTATGAGCGCCTTCAGCAACGCGCCCAGGCGGTTCAGGATGCATACGACCGGCTCGTAAACAAGTACTTCGATGCCCAGATTGCCGAGGGAATCGAAGCGGGAGACATAGAGATCGTGGGTCCGGCACCGATTCCAGTGCGGCCAGACCCGTCTCGCAGGGGATTGCGCCTGACCATCGCCATGTTGGCCGGATTCCTGGTCGGCTGCGTCGGAGTGCTGCTTCTGGATCAACTGGATGCCAGCATCCGGCGCCCGTTCGACGCCGAGCGCATCGCGCAGTTGCAGGTGATAGGCATGATTCCGAGCGTGCGTGCGCACGGTACGGATCTGCCGACGGCTCAGTTAGGCAAGGAGGCCTTCCGCGCACTGCGCACGCACCTTCGATTCAGTGCGACCAAGAAACCCCAGGTGGTCTCCGTGACGAGCCCGACACCGCGTGAAGGAAAGAGCACCGTGGCGGGCAATCTCGCGATAACGATGATGGAGCAGGGGGCGTCGACGATTCTCGTAGACGCGGACATGCGCAGGCCCCAGGTGCACACCACGTTCGGTGTGCCACAGTCGCCTGGCCTCGCTGACGTGCTTGCCGGCGACGCGACCCTGGATCAAGCGATCCGCACACAGGGTGCGGGTCGCAGCGCTCTCAGGATTCTCCCGGCTGGCAGCGGAGGACCGAATCCGACCGAGCTGGTCGGCAGCGAGGCTTTTACCGACCTCCTGACCGAGTTGAGGCGACGCTTCGAGAGCATCGTCATCGACACCCCTCCTTTGCTGGCCGTTACGGACGCCGCGCTCATCGGAGCAGTTGTAGATGGCACCGTGATCGTCGTGCGAGCCAACCGGACCGACGAGGCATCGCTTAAGAGTGCCGTCAGCCAGTTGCGCCGACTGGGCGTGCCGCTGCTCGGGATCGTGCTGAACGGTGTGTCCGTGGGCAGGTCGGGCTACGCTTACTATCCGTCGTATCACTCGTACGATGAGCCGAAGCAGGAGAAGCCCCGCAAGCGGATCATGCTCAAATCGGGCACGAGGGACGGTTGAACTGAGGCAAGCTCTCGGTTGGGAAGGGAACGTGGACGGCAGGAAAAAGGCGGGTCGAGGACACCTCGATCCGCCTTTTCCGTCTGAGTGAATCTTCCTTCGTTTGCACCCTGTGCCGCAGTGGCAGCTAACCGGCGGCGACCGGGGATGATCCGTTGAGGTACTCCTCAATGGCCGTCCAACCGTCTCCGTCCGGATCGGCGAAT
>CAZRRU010000144.1:0-28513 GCA_964602635.1 uncultured Gemmatimonadota bacterium | reverse complement strand
AGGAGTCCGCCGAGCAGGTTGCCACCGGCGAGCGCCGCTCCCATCGCCCAGTCGACTTTCCCGGCGATGGCGAAGAGCACGAGGGCCAGGGGAGTATACACGAGGACCACCAGCACCTTGAGCGCGTTTCCCCTCACCAGGTCAAGGCCCGCCAGCATGGCCACGGCAAGAATGAAGAAGCCCACCCCGGCCTGCACGAATCCGCCATACACTCCGGCCGCGAAGAAGGCGACTGAGAACCCCGCGCCCGACAACACCGGCTTCGCTCTCTGATCGCTCTCAGGCTCGGCGATGGATCCCGCTCGCCCTAGCCGGCTCCGCACGGGATCCACCAGCATGACCACGGCAAACACGACCATCAGGGTGGCGAGAATTCGTTGAAACGAGGCGTCTCCCACCCGGACGGCGGCCCAGGTGCCGAGGCCCGCTCCCACGAGCGCCGGAAGCGCCGCACGGCGCACCCAGCTCCAGTCCATCACGCCGTGGCGGTTGAAGTTCCATACGGCGCCCGTATTCTGCACCAGGATGGCGATCCGGTTCGTGCCGTTGGCGACCGTGGCGGGCAATCCGAGGAAGATCAGAAGCGGCAGAGTTATGAAGGACCCGCCCCCCGCGAGCACGTTCAGCGTGCCCGCGAGCGCTCCGGCCGCGAACAGGAGGAGGTAGGTCAGAGAGCCGCTCACTGGCCCCGAGACCCCTCGATCTGGCGTTCCTCGATCATCAGGGTGAACATCACGTAGTACTTCATGATGTTGCTGACGTAGCGCACGGTTTCCCTACCGACCTCGCGGGCCACCAGGACCTCGACGTTGTCGAACCACACGTTCGGATCGAGTCCGGCCGCGGCCGTCTTTCGTCTCAGATTCCGGATCCGGGTGGGACCCGCGTTGTAACCGGCGATCGCGAACAGCTGCCGCCGGGACGCGTCGAGATCCGGGTCGTCGAAGTAGTTGTCTATCAGGAACTGTAGATACGCGGCTCCGCCCTCAATGTTGCTGTCGTCGCTGCTGATGTCGTGCACGCCCGCCTCGGCTGCCGACGACGGCTTGATCTGCATGATGCCGACGGCCCCGTGCCTGTTCCTGGTGTCGGCGCCGAGCCTCGATTCCTGGAATGCCTGGGCCGCCAGCAGCACCCAGTCGAGGCCGTGCGTTGCGGCGTGCGTCTCGAACGAGCCCCGGAGCCTCTTCAACGTTTCCGAGTGTTCGGCTCGTCGCACCCGCTGCACGCGGGCGGTGTCCCGCGTGTAGCGATTCCGGAGCATGTTGCCCGTCAGCGTGCCCCGTCGGTACTGCCGGAGGAAGTCGTTCAACACGTCCTCGAGCAGCGGGCTGTTCTTGCGGATGGCCCAGCCGATTTCCCCTTCCGTCCGCACCTCCAGGTCAGGATGGAGTTCCAGGTTCGGGTAGATCTGCGACCAGAACTCGGCCTGGTAGGCGTCTACTACCGTGGCCGGCAATTCTCCGATGTTCACCAGTTCCAGCAGGTTCTCGGCGTCGAGCCTTTCGTCTGCGGCCATCAGGTTGAGCGGTGCACGGTTCTGCTCGCGAAGCTGCCGGTCGAGAGCTTGCAGGCTTTCCCAGTAACTGCTCGAAGGCCGGACGTGCAGCGTCAAGCCTCCCAGGTCCTCGAGGCGGCTCGGGACCGCCGCCTCCGTGCCCGGGCCGGTGACCACGATCTCCGAGACGCCGGTCACTGTCGGGCGCGAGAAACCGACCCGTCCCAGCCTCTCGGGAGTGATCGTGAGCCCGGCGGCGGCGATGTCGCCCCGGCCTTCCTCGAGAAAGGGGATCAGAAGGTCCCGGGTGACGGGCTGCACCAGCACGACCACCTTCAGCTGGTTCCGATCGAGCCTCTGGTTCAGGAACTCCTCGAAGGCCGCCGCCGCTTCCGCGATCAGACCGGATTGCCGACGGCCGTCGAACCCGAAGAACATGGGCTCGTGCACGGTGAGCAGTCGGACCACCCGCCGTTCAGCCATTCCCGGCAGGTCACCCGTCCACGGTTCGAGGGCCACTCGGATTTCCTCGGGCAGGCTGTCCAGGGCGGTGAGCAGGGTGGGAAGCTCCTGGGCCTCGGCGGCCGCCTCCGGATCCCGCTCTTCGGCCGTCGCCGCCTCGGCTTCCCCAAGGTCACCAGAGGCTCCTGGCTGCTCGGCGACCGTCGACTCCCCGCATGCGGAGAGCAGCCCGGCCAGGAGGGCTGCGGTCAGCAGTGGCCTTCCGGATGCTCGTCGAGCTCGCTGTCTCATCGTGCCGTGCCTCCGCGTGGGCCTTGCGGTCCATCTCGTCGATCGGGGATCTTGCCGCCTTGTCGCCCGGTAACATGCAACCGTGGCCTCGCGTCGGCCAAGCGGGATGAGCCCCGCGGATCGTGCGCGCGTCTGCGGACTTACATCGGAGAATACTCTTGGCCCGGACTTCGAGTCTCTGGAAAGAGCTGTTGCGCAGGCGAGTGCCGCAGATCGTCGGGGCGTATTTCGCCGGCGCGTGGATCCTCCTCGAGTTCACGGGTTGGGCCGTCGGGCGGTGGGTCCTGTCGCCGCACATCACGGACGCCGTCGTTTCGGCGTGGCTCTTGATGGTTCCAGCCGTCGCCCTGCTGGCGTGGACGCACGGCGCCCCGGGCCGCGACCGGTGGACGAAGCTCGAGGTCGCCGGCCTGGTTCTGAACGTGCTCGTAGCCGGAGGCCTGATGTACGGTCTCTTCCGGGGCCGCGACCTGGGAGCGGCCACCAACACGGTGACGGTCCTGGACGAGGAGGGGCGCACCATCGAGCGTGAGATCCCGAAGCGGGAGTTCACGAGCAGAATAGGGGTATTCGCGTTCGTGAACGAGTCCGGCGAGTCCGAGCTGGACTGGCTGCAGCTCGGCGTCCCATGGTCGCTCACGCTCGACCTGGAGCAGGACAGCTGGATCCGCGCGGTGACCGGGTTCGCGGAAGAGCTCGAGGGAGCGAGCGCGTTCTCTCCTTCGCACCTCCCGATGTCGAGGCAGCGCGATCTCGCGAGGGACCGGTTTCTCGACTACCTCCTGGTCGGATCGATCGGTGGGACGCCGGATTCGCCGGTCCTCACTAGCCGGCTGTACGACGCGGAGACCGGGGCCCTGCTGACGGAGCACGAGTTCGAAGGCACGCACCCGCTCGACCTCGTGGACCTGGCGTCCCGGCGACTTCGAGAGGACCTGGACGTGCCTTCGGGGCACATCGCGCGTACCCCGGACCTTCCCGTGCGGGAGCTGCTCTCGGACTCGCTCGTCGCCGTGCAGGCGTTCCTGCAGGCGGAATACGCCGAAGGCCGGGATGCCGCGGCCAACCTGCGGCTGCTGGCGGCCTCGACCGGGACGGACTCGACGTTCTCGCTGGCGCAGGTGGCTCTGGCCGAAGCCTACCTGGCGTTCAACCAGCCGGAAGATGCGTACGCGGCGTACGAGACGGCGCTCCGGCACCAGTATCGACTGAGCGAGCGGAGCCGGTTCGAGATCAAGGTGCGATTCTACCAGATCACTCGAGAGCCGGAGAAGGCGCTGGCGATCGCCCGCATGAGAGCCGATCTGTATCCAGACGATCCCGCCGCGTGGGATGCGCTGGCCATCGTCCTACTCAACCAGGCGGACAACCAGGGAGCCATCGAGGCGTTCGAGAAGGGTCGAGATCTCGATCCTTCGTCGTGGGGACGCGTGCAGCTGCTCGGCCAGTCCCATATCAACGAGGGCCGTCCGGACGACGCGAGGAGGGTTTACGCGCGTCACGCGGAGCGCTATCCGGAGCGGCTGGCTCCGATTCGCGCGATCGGCGGCCTGTATCTGCAGCAGGGTGCCTTCACGCCGGCCCTGCAGCAGTTCGAGAAGGCCCTCTTGATCGACCCGACGGATTACCAGTCCCTCCTCGCCATGGCCGACATCTCGGAGCGGATGGCGGAGTTCGAGAACGCGCGCGGCTACTACGACCGGGCCATTTCCGCTTCGCGGGACACCGACCAGATGTGGCTGGTCGGGGGCCGCCTGGTGAGTTTCTTCGATCTGCAGGGAATGACGGACAGCTCTATCGCCCGACTGGAGGCCCTCTCAGGGTACCTCCGGGCGAGCCAGGGCCGGCTGGCGGAGCTGCAGCACCGAGTGAACACCATCGCTCTGTACCCCCGGGCGGGTCGGACCGGCCAGGCGCGGGCCCTTCTCGACACGCTGCGAGCCGAGCTGGAGCCTCCGCTGACCCTGTTCGTCCCGATCGCGGAGGCCCTCCTGCTGCGCGAGCTCGGGGAAGGCGAGGAGCTCGAAGCGAAGATCCCGGAGGCACGCCAGCTGTACGAAGAGGTCGGATACGCGTCGCTCGATTGGACGATGCTCTACCTGGATGCCGAGTCCAAGCGCATCCAGGGCCGCTGTGCCGACGCGATTGCGCTGTACCAGCAGGCGGCGGCCGGGATGCAGTCGGGCGCGCTGGGGGAGACGGACGTGGGACTGGGCGGCAACCCGTGGCTCGGCCTCGGCACCTGTTACCGGGAGACCGGTCGGCACGCCGACGCGGCCAACGCTCTCGGAGAGTCGTACGCCAGGCTGCCGGCCGACGCTCGCGTCCTGCTCCAGCTGGCGTTGCTGTACCGTGACATGGGGGATCGCGCGGAGGCTCTGCGCTACCTCAATGGTGCGGTCCATGTATGGCGTCGTGCGGACGCGAACCACGCGCTGGCCAACGAGGCCAAGGCGCTGCTCGCCAGATGGGAGGGCCGCGGCTAAGTCCGGATCGGATCCGGCTCAGATCTCTCCTCTCCGGGCCAGGCCGCCGATTCGTTCGGCGGCCCGGAACGCCAGCGCCATGATCGTCATGGTCGGCTGCCCCCGACCCGACGTTACCATGCTGCTCCCGTCACAGATGAACAGGTTCGGAACGTCGTGCGTCCGGTGGTCCGGGTCGATCACGGAAGCAGCCGGATCCGTTCCCATGCGGCAGGTGCCGAGAAGGTGCGCCGTGATCGTCGTGTTGGCGACCGGGTAGCGCCACACCCTCTTCGCTCCCGCCGCTTCGGCAATCTCCACGCTCCGCTCCTGCATGAAACGCATCGTCGACAGGTCGTCGGGGTGATCGCTGTAGGTCATGCGAAGCGCCGGGTACCCCCAGGCGTCTTTCACGTCGGGGTCGAGCGAGATGCTGTTGGTCTCGACCGGCAGGGACGTGGTGTGGCCGTTGACGAACATCGAGCGCGGATAGTCGCGCAGCAGAGCCTTGTACTCCGCTCCCCAGCGAGGTGCGCCCGGCGGGCCGTAGCCCTCGACTCCCCACAGCATCGGGTGGTAGAACAGGCGGGCATCGATGCCTCCGCCGCCGTAGAAGCCTCGGGCCGGGTCGGCATCGTAGAAATCGTGCATGATCCGGGTCACCTGTACGCTCTTGAACTCGTTCAGCTCGTGCTCGAACGCGGCCCCCACCATCGACTGCCCGTTCGTCATCAGGTGTTTGCCGACCAGTCCGCTCGAGTTCGCCAGCCCGTCGGGATGCCGGCTCGAACCGGACAGGAATAGGAGCCGCGGAGTCTCAGCTCCGTTCGCCGCGAGGATGACCGCCTTGCCGCGCTGCATGCGCTCCGTCCGATCGCGATCGAGGTAGCGGACGCCGGTCGTGCGGCCGGAACGGTCGATCTCGACCCCTACCACCCGGCTCTCCGGCCGGATCTCGCAGCGACCCGTGGCTTCCGCCTCCGGTATCATGGTCACCAGGGTCGACGACTTGGCCCTGACCTCACACCCGAAGCCCATGCAGAAACCGCAATGGATGCAGCCCGGCCGGCCACGAAACGGCTCGGTTGCGATGGCCATGGGTGCCGGGAAGGCCGTCCAGCCCATCTCGCGGCACCCCTTCTCCAACAGGACTCCGGACGATTTCACGGCTACTGGTGGCATGGGGTAGGGCCGCGACCTGGGTGGCTCGAAAGGACTCGCGCCGGCCTGTCCCGACACGCCGACTTCCCAATCCACCCGAGTGTAGTAGGGCTCGAGCTCTTGGTACGTGATTGGCCAGTCGACCAGGCTGGCTCCCTCGACGCCGCCCCACAGCGTTCCCTCCACGAAGTCGACCGGGTGCAGGCGCCAGAAATTGGCCGTGAAATGGACGCTGCTTCCACCCACCAGGCGGGCGTAGATCGCCGGAGGCACCCGCGGCCGTACCCGTGCCTCTTCGAGCTCGGAGGTTCTGAAGGTCTGCGGATTCCTCGCCGGGTCGGCGGCGATCTCCCACTGGAACCAGTAGGCGTACTCGTCGTGCTTGAAGTCCGCCTCGCCCAGACGGGGCCCCTGCTCCAGCACGACCACGGAGAACCCGGCCCGTGAGAGCTCGCGGGCCAGCACGCCGCCCGCCGCCCCGGAGCCGACGATCACGAAGTCCACTTCGTCGCCGTCCCGGTAGCGTACCGTAGCCTCCGACCGTCCGAGGCGCAGGACGTCCCGCCGCCTCATCCGTTACCCCCGTGCGCACCGGCGTCGTAGTAACCGAACGGGGGCTGCCACGCGTGCCGGTCCTCGAATCCCAGCATGCTCCATCCCGCCTGATCCCGGTTGCCGCCGTGTGACGGGTCGGCGAAGGTGCCCCACACCGTGAGTGCCCAGCACAGATTGAAGAACCCGGTGTCCTGAACGCTCCGCAGGAAAGAAGACGCTTCCGCAGCGTCGAGATCCGCGATCGACGAAGCTCCTTCGTGAGCCGAAGCGAGGCGCCGGCCGAAGTCCCTCAGACCGGCGCGAAACACGTCTGCCTCGGGCGACAGGAAATCGCCCAGCGCGCGGTCGATGAAGTAGACGGCACCGGCCTCGCGCGCCCCCGGGGTGTCGTCCGTGGGAATGATGACCGCGGAGATCTCCTCCACTTCGGCGGCTTCGGCCGGACTGAGGACCACGAGCGAACGTGGCAGCTCGCCCGAGGCGATCCGTCGGGCCTCCCGGGCAGCCCGAGCGGCGGCGGGAAACTGCGCCGCGAGAACGCTCCACCCCACGATGCCGCCCGACGTGCGCAGAAACTCACGCCGACTCGGGAATCCGAGCCAGGACTCCGGCATGGCCGTACCTCCTCTCAACAATCCACTGGCTGGCTCACAGCTCGATGCCAGCTCACCGACGCAGCACTTCCGAAGCGAAGGTAAGCAATGCCCCCGCGAGACGTAATTGCCGGCCGGCGGGGTCGCGCCGCGGCCTCGATGGGGCGACGTTAAAGTGAGCTACGTCGTGGCAGAGACAGGTAGTCAACGGCCGACCGACAACCGCCGAGCGATGATCATGAGCTACGTGCCGATCATGTCCCCGTCTGACAGGACACAGGTGTCGCCCAGAGCCCGGGAGCTGGCGACGCAGATCGAGAAAGTCGTCCAGGACTTCCAGAGGAGCTATCCCGACACGCGGCCCGGTGACGTCCAGCAGGCTCTGAGGGTGGCGGCCGGCGGCTCTGACTCCGCGCCGGATTCGCGCCGCGTGCTGGGCATGACGGTGGCCGGTGGAGTCGCCGCCCTGGTGGGCGTGCTGTTCTTCATGCGCGAGTCCGCAGGAGAGGCGTCAGGCCTGCCGGCCGACTCGATGCTGTGGATCGTGGTGGGTGTGATCGTGATGCTCGCTGTGACGGCGATGGTCATCCGAAGGTGAGGTCGGAGCGACCAGTTGAAGCTCGGTTGATCCGGTTCGCGTTCTTCAGCGCATGACCAGCGCCTCCGACGATCCGATCATCCAGACGTTCGGTCTCTCGAAGCGGTATCGGAAGACGACCGCGGTCGATGGGATTTCGTTCCGGGTGGAGCCCGGGCAGGTGTTCGGGTTCCTCGGGCCGAACGGGGCGGGGAAGACCACCACGATCGGACTGCTCCTCGGCATCGTCATGCCCACAGGCGGACGGTTCGAGCTGTTCGGGGGCTCAAGCGCGGCCGACCTGCACGCGGCGAGACAGCGCATCGGCGCGACCCTGGAGACGCCGAACTTCTATCCGTATCTGTCGGGCCGCGACAACCTGAGGATCGTCGCCAACGTCAAACGCCGCGATTCGGCCGAAATCGAACGGGTCCTGGACCTCGTCGGCCTTGGACGCAGGGCAAAGCACAAGTTCAAGGCCTACTCCCTGGGCATGAAGCAGAGACTGGCCCTGGCCGCCACCATGCTCGGAGACCCCGAGCTGATCATCCTCGACGAGCCGGCAAACGGTCTCGACCCGGAGGGAATGCGCGAGATCCGCGAGATCATCCGCGGCCTCGGCGAGCGCGGTAAGACGATCTTCCTGTCCAGCCACCTGCTGTCGGAAGTGGAGCGGACCTGTACGCACGTCGCGATCATCCAGAACGGAAAGATCGTGCGTCAGGACAGCGTGACGGACGTGACGTCGCACGGCGTGGCCGGCCTGCGGGCTCCGGATCTCGAGGCGCTGGCGGCCGCCGTGGCCGAATACCCGGCAGCCCGGTGGGTCAGGCGACGCGGCGACAGGGTGGTGGCCGAGCTCGAAGACGGCGACATGGCGGCCCTGAACGAGTGGCTGGGCACGCGTGGCATCCACGTTTCCCACCTGGCTCTCGAGGCGCGGTCGCTGGAGGACGTGTTCATGGAGGCCACGGGGGCGACTCGAATCGGGCATCAGGCCGGGCATCGACTGGGAGAAGTGCGGTGATCTGGGCCGCGTTCCGTGGCGAGATGCGGAAGGCGTGGAAGCGCCCAGCCACCTGGGTCACTCTGGGTCTGTTCGGGTTGATCACTTTCGCCGACCTGTTCTCCGAGTTCCGCAAGGCGCGCAGGGACCCGGAGGATCAGTTCTTCCTGCCGGAGGCCTGGAGCCAGATACTGGGCGAGGAGGTGATGATCGGTTTCATCTTCGCGTCCGTCCTGGTGATACTTCTCGTAGCCGCGGAGTTCAGTTGGCGGACGGCCAGGCAGAACGTCATCGACGGCCTGTCGAAGACGGAGTGGTACTCGGCCAAGGTGCTGCTCCTCCCGCTGCTGACGGCTCTGTTCCTGGGACTCCGGGTGTTCGTCGGCGGATCGTTTGCCCTCGCCGGGACGGACCTGTCTGCCGGTGCCGCGCTGTTCGGCAGCACCCAGATATCGGCGCTCGGGGGCATGTTCCTCACGGGGCTCGGCTACACCAGCCTCGCCCTGTTCGCGGCCGTCGCGATCCGCTCCTCCGGACCCGCGATGGCGGTGTGGTTCGCCTGGTTCGCTTTCGGCGAGCGGCTTCTGGTCGGAGGCCTCGGAAGTCTGTTCGAGGGTCTGCGACCGATCCTGAAGTGGGCTCCCGTCATGACCTTCAATCGGCTGCGGGACTACATCCAGTACGATCCGGACGCGCTCCGGCGGGTCGCCGAATGGGCTGCGCAGCATGATCGTCCGGTCCCCGCGGCCGAGGCCCTCGGCCCCCCGATCGTGGGCAGCCTCCTGTGGATCTCGGCGCTCACGCTTGCAGGGTGGCTTTGGTTCCGTAGCAGGGATCTTTAGCCACCGTCCTCCGCTTCTCCCGCCAGCGTCCCCCATCCAGTATGTTGCCTCATCGGCCTGTGGCCGAGACACAACGCTTCCGTAACGTCAGTCTTGTAAGTAGTTATGGTGCAACAAGGAACGTTGGGGCACGGGCCGTGCATCACCTGCGTTCGTACCTTGGCGTTCGTACCTTCTGATTCGAGATGATCATGAACGAACGGGCCTTCTGGCCATCCAACCCGGACGCGCTGCTGACGAGCGCCGCACAGGCGGTCGAGGCCAAGAACGGTCTCGGACGCTTTCTCGGCCGGTCGTGGGACTACGTGGACGCCCACCTTGCCGAGGTATTGCTCGTCACGCTGGAGCGGCTCCCCGAGGTCGGACGGCTGCGCCGGGAGTCCGATCGTATGATCCTCCGCTGGGTCGGTCGGCTTATAGAGGAAGTGCCGAAAGAGGACCCGTTTCGACCCAAGATCCTCAGGCTCTTCAGGGCCAAGCTTGCCAGGGACTGAGCCGTGAAAGCGTTAGCCGAGATCCAGGTCATCCCCATAGGGTCGGGCGTATCCGTGCGCGCGGAGGTGAAGCGTGCTCACGCCATCCTCCGGGAGGCTGGCCTCAACGCGCAGCTGCACTCGTACGGGACGAACGTCGAGGGAAATCTCGATGAGATCTTCGCGGCGGTGCGTCGCATCCACGAGACGCTGCACGCGGAAGGCACGGTTCGACTCTCGACGTTCCTCAAGATCGGGACCCGGACCGACAAGGATCCGGACCTGGCGGCAAAGCTCTTCTGACGTTTCCAGTCACGTCAGCGGCTCGACAGAGGTTTCTCTCACCGCCCCGAATCGGTATCATCCGCGATTCGTTACCGCAATTCAGCGACGTAGGCCAGTCAAATGGGGCCGTGCCGTGAGCGCGGGCTCCGCAACCGGAGATGCGAAGATGTTTCAGGGCAGGCAGATACTGAGAAGCGCGACGATCCTGCTGGGGATGGGGCTGCTTGGGGCGGCCGGTTGTGCTTCCGAGACCGCGGACGATCAGGCGGACACGGCAGCCGCCGAGATGCCGGCGGATCAGGCCGCGACCGACGGCGAAGCACCCGAAGGCATGGGCGAGATGAACGCGCCGCACGGCCAGGTTTCCGTGATCATGTACCAGTGCGCGGACGACAAGAGCTTCGCACTGACCGTGGCTCCCGGCGTCGGGCAGGCCGCGCTTCGAGCAGACGACGGGGTATTCCAGTTGAATGAGCAGGAGGCGGCTTCGGGGATGGAGTTCTCGGACGGCACCTACACCTTCCGCGGGGAGGGCCCGGAGGCGTTCGTCGAGAAGGATGGCGAGCGCATCTATACCGATTGTGTGGCGGCCGGCCACCCGGAGAACCCGGAGAGCTGAAGCCTCAGTGAATGCGGGCGGGAGGCTAGAGCCTCCCGCCCGCAGCGGGCCCGATCAGGGGACGCTTCTCAGCTCCAGGTTTCCGTTGACGGTGGTCATGAGAAGATCCGACCCTCCGGCGCCCAGCGTTCCCGTCCAGCGTCCGGGCACGGGGTTCGCGAGCAGAAAGTCGGAGTTCATCGTCCCATTCACCGTGGTTGCGGTCACGTCGGCGTCGATATCCGCCGGGACCCTGAGCGTCACGCTTCCGTTCACCGTGGTGAAGTCCAGATTCTGAGCCGGCGCCGCATCGCCAATCGTCACTTCCACGTTGCCGTTCACCGCCAAGGCGCCGGCCACTTCAGACGTGACGATGGACGCGTTTCCGTTGACCGTGGTTGCCACGACTTCGCTCTGCACATCTGCGGCGCGCACGTCCCCGTTCACCGTCCACTCGATCAGCCGGACGCCCGCCGGAACCTGCACGTCGAACTCGACCGTGACGTCGTTGTCACGCACGGTCATCTGCCCGCCGCCCGGTTGGCACTCGTTGGGCGGCTCCCCTGAAACGTCCGGGTACATGGCGCAGATCGTGACCCCTCCCGCGTGCGTGACCACTTCGAACGTGACGCTGGATACGGGAGAGTCATCGCTGTCTTTGTCGGCCGTGACGCGGGCGGTGCTCCCCGGCGCCATCTGCGCCAGGATCGAACCGTTTACCCCTCGGATCTCGAGCGTCTGGCCGGGCTGCATCTCGGCGCTCCAGTCGAGGTCCTGGATCCCGTCGCCGGGGTCGGTGGGGGAATCTTCGCCGCAGGCCACCAGAGCGGCGCAGGCGACGAGGACGAGGGCGGACCGAAGAACTGCTCCTGACGGGTCCATCATTGCCTCCGGGAACGGATGCGTTCGGCAGAGAGGGGCTCGGCTCCTGTTCTCGTGGTACGACTTTCCGGCCGGAAGGTTTCGCCCAGGCGGCGGGGTTGCCGAGCGAGCCCGCGTGGGTCGATCTTCGGGCGCATGCTGATCTGGACTCTGGCGGCCGCCGTGGGAGGCGCGCTGCTCGTCGACCGGGCCGCCCTCATGACTTTGCGGCCGCCGAGCCGCGGACCCGAACGGGACGCCGCCGAGCTCGGACATCCATGCACCCCCATCGTGGTGGAGTCGGGTGGATTCGCCATCCGGGGAGATCTGATCGAGCCGGCCGCCGCCACCGGCTCGGCGCCCGTCGCCGTCCTGGTCCACGGTTGGACGGGCACGGCGAGCGTCATGCTCACGCTGGCGCAGCCCCTTCTGGAGGCCGGTTTGCCGGTGGTCGCGTTCGATGTGCGCTCACATGGCCGCAGCGACCGGGCACCGGCAGTGACCGTGCGGCATTTCCGTGATGATTTGATGCGTGTGGTCGAGCACGTCCGCGAGATCCGGCCGGGGCGGCGTGTCGCAGTCGTCGGGCACTCGCTCGGTGGCGCCGCGGGGATCCTCGCGTGCGCGCTCGGGGCTCCGATCGACGGACTGGCGTTGGTGGCAGCCCCGGCGGACCTGTTCGAGACCACGGCCAGCTTCTTCTCGGCCCGCGGGCTTCCGGGCGGTCTCCTGACCCGCCTGTTCCATCCGTCGTGGCGACTGCGGGCGGGGGAGTCCTTCCGCGGACTCGATCCGGAGGCCCGGGCTCAGGAACTGGAGGAGAGCCTCCCGGTGACGATCGTGCAGGGTGGGCAGGACACGCGCGTCCCGCCCGCGCAGGCGCAGCGCCTGGCGCGGGCCCTGGGAGCCACGGTCGTCCTCGTTCCCGATGCCGGTCACCGGGACATACTCACGGCGCGGCCGGCCCACGAGGAGTTGATACGCTTCCTGGAGTCGCTACCTGTCTGAAGCCGTCTCTGGCTCAAGGGGCTCAGCCGGTTCCAGTCGAGCCGAAGCCACCCTCGCCGCGCCTGGTATCCGCCGAGACCCCGTCCACGACCACGATCGCTGGCCGCACGAACCGCGCGAACACGAGCTGGGCGATTCGCTCACCGCGCTCGATCCGGATCGTCCGGGACTCGATCCCCCGGGCCAGCCGGTCTTCGAAAGACTCGGGGCCGGGCACCCGGGCGAGATCGGAGGAAGTGAGCGCCGCCGCCGCGTTCAGAAGGATGACCTTGACCGGTCCCCGGTAGCCCGGATCGATCGTGCCCGGCGAATTCGGGATCGTCAGTCCGCGCTTGAGCGCCTGGCCGGATCGCGGCCGCACCTGGGCCTCCAGCCCCGGCGGGAGAGCGAGGCGAATACCGGCGCTCACCAATGCCCGCTCGCCGGGAGCGAGAACCGCTGCCTCGCAGGCGATTAGATCGATCCCCGCGTCCCCCGGGTGCGCGGGCGCGAGGGCTTCCCTGGCGGCTTCGGGATCCCCGAACGCCGGATGCTCCGGCAGGAGCTCGACCCGCACAGTATATTCCATGGCGGCAGGATAGCTTCCGCTGACCCATCCCGGAAGCTTGATCCGTCCTGCGAAATGTGACTTTCGCCGGCCCCTGATGTCTACGCTGCAGGAGTCGCGCTCCGCATCGGACGCCCGGCGTTGCGATCCACCACGCGGCAGAATCCACACAGGGAGGAACCCAACATGAGTTCGTTGTTCAGCATGCTCGCCGATGTGACCGGCCAGGAGAGCTCAAACCTGGCGGACGCGATCGGCGCAGACCAAGCCGCAACCCGGAACGCCACGCGCGCCGCGTTGCCGCTGCTCCTCGGAGCTCTCCAACGCAACGCCTCCAGCCCCGACGGCGCCGCGGCGCTTCAGGGCGCCCTGGAACGGGACCACGACGGGAGCATTCTCGACAACCTCGGCGACCTGATCCGAGATCCTTCCATCACCTCGGGAGCAGGAATCGTCAAGCACGCGTTCGGGGGCAGGCAACAGGCCGTGGAGCAGGGGGTCGGGCAGTCCAGTGGCCTGGACCCGGCGCAGGTGAGCCGGCTCCTTACGACCCTGGCTCCGATGGTGATGGGGATGCTCGGCAAGGCGCGCAGGGAGCAGGAGCTGGATGCGGGCGGGCTGGCGGATATGCTGACGGGCGAGCGCCGGGCCGCCGAATCCTCGGCCCCCGACCTGGCGTCGCTGGCCAGCCTCCTGATCGACAGTGAGGGAGACGGGCTCGATCTCGGCGACATCTCAAAGATCGGTGGAAGCCTGCTCGGGAACCTGTTCAAGAAGAACTAGAGACTCTGCAAAACCAGAGTCGGACAACGACCACAAGGAGCCGCAATAATGGGAATCTTCGATTTCGTAAAGGAAGCCGGGGCCAAGCTGGGGTTCGGCGGTGGAGACGACACGCGCGACGAGGGCATCGACAAGCTCGGCCGAAACATGGAGGATGAGGATCCGGTCCTCGCAAACCGCATGCGCGGAAACGCCCTCGCCCGGGCCGTCATGGGTCACGGCTTCGAGGTGGAAGACCTGCGCGTGGACTACGATGAGGGAACCGCGACGGTGTTCGGCAAGGTCTCGGATCAGGCCACGCGCGAGAGAGTGATCCTGGCCCTCGGCAACGTGCAGGGCGTCGCCCGAGTGGACGATCGGATGGAGGTGGCGGAGCCGGCGCCGGAGGCCGTACTGTACACCGTACAGGGCGGCGACTCGCTGTCGAAGATCTCGCTGACCCACTACGGGGATGCCATGAAGTACATGGTCATCTTCGAGGCGAATCAGCCGATGCTGGAGAACCCAGACCTGATCTATCCGGGACAGGTGTTGAGGATTCCTCCTCTGGACTGAGGCCGGGGGGAGACGGAGGCGTAGCGGATGCGCTGGAAGAAGGGTCGTCGGAGCACCAACGTCGATGACCGCCGCGGCCAACGGGTTGGTCGAGGCGTGAAGATGGGTGGAGGCCTGACGCTCCTGGTGGTCGTGGCCGTGCTCCTGCTAGGGGGCGATCCGACGACCCTTCTCCAGGTAGTCGGGGATTCACCCACCACCCAGACCCGGGCTCCCACCGCGGCCGAGGACGAGATGGCCGATTTCGTCACCGTGGTGCTCGGCTACACCGAGGACACGTGGGGCGAAATTTTCGCGACCGCGGGTCAGACCTACCGGGAGCCGACGCTGGTCCTGTTCACGGACATTGTACAGTCGGCGTGCGGCACTAACAGCGCCGCCACGGGGCCGTTCTACTGCCCGTCCGACCAGAAGGTGTACGTGGACCTCGGGTTCTTCCGCGAGCTGGAGCGCATCGGCGGCGCAGGTGATTTCGCGCAGGCTTATGTAGTAGGGCACGAGGTCGGACACCACGTTCAGAACATCGCGGGCACGTCGAATTCGGTGCGCCAGGCCCAGGCCCGGAGCGGAAGCCGGGCCGAGGCAAACCGCCTGTCGGTCTTGATGGAGCTGCAGGCCGACTGCTACGCGGGCGTGTGGGCCCACCATATGGACCGCCGTGGCGGCGGGGCGATCCTCGAGGCCGGTGATGTGGAAGAGGGACTGCGTGCGGCCGCGGCGATCGGAGATGATCGGCTGATGCGGTCGGCCGGCCGGGCTGCCAATCCGGAGTCGTTTACGCATGGCACGTCCGAGCAGCGGGCGATGTGGCTGCGACGGGGCCTGCAGACGGGCAGCGTCGAGGCATGCGATACGTTCCGAAGGGGAGCGCCCTGATCCGACATTAGCCCGTGCCAGCTGGATCGCCGGACGCCGATCCGGTCCCTCCCGCACGACGAGAGCATATGAGTCCCCAGTCAGCGCGCCCCAAGTGGGTACACGAGGATCCGAAAGGCCACCTGCACGGCTGGAGGGCCAAGGCCCACGAGATCATCTTCGAGGCGGACACGCCGGCCGGCAAAGCGTTCGACATCGCCCTCATCATCACGATCATCGTGAGCGTCGTAGCGGTCATGCTCGAGACCGTGGCTCCCGTGCGCGCGCGCTTCGGGCCCCAGCTACGTGCCGTCGAATGGGTGATCACGGTCCTATTCACGATTGAGTACATCCTGCGCTTGCTTTGCGTAGGCCAGCCGGCCCGGTACGCACGAAGCTTCTTCGGGATCGTCGATCTGCTCGCCATACTCCCCACCTACATCAGCGTCATCGTCCCGGGGGCGCAGGCGTTAGCCGTGGTGCGCGTCCTCAGGATCCTCCGGGTGTTCCGCGTCCTGAAGCTCGTGCAGTATGTCCAGGAAGCCAGTGTGCTCCGACAGGCGCTCGTGGCCAGCGGCCGCAAGATTCTCGTGTTCGTGTTCGTCGTGTTCACGATCGTCATTATCGTCGGTGCCCTGATGTATCTCGTGGAGGGCGAAGAAGCGGGATTCACGAATATCCCGATTTCGGTCTACTGGGCGGTGGTCACACTCACCACGGTCGGCTACGGTGACATTGCTCCGCTCACGCCCCTCGGTCAGTTCCTCTCGGCGCTCCTGATGATCATGGGCTACGGGATCATTGCCGTCCCGACGGGCATCGTGACCACGGAGCTCGTGCGGGCGCCGCGGGGCGCGATGACGACCCGGGCATGCCCCGAGTGCGGCCTGGAGGACCATGAATCCGACGCGAAGTTCTGCAAGGGATGCGGGGGTGAGCTGTGACGCTGCCGGATTCTCACGCTCCCGAGTAGCCGGCGCCCGCCAGGCTCATCAGTCCTTCGACGAACCTGCCGATACCCTGCGAGGCGTCCCCCGCCAGATTGCGGACGGCTCCTGTGTCCAGCGACATGCAGCTGTCCCGAGGTCCGAGCTCGAGTCCGGGGAGGGAGCGCGCCTGGCCGAGCAGGACCGGATGCCAACCGGACCTGGCCGCCGCCGCGCGGAAGCCGCCGCACCGATGCTGCGGGACGGAGAAGATGAGCTCGAACTCCCCGTGCGGTCCGGCCAGCAGGGTCCAGGGCGGAAGACCCGCCGCCTCTGCGACTCGCCGCGCGGCGGGGTGGAGAATCTCGTCCACGGATACTTCGAGCTTCATACCGACCTGGCTCTGTCGCATGATCTCGTCCAGGGTCGCCAGGGCACCGTCGCTCGAATCCATGCACGAGCTGGCGAACCGGCGAGCCAGCCGACCTTCGCGGACCCGAGCCATCGGGAGGAACGGCACGTCCGGCTCCCGGTCGCGTCGAGTGAGCGCCTCGAACGCGTATGCGCTCCCGATCCCCAGGGGACCGGACGCGAACAACCGGTCACCTGATCGGCAGCCCGAGCGAAGCATGGCCTCGGCTACCGGCACCGTACCGACCGCGGAGGACGCCACGTGCAGGCGGGCCGAGCGGTTGGTATCACCCCCTAGCACGGGAAGGCCGCACGCGGCGCACGCGTCCCGCACTCCTTGTTGCATTCGATTCAGGAAAGCCGGGGCGGCGGTCGCCGGTAGGGTCTGGCTCAGGAGGATCCCGAGCGGGTCGGCCCCGACGGCGGCCAGGTCGCTCGCTGACGACATCACGGTCATCCAACCGATGAGATAAGGATCCCGGTACAGGCCCGCTTCGATCTCTTCGACGATCGCGTCGGTCGTGATCGCGAGGAGTCGATCGGTTCCGGGCAGCCGCAGCAATTCGGCATCGCTCTCGCCCAGACCGTTGGTCTGATCGAGCGATCGGGGAAGGGCCCGGACCAGCGATTCAACGAGCGCGTTCTCGTGCACCACCGCTGTCATGAACATATTCGAATCGCCTCCGGCACGATCCTGAAGATCGCATCGGTCGTGTGGATGACCTCGCCGTCCCTCTCGACGGCGAACGGGCGGGCTGCCCGCACGCTCACTTGCCGCGCCTTCCACGTCCGGGTACCCGGCCCGCCGAAACGGCCACGCAACAGCCGGCACAGAAGCAGGGTGAGACGTGGGAGCCCGATTCCGTCGATCAGGTGGACGTAGAAGTGGCCACCGGCTCGTTCATGCGGGGACTCGTAACAAAGGGATCCGCTGAAATTGGGATTCTTCACGACGCCCAGGTTGCGGGCCCGAGTCCTGAGAGTAGGCCCCGCATCCACCGCAAGATCGAACGGCTGCGGCCGATAGCGAAGAATCGCCCGGACCGCCGCGTACACCATCCCGACGGTCGGAAGGCCCCGCTTCAGGCGCCGCAGCAGGCGGTTGGGCCGGTTGAAGAAAGCGTTCGCTTCCGCCGTGGTTCCGACACTGGCGTTGATGACCCATTCACACTTCATACGTAAGTTGAGGTGTGAGGCGTAATCCAATGTGCATATGTCGCTTATGTATGCATGCGAGAAGTCCAAGCGCACCGGGATGGCACCGATCGCTCGGTCCTCGCTCAGCGGTTTGTGGAAGTCGTTGCTCGACCCGAGTCCCACCGCGCCGAGCCTGATCTGCCGGAGCGCATCGGGGCTGGCGTTCTCCACCAGGGCCGACACCACGGCGTTGACGGTCCCGTCACCACCAGCGGCCACGAAGTCCGTTTCCCCCCTCTCGAGCTCACGAACGACGCAGCGCTCCATGACCAGCGGACCGGCCGCGACCGTACACCGGAGCGGACCGATACGCCTCCGGACCTCGTCCTCGATCAGACGCCACCGCTCGAGCGCTCTGCCTCCGCCGGCTTCAGGATTCACCAGGACGAACATGAGAGCACCTCCTTCAGATCTGCTCGCGCACCGGACGCGAGTACATGGTGACCAGGTACATCGCGGCGAACGAGAGGAGCGCCAGCGTCCAGCCGGGCCTGTGGGCTACGGCAATGCCTGTGAGCAGGAGCACGTAGGCGTGCACGGCCGGGACGATGGCGAAGTGGGCATCGTCATCCCGCCTCACCGAGTGGAGCCGGATCTGCGCGAGGGCCGAGGCGAGGATTCCGGCTCCGACCAGGAGCACGGAAACCACGACGCCCGCGGCCTGGTGGAAGGCGACATCGGCAGTCGCACCGCGTGCCGTTATCCCGGAGGCCTCCGCCGCCAACAGGGTGCCTGCCACCGCTATCAGCGCGAAGCCGTCGCTCACCACGCACGACACGGAGCGGCCCGCGCGGACGGGAAGCGTGCCGTAACCGGTCAACCGGTCCGCCGAGATGTCCTTGAAGTATCCGGTCAGCACGAAATTCGAATACCCGAAGAACACGGCGACGCCCGTGCCCGCGAGCGCGAGAGCCGACCGCGGGTAGGCTCCGCCGGCGCCGATTCCCGCGAGGACGCCCGTAAACATGAGGGCAGCCACGATCCACGCGTTGTAGAACGGCCCGGCCCACCAGTGTCGCTTGAACCAGGTGTAAGTGGACAGACCCGCGATGCAGGCCACGACGAGCGGCAGATTCCACGGATGGGCGGCCACGAGCGCGATCCCCACCGCAGCCAGCCCGGCCACGCTGATCACGGCCACCTGCCATGGCCTGATGATTCCCTGCACCAGGGGTCGGTAGGGTGCCGAGATCGAGTCGGTGTCGATCTGGAAGCAGTCGGTCAGAGCCTGGCCAAATCCGTATGACAGGAAGAAGGCGAAGCCGAGTCCCAGAGCCGCCCCTGCCGGCACGCCCGGCACCAGGGCCATGCCGACGATTCCGGTGATCCCCGACACGAACAGCAGGTATGGTCGCATCGTGGTGACGTATGCCCTGGCGAACGCCACGCTCGCCAGCGATACGGGAGTCTGCGCACGCACGGCACCCGCGCTCACGCCGCACCTCCGATCCACCTCTTCGGAGTGCCCTCCAGGTCAGGTTTCCGCCTCAGCGGGACGACGCCCGGGTGGCGCGTGGACGCCGGCTGACCTCCGTGCATCAGCCTCCATCCGAACCGCAGACAGATAGCCCCGCCCGCGATACAGATCGTGTTGAGTGCCAGCTCGAAGGCGGCCCCGGCCGTGACCGACGTGTACAGTCCTGCCTGGGCGTAGAACGCCAGGTCGAGCAATCCGAGATACAGGCTCATCGCGGCCGCGATAACCATCAGGTACGGGCCCTTGGAACTGCCGCACAGCAGGGTCCAGCCGGACGCGCACAAGAAGAACCCGAGCGCCGTATCCGCCAGGATGAAGGCGGATTCGAACGCTGCGATCATGGGGTCGTGTTGCCCGAGCTCCATCGCACCGCTGAGATAGAGCGACCAGAACAGGAGCATCAGGGCGCCTCCGGCCAGCATGATCCAGCCGAGGGCCGTGTGGCGGTCGTGAATGTGCGGGCTTTTCATCGTTCGCCTTCCGGTCGTCGGTCACCGGGATCCGAGCGGATCGCCGTCCACATCCACGCTCACCGCGTCCGGTCAAGCAGCGGTCAAGCCCGTCTCTTGACCTCCACTTGATTCGGTGGCGCCAGCGTGAGGACGGTCGACAACGAATCCCGCGAGGAAGACTCCGATGGCGAAGCCGAAGCTCCAGATCATCGTGCTGTTTCAAAACCTGGGCGAGGAGCGGTCGTACTTCGCCCGATCTCCGGCACCTCCTCTGTCGGGGATACTCCTGGCGGGGCTTACGCCCGACATCGTGCAGGTGGAGGTTCTGCACGAGATGGTACGTCCGATCGACTACGAGACCGACGCCGACTTCATCGCGCTCAGTTTCATGGACTTCTGTGCCCCTCACGCGTACGATGTCGCCGCGCGCTTCAGGCGCTTGGGCAAGATAGTAGTCGCGGGCGGCAAGTATCCGAGCACGTTTCCCGACCTGGTGTCTCCGCACGTGGACTCGGTGGTCGTGGGAGAGGCCGAGCCCGTGTGGGCACGGGTCGTCGAAGACCTCGTCGCGAGTCGGCTCAAACCTCGGTACGAGTCTCCCCTGGCACCCAGCCTGAAGGACATCCCTCCGCCGCGATACGATCTGGTGGAGTCGGCCTACTCCGTGCCCGTGGTGACGGAGGCGACGCGCGGCTGTCCGTTCGCGTGCACTTACTGCCAGCTGAACATCAAACGGGCTCCGTACCGAACGCGGCCAATCGAGGACGTGATCCGGGACCTTACCGCCACGGGCTCGCTGTCCCCGGTCCGACGCAAGATGGCCATGATCTACGACAACAACTTCGGCGGGGACATGGCCTACGCGAAGGATCTGTTGCGGGAAATCGCCCGCTTGAGCCTGTGGGGCGTGGGCTACCAGTTCAGCTTCAATTGCCTTAGGGACGACGAGTTCGTGGACCTGCTGTCGGAAGCCCACTGCGCGATGGCGTTCATAGGGATGGAGTCCCTCAACCCGCACAGCCTGCTGGCAGTCCAGAAGAGGCAGAACAGGGTGGAGGAATACCGAGAGCAGTTCCTGAAGCTCAAAGAACGAGGGATCCTGACGTTTGCCGGCTTCATGCTGGCTCTCGACGAGGACACGCCCGAGTACTACCACAGTGTGCCCGACCGGCTGGAGGAGATCGATCCGAGCGCCCTTCTGATCTCGATCTCGATTCCGATACCCGGCACCCCGTTCCACCGCGAGGTGGAGGCGGAGGGCCGTATCTTCGACCGTGACCTGTCGCACTACGAGGGGGACCACCTTGTATTCACCCCCCGCAAAGTGCGCCCCGCCGAGGTGTTCGAGGCCTTCGAGACGATCAACCGCACGTTCTACTCGTGGAACGCCATTCTCCGGCGCTGGGGCAGGTTCGTGCGCGCGTTCCTGGCCGCCGATGGGCGTCGCGGGGGAGCTCGAGAGATCGGCCGCCGTCTTGCCCGTTCGGGACTGCTGTCGCTCGTCTTCTTCAAGCTCTCCGTGTTCCAGCGGCACCACGCGCAGCAGAAGGTGTTCGGCTCTGCTCCGCGGGTGCCAGCCGACGTCCGATCAGACGATCCACCAGCCTCGACGGCATCCGCCGCGTGACGAAGCCTCTTGAAGCGCGCCGCGACCATCGAAACCTTCCCCCGGGGCGATCGTATGCTAGAACTGAGGATGCCGCGGGCCGGACTGCCGGCCTTCAGCCAGGAACAGGAGGAGTGATGAGATACCTGCGAGGGATCCTGATCGCCGGCGTCGCGTGGTTCGCGGCCGGCTGCATGCAATTCGAATACGGGATCACGCTCGAGGAGGACATGTCAGGGACGGCCGATGTCGATCTGGCGATCGATCTCGATCGCGTGGCCTACATGGCCGCCTTCGTTCAGAACGCGTTTACGGGCGAGGCGGGAGAACCTTCGGCAGAGCAGATCGAGGCGGCTCGCGAGGAGATTCTCGTCGAGATGGACAAGGATGAGGACTTCAGCGAGGAATCGATGCGCTCGGAGATCGAGCCGGACCTGCCGGAAGGCGTGACCCTCGAATACGCGAACGTGAACCGCGACGATCTGCTTACCACCGTCAAGATGCGCTTCGCGTTCGACCACGTGGACAAGCTGAAGGAAATCCACCTGGATACCGACGACGAGGGCGACGACGAGGGTGCTCCCGTGAACTCGGAACCGTTCGAGGATCTCGAGATCATCGAGGATGGAGACGAGATCATCATCCGCAGCGAGCCCATCAATCCGATCGAGGAGATGGATGAGGTTCCCTGGGTATCGGATGAGATGGTCGAGAAGCTGCTCGAAGGCTTCGCGGTGACTTTCTCGATCACATCCCCGTTCGACGTGGAGGAACACAACGCGACTTCCAAGAAGGGGAAGACTCTCACCTGGAAGTTCAACCTCGAGACTTTGAAGTCCGGCGAGGTGACAGGCATATACGCGCGGTTGAAGCGCTGAGGCACAGCATGAACGAAGCGAAAGCACACGGAGAGGGGGGAAGGGCCGGCCTGGCTCGCGAGGCCCTCGACCTCATAGCGGGAAGTCCTCGCGGCGTTCTGTGCACTCTTCTTCCCGATGGCGGTGAGCCGTACGGTTCCCTGGTGGACATCCTCCCGCTCGCCGACGGCGACGCGGTTCTGTTCCTCAGTGGATTGGCGGAGCACCGCAAGAACCTCGACGCGGACCCGCGGGGATCGCTGCTCATCGGACCAGCGATCGGGTCGCCCGATGCCCTCACGCAGCCGAGGGCTACGATCGTGGGGCGGGCGGAACGCGTCGAGGACCGGGCCGAGTACCGGGACGCCTACCTCCAGGCGCACCCGGCCGCTGCGGCGTTCATCGACTTTCCCGACTTCTCGTTCTACCGTCTTCGGGCCGAGCGCGTGCGTTACATCGCGGGCTTCGGACGCATGGGCTGGATCCCGAAGGACTCGTTCGTCGCATTGGCTACCGAGTAAGCGGACCCCGGCACATGGAGGGCTCGTGTTCGACTTCGCACTGCTGATCCCGATTCTGGCGATCTTCTTCATCTTCGGCGTGCCGATCATGGCAGTGGCTACGCACTTCGTTCTGCGGCCACTGGTCCGGGACGTCATCGGTGCGATCCATGGCAAGGCGCAGGCCGAAGCCGAGGACCTGACGAACCGGGTTGGCCGCCTGGAGCAGGCGATCCTCGACCAGGGGCAGCAAATCGACCGCCTGGTCGAGGCCGAGTCGTTCCGCCAGCAGCTGGAGGCGGGGAGTCGGCCTGGAGAAGGGCCGTCCCTGGAGGGATAGCCGCCGCTCGCTTGTCGCTGTCACACGGTTGGGCGAACTTGCGGACATGGCTTTCGAGATCCGTCCGCATCCCGACTTTTCCTGGTCCCAGAGCCGGCGCTCCACGTTCCGCGAGTGCCCGCGCAAGTACTACTGGCACTATTACGGTTCTCACAACGGCTGGCTGGACGAGGCCACGGAAGAGGCCAGCCGGGCCTGGCGGCTGAAGAAGATCACCAACCTGTACATGGTGCTCGGCACGATCGTGCACGAGCTCGCGGCCGAATCGGTTCTCCGGGCCAGAGGCGGCGGAGCCGTTCCCGAGGCGGCGGACCTGATCCAGGAAGGACGGACCAGGTTGAATCGGGCCTGGCTGATGTCCCAGCAGCGGGAGGAATGGGAACGCCGGCCGGGTAAGCTCACCATGCTGATGGAGTTCTACCGCGGCTCCGGCCCCTCACGAGACCTCATCGAGCAGATCCGTGACAAGCTGTACGCGTGTCTGCGCCACCTGCTGGCCTCGGAGAGCTTCCGGGAGGCGGTGGAAGCGCCAATGGTCGAGGTGAAAGAGGTGGATCGGCTGGACTTCGTCGAATTCGATGGCGTCAAGATGTACGCGCAGCCCGACCTGCTGTACCGGCTCGGCGACGCCTGGCGCATCGTGGACTGGAAGACCGGGGCACGCCACGCCTCCCACGCCCCGCAACTTCGCACCTACGCCATCTACTTGCAGGAGCGGGGAGACCTCCCGCCGGGTCCTGTGATCGGCCGCCTCGAATACCTGAGCACGGGCGATTCCACCAGCGTCCCCATCGCGGATCGCGACTCCGCTGAGGAGCGAGAGAAGATCGCGGACAGCGTGGCCGCCATGCGCACCTACCTGGCGGACCCCGTCCGCAACGAGGCCCTGCCGCGCGACAGATTCCCTCTTCGCGACGATACGCGGAACTGCCCGCGCTGCCAGTTCTTCGAGCTGTGTGAAGCCGAGATCGAGGAGGCGGAAGTGGCCGGTCCGTTCTGACGTTCGGCCTCCCGTACGACCGCGCGCTCGATCGCTGGTTTACATCTCCGAGAATCAGGGTATTCTACAGTCGTCCCGACCACGGCGGCTCTGGCTCAGCCGCCGCCCCCTTCGAGGTTGCTTAAGGAGGTCCGCATGAAGCGATGGATGTTGCTCCCCCTCGCAGTTCTGATGTTGCTGCCGGCGAGTCTCGCTGCGCAGGAGGAAGAGGCTGGGCCCACCTGGTGGGCCGTGTTCACCGAGCAGGTGGCGCCGGCCAACGTGGCCGCGTTCGAAGAGAACAGCGCCGCGATGCACGAGGTGATCGTGGCCAACGCTCCCGCAGATATGGTCTACTACACTCTCTCGGGTCCGGAGATTGGCTACAGCTACGCCATTCCCATGGAGAGCATGGCCGACTTCATGAAGCTGAACGAGCAGTGGATGGGCATGGTCAACGAGATCGGCTGGGAGAAGTGGCAGGCCATGCAGGCCAGTGATCTTGTCGAGCACAGCTCCACGAACTTCTACGTCGAGATGCTGGAAGGGTCATACCACCCCGAGGGATTCTTCGAGTCCGCGCCCGACATGCCGGTGCGGCATTACGACTGGCTGTATCCGAAACCCGGCATGGAAGACGAGTTTGGCGAAGTCTTGAAGGAGTGGGCGGCCCTCTACGCGGAATATGGCATCGATTCCGGGTGGACCGCCTACCAGGCCGTGACCGGTGAAGACCTGCCGCTCGTGGTGCTCATCACACCGGCCGAAAGTGCCGGCGCCTACTACATGATGAGCGACGAGGTCGACGAGATCCTCGGCGAGGCCGGCCAGGAGCTGATGATGAAGTCGATGGGAATGATGCGGAAGTTCGAGCACAACGACGCGATGTTCCGACCCGAGCTGTCGCTACTGCCCGACGAGATGTAGTAGTCTCGCCTCTACCCGGTTCCGCGGAGTCGCGGAGCCGGAGAAGTCCGCGTGCGCAGAGCCAGGCGCCGCGGGCTTCGTGCATCATCCCCTGCGTTCAGGAACTCCTCAGTTTGCGAGCACGACCTTGCCGAGATTGCGCCGATCGTGGATGTACTGGTGGGCCTCGACGGCCCCGTCTCTCGTGAGCGGGAATGTGCAGTCTACGATCGGTCTGAGCTCGCCCGCCTCGACTCCACGATAGATCTCGTTCAGCCCCGAGAGAAGCAGCCCCTCACGCTCCTGCAGGTGGAGCAGGTGGACCCCGAACACCCCGATACACGGCTGCACCAGGTCCATGGGGTGGATGCGCGGAGTCCGAAGCCACGCCACCGCCGCGCGTGGCCAGTTCTTCCTGGTGGTCGGCAGGGCGGCGCTCATCCCGTAGAACACCAGTCGGCCGAGCGGCGCCAGGAGCCGACGGCAAGCTGCCGTGGCCTCGCCTCCGGTGGCGTCGAGGGCCACGTCCAGTTCTCGCGAGCCGAGCAGCCCCTCAAGGTCCGGCTCCCAGTCGCCCCGAGAATCGAAGCAGGCTTCCGCGCCCAGTTCGTCGGTGACAAATGCTCGCTTCTCAGGCGTGCCGGCCGTGCCGATCACCCGGAGCCCGTCCCGCACCGCAAGCTGCACGGCGGCAGATCCGACGCCTCCCGCAGCGCCCAGGATCAGCGCCTTCTCGCCCGGTCGCACGCGCGCACACTCGGAGAGGCACACCCAGGCCGTGAGGAAGACGACCGGAATCGCCGCGGCTTCGGTCGGCGACAGGCGGTCCGGGTAATGAAACAGATTCCGAGTCGGAACCACTATGTCGTGCGCATACCCACCGTGTCTGATCAGGCCCACCGCCCGATCGCCGGGCGACCAGTCCTCGACGCCTTCGCCTACCGACACGATCTCACCTGCTACCTCGAAACCCGGACTGTACGGCCGGGGGGGCACCGTATCGTACAGCCCGGTCCGCATGAACAGGTCAGCGAAGTTGATCCCGGCCGCGCGCACCCGGAAATGCACTTCATTCGGGCCCGGCGCCGGCAGCGGGATCTCGCGTTCGACGAACACATCGGGCGCCCCGTGACGCTCGATGCGGATAGCTCGGGTGGTCATTTGCGACACGCTTCACACTCCCCGGCAGAGGACATACGTCAGGACGATGCACATCTGACCGGATGGCGGCCAGTGCCGCGCATCGCGCTCCCCGTCCGGGACCCTCAGCCGGCGGACGGGTCCCGCACGACCCCCATGAACAGGAGGGCTCCGGACAGGCGCTCCCGGATCGCGAACACGAACGGACGGTCGGCCCGGAACATGGGCGGGGCAGACGTGACACCCACCTCTACCGACGTCACAGCCGCGGCCCGCGTGCCCTCCTCGTCGACCTCGACGAAAGCCTTCTGTTTCACGCGGGAGATGTGTAGCTGCAGGTTCCGCGCGTCCCGGTGCATGCGTGAGAAGTCGGCCGCCGCTTCGTCGAACGCGACCTCCATGCCGAGAGCCTTCAGGACCTCGTTCAGATTCTTGTCATACTCGAGCCGGAACCTGGGGAGCGCGACGAGCAGCTCCGTGTCTGCCAGGCCACTGACGAGGTCGGCCCACGACCCGGCGTCCAGCGATTCCACGAACGCGTCGACGCCGACGGCCTCGGACGGAAGCACGACATTCATGACGAAAGCCTCGCCGCCGTAGGGAAGCTCGATCGCCTGATAGTCGGCAGTCTGAGCGTACGGAAACACGCGGTCGGTCATGGACATGAACGGCATCGTCACCGTAGCTCCGTCGGAGCGCCGGAAGTCGCCGGGCGTCGTCCGATCCGGATCGAACCGCAGCGTCCACGCTCCCTCGAAGTAAATCGCGTTGATGAGGAACGCCATGGTGAGCGGATCGATCGGCGGATCCACGATTCCATCGATCAGACCTTCCGTCGCCTCGTCTACCCAGGCGTTGATCACATCCGCGGCACCCGGGTCGGCGAAATCGAGCGCCTCGACTCGCGCCAGGAAATCACGCTCCACCTCGCTCACGTAGTCATCTTCAAGAACGAAACCCGCCCGGTGCCATACCGAGTTCGCGATCTCCACCCGGACCGTGGGATCGAGGTCGGAGAGGAGATCGATCAGGCTGCGGTACGCCACACCGATCTGCTCGCGGCCGAGACCGTCGAGCCGGAGAGCGGCGCGCATCGCCTCGAACGTCCCGGCCTCGGCGCCCTCCATAGCCATGCCGAGCGCCATCGACGCGCTGAGAGGAGACACGAAGATGTTCGCCGCTGGATCCTCTTCACGCACGACCTCTCGCAGGAAGTCGAACGCGAACGCCTCGCCCCCTTCGATCAGGGCCAGTTCACTGGTCGTAAGCGCCCGCGGCAG
The DNA here is from genome assembly GCA_964602635.1 of uncultured Gemmatimonadota bacterium. Classification (GTDB taxonomy): domain Bacteria; phylum Gemmatimonadota; class Gemmatimonadetes; order Palauibacterales; family Palauibacteraceae; genus Benthicola. The sequence goes on along the minus strand of CAZRRU010000144.1, from coordinate 1,027 downwards.
AGATTCGATCTTCTGCACGGGCTGAGGGTCGGCAGGAGAGTCGCAGGCCGCTACCAGGAAGGCCGTAGCGAGCACGTTCAGCAGGGGATGACGGACGGTCAGATGGCTCATCGGTTCATGTCCGGGTCGAAGAAGACTCTGGTTGCTGGGCCTCGTACCCCCGGCCCCTGTCCCAGTTCACGACATCATGTCGAACTCACGGTCGGATCACGAAAGTCGCGACCTCTCTTGGAGCGAGCACGATCTCGCCCGCCGCGCGCGCGGTCTCCGAGCCGTCTTCTACCGTGAGCGGCTCGCCCCACGGATCCGTGTGAATCACTGAGCCGACAGGCGATCCGTCGTCCCCGGTGAATCGGACTTCGTCCGCCTCGTCCGACGGGTTGTACAGTCGGATCAGGTACTCCTGACCTTCTACGAACGCCCGCAGCAGCGTCACGATCGAGCGGCCTGCCGCGAGCTCCAGAGGCAGCTTTGAAACGGGCGACGTGCCGTCCGTCGAGTGGACCACCAGCGGATGGGCGATCTCCGACGCGAACCTCTCGGCGGCGGCCTCGTCGAACCCGGCGTGCGGCCGAAGCGTGTAGCGCAGCTCGTGCGGTCCGTCCTGGGCTGCCCGGTAGTTGGTCTCCCAATAGTTGTTCATCACGTAGGAGTAGAGCACCGGTTTCGGGTCGGTCACGTGCCGCCAGCCGGCCGCGATGGGGTCCGTGCCGATGGAGCCGAGCTGAATTCCCGGTACGTCGACCGACACGACCTGAAGTCCGCCCGTATCGTCGTGCAGGTCGGCCCAGCGCTCGACCGTGGCATAGTTCCGGTTTGCCCCCGGTGGCTGATCGGTCTCGGCCCGCCACGCTCCCCACGCTCCACCGATCACGGCTCCCGCGTTTTCGAGGGCCACCGGAAACCGCAGCAGCACGGCCTCCGGCTCATAGGTCTGCGTCTTGTCGAACCAGTGCGTGATCTCGATGGCCTCGCTGTCCGCGAACAGCCTGATCGTAGTCTCGAGGCCGCTCTCCGTGCCCGGCGC